>DATEPP010000392.1:0-36300 GCA_035273165.1 Gemmatimonadaceae bacterium
CGCCACCGCGGCGAAGTCGATGTCGTCGACGCGAGCGCGCATCTGGGCCAGCGCCTCGTCGGGGATCGGTACGCCCAACTCGCGCTCCGACTCGGCGAGCGCCAGCCAGAGCCGGCGCCAGAGGCCGTAGCGCTCCTTCGCCGACCAGTTCTGCAGCATCCGCCTGGACGCGTAGCGCTCGGCGAGCGGCGACGTGTAGCCGTCGTGCGGCGTCGGGGCGGGGGGCGCTGCTCTATCGGTCATTGAATCACGAAATCGGTGGAGTACACCTGGCCGGCGCGCTCGAAGAAGACGCGGATCGGGCCACGACCGCCGTAGTAGTCGAGGGCACGGGCCGCCTCGTCGGCATCGTCGATCGGGGTGCGGTTGATCTGGACGATGACGTCGCCGGGCTGCAGCCCGAGCTCTTCCTGCACCCGGTCGCTCGCTCTGTAGATTACCGCCCCGCGCGCGCTGCGGACGTTGCGCTCCCCGCGGATCGCCGGTGTCAGCGTGACGAGCTCGAGCTCGCGCAGCACCTGGACCTTCGGCGCGGTCACCTCGGGCTGATCAGCGACCGGTACCTGAACGTTCAACTCCCGCGAGCCGCGGCGGACCCGAAGATTGGCCGGCTGACCCACGCGAAGATCAAGCAACGCGGCCTCCCAATCGAACTGATTGCGGACGGGACGCGTGCCTTCCTGAAGAATCACGTCGCCGGGCTGCAACCCAGCTTTCTGCGCGGGCGATCCAGGCACCACCGTCGCAATGACGGCTCCCTGGCTAATGGCGGCTCGCACGTTGTCAGCGGTATTCACGCGGAGCTTGACACCGATCCACGGCCGCCTAACGCTACCATGCTCGAGAAGATCCTCGACCACGCGCGACACGCGATTGATGGGGATAGCGAAGCCGAGTCCGATCGAGCCGCCGCTCGTCGAATAAATCGAGCTGTTCACTCCGATGACGTCGCCGTCTGCGTCCACGAGCGGCCCACCCGAATTGCCGGGATTGATCGACGCGTCCGTCTGGATCATGTCGAAGTACGCAGCCGATCCTTCCCCGCGTGCGACGAGATTGCGACCGGTGCCGCTGATGACACCAGCCGTCACGCTCGGCTCGGAGTTGCCGAGGAGAAATCCGTATGGATTGCCGATCGCGATCGCCCACTCACCGATGAGCAGATTCTCGGAGTTGCCGAGCTTCGCCACCGGCAACGCTGACGCGTCGATCTTGATGACGGCGAGGTCGTTCGTCTCGTCCGCGCCGAGGATCTTTGCGGGGAATGTCTTTCCATCGCGCATCATCACCGATACGCGCGTTGCTCCCGCAACCACGTGAGCATTCGTGACAATTACGCCGTCGGGCCGAATGATGAAACCCGTGCCGAGACCGGAAGACTGGCGCTGCGACTCACCACCACCGAACGGCCAATCGAACGGGTCGGGCGCGACGCGCTCGAGGATCTCGGTCTGGACGGTGACCACCGCTGGCGCGACGCGGGCAACGGCTTCGGTGATCGCCGTGCGCCGTGCTGCGCTCACGTTGGCCGACTTCGCGACCTGCGCGGTTTGCGCCGGTGCGGCCTGCGACTCCCTCGGCTCGCCACAACCGACGAGCCATGAACAAACAGTGAGCGCGACCAGTGCGCGCGAGAAGTGTTTCATGCGGGTGCCCACGCCCCATGATGGCGTGCGATGTCGCTCAGGAACTGATCGATACCTCGATCGGTGAGCGGATGGATTAAAAGCTGACGCAACGCGCTTGCACCAATCGCGACTGCGTTGGCGCCAGCGGAAGCACATTCGGCGAAGTGTACCGCCGTTTTCGGATATGATGCGATGACGTCACACTCCGTACCGGACGCATCGAAGGCCGTTCGCAACTCGCGCACGGTTTCGATTCCGTCCCGACCGAGTTGATCGAGCTGCTCGATGCTCGTCACCACGGAGCACGCCCCCGACTTGGCGGCGAGCAATCCCTGGGCGGCAGTGAACACGAAGAGACTGGCGACGCGGATGCCATCGTTGGCGAGTCGTCGCACGGCGTCAATGGCGTCCTCGACCAGCGGTACCTGCACGACAATCTGATCGGACAGCCGCGCGAGCTCCTTTCCGTCCTGGTACACGTCTTCTCCGTCGATCGCGTGAACCGTGACGTACACGGGTGCATCCACGATACGACAGATCTCGGCCAGCTGTTCGCGCTCGTCGCGCTCCTGCGTGCGGAGAAGCGCAGGTGAGGTCATTACACCGTCCAGAAAACCACTCCTCGTTGCCCAGGCGATGTCATCCAGATCGGCGCTTGCGAGCAGAATCTTCATGAGTCGGCCAGGTAGAGGGTTGTCG
The DNA here is from genome assembly GCA_035273165.1 of Gemmatimonadaceae bacterium. GTDB lineage: Bacteria > Gemmatimonadota > Gemmatimonadetes > Gemmatimonadales > Gemmatimonadaceae > AG2. The sequence continues at coordinate 2,328 of DATEPP010000392.1, forward strand.
GATAGGCTACGCGATCGAGAAAGAGCGCATGAGCAGGTGCTGGCGCGGAGACGTCCCGATTGTCCGGCGCGTCGAGCAACGCCGAAAGATCCTCGGCAGGGCGCTGTCCCGTGCCGATATCGATCATCGTTCCGACGAGGAATCGCACCATGTGATGAAGAAACCGATTCGCTTCGATCTCGAACACGAGACCGCCAGGCCGATCTCGCCATCGCGCCGCGTGCACGACACAGCGAAGATCGTCGTGCTCCGGCGCGGTGCCGCGTACGGCAAAGGCGCGGAAACTATGGTCGCCTTCCACGAGCGAGGCGGCACGATCGAGCAACTCACGATCGAGCGGCCGATCGATCGGCAACTCGTGCGGCTTGCGAAATGGCGATCGCGCCTCGTCGTCCGTGCCGACGTAATAACTATAGCGCCGCGACGTCGCGCTATAGCGTGCGTGGAATTCCGGACGCATCTCGTGCGCGGCAGCGACCCACACGTCACCGGGCAGAATCGCATTGAGCGCGCGTCGCACGCGTGGTGCGTCCCATCGCTCCGGGAGGCGCACACCGACTGCCTGACCTCTCGCGTGCACGCCGGCGTCGGTCCGTCCTGAACCGAGTGCCGGAGTGGGGCCTCCACACAATCGCTCGAGTGCCTGCTCCACGACCCCCTGAACGGTGCGCTGGTCGGGCTGTCGCTGCCAACCGCTGAATCGTGCCCCGTCGTAGTGCAAAACGAGTTGCACCGTACGCTCGGCCATTGCTCGAAAACTACCGGAGCAAGGGGGTGTGTCAAGCAACGAGCAACGCGCGGTGCACGCGTGGAACCGATTGACTTTGCTCGACGTAGCCGCTCACATTTGGCGCCGATGCCGCCGCGCACCCTCGCGTCTCTCGCTCACGCGCTCACCGTCGCCAACGACGTGCAGGCGGCGCTCGGCGCGCTTGGTGAGGCGCTCGTGGAGATTGATCGCTTCGCTCAGCTCGCGCTCGTGAAGTACGACCATCGCCGGAGCATGCTGCGGGAACGGCTGGTGCCCAGTGAGGGCGGGGTCGAGGTCACCGCGCTCGAGACGACGATCGACCATCTGCCGAATCGCGAGCGCGTCGCGGTAATGGCGGGAGGGCAATTCGTCGAGTTCGCGGATAGCGTCGACGAGTTCGCGCGGCTTTTCGGATTGCGCGGCTTCGACGAGCCGGGATGGCTCTCCGCGCGCGGGATTCGCTTCGAGGGGCAGCTGAGCGCGATTCTCGTGCTGTACGAGACGAAGAAGATCTTCGGCACGCGCACCTCGGAACGATTCGGTCCGTCGGCCGCATTGTTCGATCTCGCGCTCGTGCGCTTTCTGGAGCACGACGCGCGGGCGGAGGCAGTGGAGACGCTCGAGGGTGTCACACAGCGCGTGCATGACGAGTATGAGCGCCGGCTCGCGGAGCTCCAGGCGGGACTGGCGCAGGCCGCGACCGATGATCGGTCCGCGACCTCGGAGCGTGTCGTGTGGCTCGAGCGAGAACTCGCGCGATCGGAGGAGAGCGCGCGACAGGCGTCGCGACGCGCGGAGGCCGTCGAGGCGACTGTCACTTCCGCGGTGGAACAGCTCGAGAAGGCGCACATCGAGCTGGCGCGCCGCAACGAGTTGCTGCGCGAGAAGACGCGAACGTTGTATCTCATCGATCGCGTGTTGAGCCTCGACGCGAGCACCGATGATCCGCGCCAGCTCGTCGACGGGCTGCTCTCGCTCGTCGGCGACGACATGCATGCGCAGCGATGCTCGCTGATGTTGCGGGCACGGGAGCCGGGTTGGCTCTATCTCGCGTCGGCGCGAGGGATCGCGCCGGGAGTGGCGGAGGGCGCCCGGATCCGGATCGGCGAAGGCGTCGCTGGTCGCGTCGCGGCGTCGCGCGAGCCGCTCCTCGTGCGAGACGTGAGCGAAGCGAAGCAACATCCCTTGCTACGCGATCAATACTTCACCACGGGCTCGTTCATCAGCTTCCCGCTCGTTTATCACGACGACCTCGTGGGCGTGGTGAACCTCACCAACCGCGCGATGTATGGCGTCTTCGGCGAGGAAGACATCGAGCGCGTGCGGCTGCTGGGATTGGTGATCGCGCTCGTCGCGTCGCGCGCGCGGTTGCCGGAACGGCTTCACGAGATGCTCAGTGTCCGCTGACGGCAGCGCGATCACAACGGCGATACGACAGCTCGCCCACGGCGAAGCGATCCCGGATGAGGCGCTGACACGCGCGTTCGAGAGCATCATGGCGGGCGAGGCGACCGCCGCGCAGATCGCCGCGATCCTGATCGGTCTGCGGGTACGGGGAGAGCGTCCAGAGGAGCTCGCGGCAATCGTGCGTGCGTTGCGCAACGTCATGGTTGTGCTGCGGGCGGAGCGCCCAGAGGAGCTCGTCGACACTTGCGGCACTGGGGGCGGAAGCATTGTCACCTTCAACATCTCAACAGCCGCGGCACTCCTGGCGGCGGGCGCTGGAGTCCGCATCGCCAAGCACGGCAATCGCTCGTTCACATCGCTCTGTGGCAGCGCCGACGTGCTCGAGGCGCTCGGCGTTTCGATCGACGTCCCTCTTCCAGTGATGGAGCAGGCACTGCGCGACGCCGGCATCGTCTTCATGTTCGCGCCACTCATGCATCCGGCGATGCGCCACGTCGGCCCCGTTAGGCGGGAGCTCGGCATTCCCACCGTGATGAACATCGTCGGTCCGCTCGCCAACCCGGCGTTTGCGGGCCGGCAGGTTGTCGGGGTGGCCGACGAGCGGCGGATGCCGCTCATCGCGGGCGCTCTCCGCGAGCTGGGCACGATGCACGCCCTGGTAGTGCACGGCGCGCCCGGCCTTGACGAGGTGTCGCCGATCGGCCCGACCCGCGTCATGGAGATTCGCGACGGGAGCATGCGCGAATGGACTATCGAGCCGGAGCGCTATGGATTCGAGACGCCACGTGCGGAGCACCTGGCGGGTGGCTCGCCGAAGGAGAACGCGGAGATGGTGCTCGCCGTGCTCGGCGGCGGGGCAAGCAGTGGCGCGACTGCCGCCGTTGTGCTCAACGCCGCCGCGGCGATTTATGTCTCCGGCGCGGTGCGGACGTACGACGATGCCGTCGACGCCGCGCAGGCAGCGGCGCGTGACGGGACTGGGCTGCGCGCGCTGGAGCGGCTGCGCACCGCGTTTGCGCGCAACGCTGCCTAACGATTAGCTCAGTAGCGACGCATGACGCCGACGACGACCCCCTGGATCATCACGTCGTTCTCGTTGACGTAGATCGGCGGCATCGTTTCGTTGGCGGGCTGGAGGCGAATCCGTCCGTCGCGCTCACGATAGAACTTCTTCACCGTGGCGGACGAGCCGTTCGTGAGGGCGATGACCGTCTCGCCGTTGTCGGCGCTGCGTCGCTCGTTGATGACGACGAAATCGCCGTCGCGGATCTGCTCGTCGATCATCGAGTTGCCGCGGACGCGGAGCACATAGTGATTGCCCCCGCGCCGCACCAGCGTATCGGGCACGCACATCGTCTCGTTATGCTCGACGGCCTCGATCGGCATGCCGGCCGCGACACTACCAAGCACCGGCAGCTCAATGGCGCGGGGTGTCGCCTCCGTGGGAAGAATCTCGATCGCCCGGCTCTCGTTGTAGGAGCGCTTGATGTATCCCTTCCGCTCCAGATTGGAGAGGTGCTCGTGCACCGTCGCGAGCGACGAATACCGGAATTGCTCGGCGATCTCCTCGAAGCTCGGCGCGTAGCCGTTTTGCTCGGAGTAGCTCGAGAGGTAGGTTAGTATTTCGCGCTGGCGCTTCGTGAGCGGCATGGCTGACGTCCGGAATAAGTTGCGGCGCTCAGTTCGCGCTCGGGCCCACTCCTGCGGATCCCGAACAAGCACCGAATCTTACGATATCCGAAGAAGGACCGAAGTGCAAGCATCTTTTGCGTGGACGGCACCGTCGGGCACGCTCGGCCGCATCGTCGAAGAGGCTCGCCTCCGCGCTAGAGCGCTCGAAGCCCGCGCCGCCGAGCTCGAGAAATCGGCGAAATCGGCTCACCCCGTGCCACCGTTCGCCTCGGCGCTACGGGACAGCACCGTTGCGGTCATCGCCGAGGTAAAGCGGAAGTCGCCATCGAAGGGATGGATTCGACCAGATATGGATGCGGCGGCGCAGGCGAAAGCGTATGCGGCCGCCGGCGCGCGAGCGGTGTCCGTGCTGACCGAGCCGGAGCATTTCGCTGGCGCAATTGCTGACCTTACCGCCGTCAGAGCGGCGGTCTCGATTCCGGCTCTCAAGAAGGATTTTCACGTCGAGCCCATCCAGCTGCTGGAAGCGAAGGCAGTTGGCGCGTCGGCCGCCCTCCTGATCGTGAGGGCGCTCGGGCCGGCAGGCCTGCCACGGCTGATGCAGGCCGCGCGGGAGCTTGCACTCGAGGTCCTCGTCGAGATTCGCGACGAGCAAGAATTGGATCTCGCGCTCGCATGCGACGCACGGGTCATCGGAATCAACAACAGAAATCTGGAGACACTGGCGATGGACGCCGGGACCAGCGAACGGCTGCTGGCGCGAGTGCCCTCGTCCGTTGTCGCGATAGCCGAAAGTGGCGTAGCCAGCCGAGGAGATGTGGAGCGAGTTGGCCGGGCCGGGGCAGACGCCGTGCTCGTTGGATCGAGCGTCTCGGCGGCATCGGACCCTCAGGATGCCGTTCGGCGTTTGACGGGCGTGCGGCGCGTCGACCGTGCCAACTGAGATCAAGTTCTGCGGTCTGACGCGCGCGGACGACGCGCGCGAGGCCGTCGCGCTCGGGGCGCGGTACGTGGGCGTCATCTTCGCATCGGGGCCGCGGCGCCTAACGGCTGAGCGGGCCGCGGAAGTGCTCGAGGCCGTCCCGGCGAACGTTCGCCGGGTAGGCGTGTTCGCCGACACGAGCGCCGATGCGATCCTGGCGGTGGCCGAGTCGGCCCGACTGGGCGCGGTGCAGCTGCATGGCGAGGGCGACGCGCGGCTCATGGATGCGCTGCGCGCGCGCTTCGATGGCGAAATCTGGAGCGTGCTCCGCGTCCGAGACGGGCGACTGCCCGAGTCGGCAGCGGAGCTTTTCGCTGCCACGGACGCTGTACTCCTCGACGCCCATGTTCCCGGCAAGCTCGGCGGTACGGGCGTGGCGCTGCCGTGGGAAGAGTTGGTGGACGATCTGGTCGCGATACGAAACGGTGGAAGCGGGGCGCGTCTCGTGCTCGCCGGCGGTCTCAAAGCAGAGAATGTCGGCGAGGCGATTCGGCTGTTGCGCCCCGATGTGGTGGACGTCTCCTCAGGTGTGGAGACGGCGCCTGGGATCAAGGATCACGCGCGAATGCGCGCATTCAGGGATGCCGTACATGCCAGCACATGATTCGATGACTGCACCGGCCGCGACCGACCGCTTCGGCGCGTTCGGCGGCCGCTACGTTCCCGAGACGCTGATTCCGGCGCTCGACGAGCTCGAACGCGCGTATGACGAGGCGCGCGTCGACCCTTCATTCATCGCTGATGTTGAGCACATGCTCAACACCTACGTCGGCCGGCCGTCTCCGTTGAGCGACGCGCCGCGGCTGTCGGCGCAGGTGGGAGCTCAGGTCTGGCTCAAGCGGGAAGACCTCAACCACACGGGCGCCCACAAGATCAATAACACGGTCGGTCAGGTGCTCCTCGCGCGACGCATGGGCAAGCGGCGGATCATCGCCGAGACCGGGGCGGGGCAGCACGGCGTGGCCACGGCAACCGTGTGCGCGCGCTACGGCCTGGAGTGCGTCGTCTACATGGGCGAGGAGGACATGCGTCGTCAGGCACTCAATGTCTGGCGAATGCGGCTCCTCGGCGCGAGCGTGGTGTCTGTGACGAGCGGCACGCGCACGCTCAAGGACGCCACGAGCGAGGCGATTCGCGACTGGGTCGGAACAGTCGTGGACTCGCACTACGTGATCGGCTCCGTCGTCGGACCGGCGCCCTATCCGCGGATGGTGCGCGACTTCCAGTCCGTAATCAGCCGCGAAGCGCGGCAGCAGATGCTCACGCAGGCGGGGAGGCTCCCGAGCACCGTCATCGCCTGTGTCGGCGGCGGCTCGAACGCGATTGGCGCCTTCGCCGCGTTTATTGACGATCCGGCGGTTCAACTCGTCGGAGTAGAGGCGGCGGGCGAGGGGCTGGAAACAGCGCACCACGCCGCGTCGCTCTCGAAAGGCACCCCCGGTGTTCTGCACGGTGCGCTCAGCTATCTGCTGCAGGACGCCGGGGGCCAGGTGCATCCGGCGCACTCGATTTCCGCTGGGCTGGATTATCCCGGCGTGGGACCAGAGCACGCCTATCTCAAGGACATTGGTCGAGCGACGTACGTGGCGGTCACCGATCACGACGCGCTGGAAGGATTCAAGCTGTTGAGCCGTCTCGAAGGAATCATTCCCGCTCTCGAGAGCGCACACGCGGTGAGCTGGCTCGCGTCCCAACGCGGGCGTTGGCGCGCCGACGAGCCCGTGCTCGTCTGTGTGAGCGGTCGCGGCGACAAGGACGTCGCACAGATCAGCGAAATGGGGATTCTTGCGCCGTGACAGCGTCTCCCGTGCACGCGCCCTCCGCGGCAACGGAGGGACAGGAAGCTCCCTTTGCTCCCGGCCCAGTTGAAGAGCTGCTTCGGCTCGTCATCAAAGCGGGGCGTGCGCACCAGCTGTACCTGCCGAACAATCCGATCTACAAGGGCGCGATCGACACGCTCCGTGCCGGCTTCTCGGCCATCTGGTCGCAGATCGATGAGATCACGCTCACCTTCTCGGAGACCGGGATCTTCTGGTACGATCATGTCGTCCTGTCCGAGCCGAACAAATCCGCGGACAGCCTGTCCTGGCTCTTCTTCAAGGACGGCGTTCGCGAGCTCACTCTGACGAAGGGGTTCGAGGAGAAGGAGGTCATCGCGCTCCTCGGTATTCTGCAGCGCGCCCGCAAGGCCACGCCTGACGAGGACGACCTGCTGACGATGCTCTGGGAAGCGGACTTCGTGTACGCACGATATCGCTTCCAGGATCTCGGCATGGATCCAGCGGCGCCAGTGACGGACAGCAGCCCGAAGGAGGATGTCACCCGCGAGCAGATCGAGAACGCGACGCACAGCGCGGTCGTGGAGACGCAGTCGTCGGGGATCGTGAACCTGTCCGACTTCGACGCGACCCTGTACTTCCTCGACGAGTCGGAGATCGAGTATCTGCAGGGCGAGATCAGTCGCGAATACGCCGAGGATCTCCGTTCGCGAGTGACGTCGACGGTGCTCGACATCTTCGAGCGTCAGACGACCACGTCGGAGCGCGAGGAGATCATCGCCATTCTCGACTCGACGTTGGTCAATCTCCTCGCTATGGGACACTTCCGCGGCGTCGCCCATCTCCTCCGCGAAGTGCAGGTGACGACGCAGCGGGCGCCAGACCTGTTGCCGCAGCACAAGCAGGCGCTCATGGACCTGCCCGTGCGGCTGAGCGCGCCCGAATCGCTCGCTCAGCTGCTCCAGTCGCTCGACGACGCCGCGGAGCTTCCGCCGCAGAGCGAGCTGATGGAGCTCTTCGATCAGCTGCGGCCAAAAGCGCTGGGGCCCGTCTTCATCTGGATGTCACGGATGCAGAACTCCCGCGTGCGCCCGTTGCTGGAAGCGGCCGCGGAGCGTCTTGCTTCGTTGAACACCAGCGAGCTGGTGCGCCTGATCACGGCTCCCGAGCGCGAAGTTGCTCTGGAGGCGATCCGGCGCGCGGGCGCATTGAAGACGCCCGCCGCCGTCCAGTCGCTATCGAAGGTTCTTGCCGGACCAGACGTCGAGCTCCGACAGATGGTTGTCCACGCGCTGACCGAGATCGGATCGCCGAGTGCGCTGCAGGCCCTCGAGCGCGCTGTCGAAGATGCGGATCGCGAGATCCGCATCTCGGCCGTGCGTGCGTTCACGGCGCGCAGCTATCGGCTCGTGCTGCCGCGGATCGAGGCGGTGGTGAAGGGCAAGGCGATCCGCGAGGCGGACCTCACGGAGAAGATGGCCTTCTTCGAGGCCTTCGGCTCTCTCGCCGGCGACGCGGGCGTCGAGTATCTGGACTCGGTGCTGAACGGTAAGGGATTCCTCGGCCGACGCGAGGACTCGGAACTGCGCGCCTGCGCCGCGATCGCGCTCGGACGCATCTCGACGCCTAACGCGGCGGGCGCGTTGCGGAAGGCGTCGTCCGAAAAGGACGTGGTGGTACGCAACGCGGTGAACCGCGCGCTGCGCGGAGCAACGACGTGAGCGCGTCGTCGCGAGCAGTCACGGCGCCGCCTCCGCTCCGCGCGACCACAAGCGCCAGTCTCGATCCCAACGCCGGCGATTCCTACATTCGGCGAGCGGGGCGCAACCTCATCTACGCGTATCACGGCGCCTTGCGCGCGATCAAGCTCTACCCCCTCGAGAACGCGGCGGTGCAACGGGCGCTCCAGGAGCTTACGACTGTCAGCAAGGAGATCATCGCCGCCGAATCGGAGCTCGAGATTCGTACCTCCGGCGAGTTCATCTTCGTGAACGCGACGCGGCTCCGGCTGGACCTCGACAACTACGCGAGCTTCAGCCATCTCCTCTCCCTCTGCCGCCGCGCCGGACTCGGTGCTCAGCAGATCGCGGGCACGGTGACGGCGCGCGACTGGATGGTGTTTCTCTCCGCTCTGATGGCGACACCAGGTGCCGAGGAGCCGGAGCAGCGCTTCGAGATACTCCTCGCAAAGCTCGATGCTGCCGGCGTCAATGCGTTCACGCTCGCCCGGCCCGCCGAAGCGGACGAAGACGACAAGGAAAAGGCGAAGGAACGCGCGAAGAGGACGTACGCGCAGTCCGTGGCCGTCACAAAGGATCTGATGACGGCGGTGCGCTTCGGAAAGAGCCCGAACATCAAGAAGATCAAACGCGTGGTGCAGGGAATCGTCGATCAGATTCTGAACGAGGAGACATCACTCGTCGGCCTGACCGCGATCCGCGACTACGACGAGTACACGTTCACGCATAGTGTGAACGTGTGCATCTTTTCGGTCGCGATCGGCAAGCGGCTCGGCCTCACCAAGCTGCAGCTCTACGATCTCGGCATGGCCGCGCTCTTTCACGACATCGGAAAGTCGCGCGTCCCTTCCGAGGTGCTCAACAAGGTCGAAGGGCTCACGGACGACGAGTGGAAGCAAATCGCCGCACATCCGTGGATGGGTGTGCTCTCGCTCTTTCAGCTGCGCGGGACGCAGGATCTGCACTATCGCGCGATGATCGTCGCATACGAGCACCACATGAAGGTGGACCTCACCGGCTATCCTCGGCCGGTGCGCGATCGCCGCATGAGTGTGTTCAGCAAGATCGTCGCGGTGGCCGACGGCTTCGATGCCGCGACGTCCCGGCGATCGTATCAGACGACGCCGATGAATCCCGCGGACGTCATGAAGGAGATGCGCGACAACTCGCGCCGCGGTATGGATCCCGTGCTCGTGAAGGCGTTCGTCAATCTCACCGGCATCTATCCTGTCGGGACGTTGGTGGTGCTGGATACCTTCGAGTTGGGGTTAGTGCACGCAAGCAATCCGATCGCCGAGATGCTGTCACGACCGATCGTGCGCATCGTGAGCGACGACAAGGGCAACGTGCTCTTTCCCGGATATCTCGTGGATCTCGCGGATCGCGGCCAGGACGGCGCATTCAAGCGGACGATCATCAAGACGGACCAACCCGAACGGTACGGGATTCGTGTCGGCGACTACTTCATCTGAGCGCGTCGCGGAACGCTTCGCGCAGCTCCGGGCCTCTGGCCGGCGCGCGCTGGTGCCGTACGTGACGGCGGGTCACCCGTCGCCGGAGGCGACGGTCGATCTGCTCCGGGGGCTCGAGCGCGCGGGCGCGGACATCCTCGAGATCGGAGTGCCGTTCTCCGATCCGATGGCCGATGGTCCTATCATTCAGGCGAGCTCGCAGAAGGCCCTCGCGGCGGGAATGACGCTGGACGGCGTATTCGCGGCGGTGTCGCGAGCGCGATTGAGCATTCCCACGGTGCTGTTCACCTATCTGAATCCTCTGCTCGCGGCTGGACGCGATACACTCGTGCGCGCGGCCGACGCCGGATTCCACGGAGTGCTCGTCACCGATCTGCCGGTTGGGGCGGACCCCTCACTCGAGCAATGGCTTGGCGAAGGGCCGTTGGCGTTCATCCGGCTCGTCGCGCCGACAACGCCGGAGGGGCGCATGGCAGAGATCGCGCAGCATGGCAGTGGGTTCGTGTATCTGATCAGCCGGCTCGGTGTCACCGGCGTGCGCGATCAGCTTCCAACTGATCTGCCGGAGACGGTCGCACGGCTCCGGCGGGCGACGGATCTTCCCATCTGCGTGGGGTTCGGCATCTCGCGGCCGGAACAGGCACAGGCGGTCGCACGGCTCGCGGATGGTGTGGTTGTCGGGAGCGCAACCGTGCGCGCCGCTGACGAGTCGCTCGAGAGCGCGATCACTCTGGTCGCATCGCTACGCAGGGCCATCGACACGGTGTCGCCATGAAGCTCTTCCTGTCGGGATTCTCTCGCGCGTTAGGCGCGATCGGCATGCTGCTGCTGGGCAGCGTGCTGGTGTTCGATCATCGATGGACGAGCTCGTGGGTCGGCACGATCCTCGTCTTTTCGGCGACGATTCTCCTCCGCGCTTATCAGGTTCCGCTGACGAAGTACGGCGCGCTGAACTTCCTTGCGTTTCCGGCGATCGCCGGCTCGATCATCAACGGCGCGTCGAGTACCGCGTTAGGCATCTATGGTGGCGTGCTCGTCACCGATCTGCTCATTCTGCGCAAGAGCACGGAGCCGAGCTGGATCAATGCGGGCCGTGAAGTCATCGCGCTGATCAGCGCATACGGGTTTTTTGCCTGGACGTCGATCGCGACGGGCTCGGCGCACGCGGCGGGAATGACCACGGAAGGCCTGCCCGCGCTCATGCTGTTCTCCTTGTCGTACTTCGTCCTCACCCGGTCCCTGCTGTACTTCAGCCTCATCTGGCGCGACAAACTGCTCGAGGAGGAGAAGTCGCTCATCTTGCGCTATGAGGTCATTGGCTTCGGCGCGGGATTGATCGCCGTCGCCGTCGTTTTGGCGACGATCAACTCGATCGGACCGGTGGGTTGGGTGTTCGTCGGCGCCATGCTCGTCGTTATCGGCGTCCTCGTCAAGCGCATGCTCGAGGAGGCTGTCTCCGCCGAGGAGCTGAACAAGATTCTCGCGATGGAGCAGGTGGTGTCGTCCGACATGAGTCTCGCGGACGCATTCCTGCGCATCGAGGCGCTTGCGCACCGGCTCGTGGATTGGCGCGAGTTCCGCGTCTTCCGTGTCACCGGTGGTGCTCCGCAACTCGCATGGAGCTCGTCGACGGGATTTCTCACGACGCCACAGCCCCAGCCACCGTTAGGCGCGCGGCTGCGGCGTCTCGCCCTGGAGACGGGAACCGCCGTGATCGTCACCGATGCAAGCCAGGATGGCCGGCTGGAAACGCGGCCCCGCGACGTGCACAGCATCGTCGTCCTCCCGATGCGCTTCGGCGATCGCAACGTGGGTCTCCTCGAGCTGGAGCATCACAAGCGGTCCGCGTACACCATCAAGGACGTCGCGATGATCCGGCGCTTCGCCAATCAGCTCGCGACGACGCTCCACATCGACGAGCTCAAGACACCGCTGCTCGAGGCGATGCGACGCGTGAGCTCTCAGCTCGAGACGCTCAACGAGTCGGCGCAGGCCCTGCGCGGCGGCGGTGAGTCCGTCGCGAAGACGATCGCCGACATCTCCCGCGGCATCATCGAGGAGAGTGAGCAACTCGGCCGCAGCCTCGAGGCGACGCACTCCTTGCACGAGGCCACCGCACAGGTGGTGGAGCATGGCAGCAGTGCGGCGAACGCGAGTCAGAAAGCGACGGAGATCGCCGCCGAGCACCGAATGACTATCGGCACGGCAATCGAGCGACTCGTAAGCGCGAAGGGGTTCGTCGCCGAGAGCACGTCGCAGATCGATCAGCTCGTGCGCACGACGAAGCGAATCACGGAGTTCATCGCGGTGATCCGCGAGCTCGCGGACCAGACGAACCTGCTCGCCCTCAACGCCGCCATCGAAGCGGCGCGAGCTGGCGCGCACGGGCAGGGGTTCGCAGTCGTCGCCGACGAAGTGCGGAAGCTGGCGGAGCAGAGCGCCCAGGCGTCCGACGAAGCGGGCGACATCGTGCTTGGCTTCGAGGAGCAGATGAGGCGCGCTGCGTCACAGATGCAGCGTGGACAGTCCATCGTCAGCGATGTCGAGACGCTGAGCGAAGAGGCCCGTCAGGCGCTGGATCAGATCGTCGAGGCAACCGCGGAGGCGGCGCACGGCGCGCAGCGAATCGCGATGACCTCGCGCGACCAGGAGCTGGAGTTCTCCCGGCTTCGGGATCGAGTCATGCGCGTGGCTGAGATCTCGCGGCGCAATCGCGCTGGCGCCGAGGACGTGACTTCGTCGGCGAAGGATCAGGCGGCAGCGCTCCGCGAGCTCGAGGGCGCGGCGCACGAGCTGCGTAGCGTGGCCGTCTATCTCAGCGACCTGACGCATCGCATAACGAGTGTCGCATGACCGGCGACGGCACGTCGCGGCGTACGGACCCAGCGCGCCGCCGCGGTGGCGCCGCGCGTGGTGAGGTATCCACTCCCGAAGAGCGTGAGATCACACTCCGCGCGATGCGCTTTCACGCGTTGATCGGAATCCTCGAGCACGAGCGCACCGTACCGCAGCCGCTCGAGGTGGATCTCTCCGTGCGCTGCGCGGCCGAGGGCGGCATTCTGGATTATCGCCGGCTCTACGAGCTGGTTGACAGCGTGGTATCGAGCGGGCCGATCGACTATCTCGAAACCATTGCCGATCGCATCACGCGACTCGCTCTCGAGGATCCGCGCGTGCGGCAGGCACGGGTTGCAGTGCGGAAGCCGCATGTCGCGATGCCTGGCCCCCTGGCTTACGCGGAGGTCGTCGTCAGGCGGCAGCGCGACGGTGAACGCTCCTGAGCGCAGGGTCGATGTCGCGTATGTCGCGCTTGGCTCGAATCTGGGCGATCGCGACGCGCATCTTGCCGGCGCACGGAAGGCGATTGCGGCAATCCCCAGGTCGCGAGTGATCGCGGAGTCCGTAATCGAGGAGACTGCGCCGCTTGGGCCGGTACCCCAGGGACCCTATTTGAATCAGATGGTCGCGATCGAGACAGAGCTGTCACCGCGAGAGCTGCTCACCGAGCTGCAACGTATCGAGCGAGCGGCGGGACGCACGCGCGACGTGCGGTGGGGACCGCGAACTCTCGACCTCGACATCGTGCGCTATGAGCATCAGATGGCCACTGAGCCCGATCTCCAGGTACCGCACCCCGCGGCGGAGGAGCGAGACTTCTGGCGGCGCGAGCTCGCGGAATTGAGGTCGTTGCTCGGCGCCAGCTGATCCAGTCGCCCACATCACGAACATGACCATCGAGCTGCCTTCCTGGGCGCAGGTAAGCGACAAGCGTCGCGCGCACATCCAGCGCGTGGTCACACTCCTCGCCCAATGGGCTGAGGCCATGCATGTCTCGGCTGAGGAGCGTCGCGACTGGCTGGACGCCGCACGCTGGCATGATGCCCTGCGGGACGCGCCCAGGGAGGCGTTGCGAGCCCTGGCCGGGAACGCGCCGTACGAGCCCGAGATGCTCCACGGACCGGCTGCAGCCGCGCGGCTGGCGCAGGAAGGAGAAGACCGACAAAACGTGCTCGACGCGATCCGCTTCCACACTGTCGGAGCGCCGACCTGGGACCGAACCGGGCGCGGCCTTTACATGGCGGACTTCCTCGAGCCTGGGCGGTCGTTTTCACGTGAGGATCGCGCCTTCCTCTCGGCTCAGGTACCCCACGATTTCGACGGTGTGTTTCGTCAGGTGGTACGTATGCGTCTGGTGTACGCCCTGAATGAAGGGCATACCCTGTTTCCCGAGACAGTGCAGCTGTGGAACTCGATTCGATGAAGCGGAAAGCCGTAGGCCTGGCTCTCCTCGGCGCCGTCGTAGCCGTCGCAACCGCCACCGCGCTCCCTGCCCGGCGCGGTCTGAGCCACACCACAAACCGAGCGGAGCGAAGTGGCCCGCGCGTTCGTGTTCAGGTTCTCAACGCGACCCGCGTGCGAGGCCTCGGCCGGCGCGCGATGCTCTACCTGCGCGACCAGGGCTTCGATGTCGTGGAAGTCGGCACGACGAAAGTCATCCGCGATACGACGGTGGTGCTGGATCGTTCCCAGCATCCCGAGTGGGCACGCAACGTCGCGACGTCGTTAGGCGGCGCGCACATCGAGACACGGCCCGACACCTCACGCTACCTGGACGTGACCGTTCTCGTCGGGACCTCGTGGCGGCCGCCGGCCCAACCGTTCTACCCGTAATTGTCCGCACGCCGCGGCGATATCGACGCCGCGGCTCTTTCGAATCGCGACCTCGACCCCGTGGCTTCGCAGCTCGTGCGCGAACGCACGAATCCGGTCCGCCGGCGTGGGCACGAAACCCCTCGCTCCGCCCGGATGCAGCGGGATGAGGTTGACGAAGGCGCGGCACTCGCGAGCCAGCTCCGCCAGACGGATCGCATGCTCGATTGCGTCGTTGACGCCGCCCAGCATGACGTACTCGAAGGTGACGCGTCGATCGAACTTCTTCGCCGCTTCGATCACGTCGTGCAGAGGGTACTTGACGTTCACTGGCATCAGTTCGCGCCGTAGCGCGTCGGTCGGCGCGTGGATGGAGATCGCCAGGCGGAACTGTTCGGCACGCTCTCCGAGGGCAACGATCCCCGGCAGCACGCCGACTGTCGACACGGTGATGTGTCGCGCACCGATTCCCAGGCCTAACGGGTCGTTCAGCAGCGACAGCGCCGGATCGACAGCACGCCAGTTCATGAGCGGCTCGCCCATCCCCATGAACACGACGTTCGTCACCTCGAGAGGCGGATCGAGGAGCTTCATCTCGCGGACCTGTCCAGCAATCTCGAAGACGCTGAGATTCCGCTGAAATCCCATCGCGCCCGTTGCGCAGAAAGCGCACTGGAGCGCACACCCCGCCTGCGACGAGATGCACAGCGTCAGGCGATCGTTTTCGGGAATGGCGACGGACTCGATCGCCTGACCGTCCCCGAGCAAGAAGAGGAACTTCTCCGTTCCGTCGCTCGACCGCTGCCGGGCCGCAATCGAGAGACGCGGCAATACGAACGTCTCGGCCAGCTGCGCGCGGAGTGACTTCGGCAGCTCCGTCATCGCCTCGAAATCGCCGGCCGGTGTGTGCCAGAGACGCCGCACAACCTGGCGGGCGCGATAGTCGGGCAGACCGCGCTCCGTGCAGAAACGGCGAAGGACCCCCTCGGCCTCAGCTACCGTGAGGTCGAGCAGGTTCACGCGTTCGGATTTCAGCTCGGACGTGCCCATGCGATGCTCGTGAACGGGTAACAGTTATCGGTTGACGGTAAACAGTTATCGGTTGACGGTGAACCGCCGACCAGCGGGCGCGGCGAGCTGGCAGAGGCTATCGGTCGACCGTCAATGCTCAACCGTCAACGGTCAACCGTCAACCGACGACCGCCGACGGCGGTCAAGCGATGCTCTACCATGAACTTCGGTGCACTATTAGACTTCGAAACGCGAATGAACCCCCTCAGTGAAGCAGCATGCGCTCGCCTGGCAGACGCCGCCCTCATGGTGGGCTCATTCCGACCCCAATGACCTGGCGAGATCGATGCCCGAGCTCTCTCGTCAGCTCCGTCGCGCAGAGCGAAATCTCCGCTACTCTCTCGCTGTCGCTGCTCGTGCCGAGCGACGCGAATCGCATTCGTGATTGCCGCTGAGCGCGCCGGCCGGCGTACTCAGCACGCGGCATCACGCACCGTGACCGATCATTTCTGATGGCATCGTCTACCACTCTCGCGACGACACTTCGAACTCACACCTGTGGTGCGCTCCGCGCATCGGACGCGGGCGCCGAAGTCCGACTGGGAGGCTGGGTACACCGCAAGCGCGATCTCGGTGAGCTGGTGTTCGTCGATCTGAGAGACCGGAGCGGGCTCGTTCAGATTTCGTTCGATCCTCGATATACCCCGGTGGATACAGTACGCCTCGCGGCGACGCTCGGACCTGAGAGTGTCGTGCTCATCGAGGGGGAGGTGGTCGCGCGCCCCACCGAGATGCGCAACGCTGACATTCCCACGGGGGACGTCGAAGTGCGCGCGAAGACCCTACAGGTCGTTGGGCCCGCGGCGGCGCCGGCGATTCCGGTCGCGCGTGTCCGCAGCGAACCGCTTCCGGCCGAGGAGCTGCGGCTGCGTCACCGTTATCTGGATCTTCGACGGCCGGAGCTGCAGCAGAATCTGATTCTGCGGCATATGCTACTCCAAGCGTCGCGGCGCTTCCTGAGCGAACGCGGCTTTCTGGAGATCGAGACGCCGATTCTCACCAAACCGACGCCGGAAGGGGCGCGCGACTATCTCGTCCCGAGTCGCGTGCACGCCGGCGAGTTCTATGCGCTGCCACAGTCGCCGCAGCTGTACAAGCAGCTGTTGATGGTGGCCGGGTTCGATCGCTACTTCCAGATCGCGCGGTGCTTTCGGGACGAAGACCTTCGCGTCGATCGACAACCGGAATTCACGCAGATCGACATCGAAGCCTCGTTCATCACCCAGGACGACATCATTGCCCTCACGGAAGGTCTGATCGCCGCGCTCTGGAACGCGGTTGGATATGACGTACCGGTTTCCTTTCGGCGCATGACCTACGCGGAGGCGATGGAGCGCTACGGCTCCGATCGCCCCGATTTGCGGTACGAGCTCGAGATCTTCGACGCGACCGATTCCTTTCGGGAGACGGAATTCACGATTGCGAGGAATGCGATCGCGCAAGGAGGCCGGGTACGAGGCATCAAAGTTCCTGGCGGGGCGGCACTATCCCGCAAGCAGGTCGACGAGATCGAGCAGAGCGCCAAGAGCGCGGGCGCGGGCGGTCTCGTCAGGCTGAAGCGATCGAATGGCCAGCTCGAGGGTCCGGCGGCGAAGTTCCTGCATGAAGAAGCGGTGTCCCGGCTGGCTCTTACCGACGGGGATCTGGCGTTGCTGGTCGCGGGGCCGAATAACGTGTCGAGCCCAGCGCTCGACCGGGTACGGCAGGATGTCGGCCGTCGACTTGCGCTCGTCAACGACGACGCGAGGAGCTTTCTCTGGGTGACGGATTTTCCGCTCTTCGAGCGCGATGCGCAGAGTGGCCGCCTGCAGGCCGTGCATCACCCGTTCACGGCACCTAACTTCGCCGATCTGGACCGCCTCGAGTCGGCGCCGGAGACGGTGCGGGCACAGGCGTACGACGTCGTCTTGAATGGTACCGAGCTCGGAGGAGGAAGCATTCGTATCAGCGATCCCGCTCTCCAGTCACGGATCTTCTCGCTTCTTGGTATCGACGAAGCGACGGCCACCGCGCGGTTCGGCTTCCTGCTCGAGGGATTACGCGCTGGGGCACCGCCGCACGGCGGCATCGCATTTGGCTTCGATCGCATCGCCATGCAGCTCGCGGGCGCGGGCTCGCTGCGCGACGTGATCGCCTTTCCGAAGACGACGGCAGCGCGCGCCCTGTTCGAGGGCGCGCCATCGCCGGTGCCATCGGAGGATCTCGAGGAGCTTCATATCCACGTCGAGGGATCGAGGACGTGACCGACAGCAGCGTTACACAAAGACTCAACACAGAAGGCGCCGACCTGCTCACGCTGGCAGGGGTGAACGACGGCAACCTCGTCGAGCTGTCACGCATCGGCGGCGTGAAGGTCGCGCTGCGCGGCGACACGCTCAGTATTACGGGGCCCGTGGAGTTCGTCGAGCGGGCGGCGAACATCGCGCGTCGCATGATCGAGTCGGCGCGGCAACGGGTCGAGCTGTCGGCTGACGACGTGCTGAGGATGAGCGATGAAGTCGATCGCCGGCAGAACGGCGATGGCCGGGACAATGGCGACGACGCTGACAACGGTGACAACGGCGCGGGCGGTGGTGGCGACTCGCCGCGGATCGCCCTGCCCGGTATCCGCCGCGTCATTCAGGCGAAGACGCCCGGCCAGGCCGAGTATCTGCGCAAGATGCAGGAGAATGACATCGTCGTCGGGATCGGACCGGCGGGAACTGGCAAGACCTATCTGGCCGTGGCCGCCGCGGTCGATGCGCTCACGCGAAAGCGCGTTCGTCGCATCGTCCTCGCTCGTCCGGCAGTGGAAGCCGGGGAGAGCCTCGGCTTCCTTCCAGGCGACATGCAGGCAAAAGTCGACCCGTATCTGCGTCCGCTCTACGATGCGCTGGACGAGATGATGCCGTTCGAGCGAATCCAGCGGGCGTTGGAGACGCGCACGATCGAGGTCGCACCGCTGGCCTTCATGCGTGGACGAACGTTAGGCGACGCCTTTGTCATCGTCGACGAGGCCCAGAACGCCACGTCCATCCAGATGAAGATGTTGCTCACGCGGCTCGGCGTGAACTCGAAGATGGTCATCACCGGCGACAAGACGCAGGTCGATCTCCCGAAGCGCGAGGAGTCGGGGCTGTTTCAGGTGGAGCGCATTCTCCCGGGCATCGAGGGGATCGGATTCCACTACTTCGACGAGAGCGACGTCGTCAGACATCGGCTCGTGCGCGACATCGTGCGCGCGTACGACCGGCACGAGGCGGAAAAGACCGCCGTATGAACCTCGCGGAGCAGGGAGAGCGGGCGAGCGAACCTCCGCTACGACGAGCGCGTCTCCGATTCCACGGGCCGCGCATCGCCCTGGCGCTGGGCCTTGCCGTCTTTACGTACCTGCTCTTTCCGGCGTCACCCGCGGTCGATTTTCCGGTCTACGAGGTCGGATCGGTTGCCTCGGACAACGTCATCGCGCCCTTCGCGTTCAGCGTTCCCAAAACCGAGGCCGAGCTGACGAAGGAGCGTGACGCCGCCGCCGCGACCGTGGAGCCGGTGTTCGACTTCGTTCCCGGCGCGCTCGATTCCACGCGGCGGCAATTCACGGCGCTCACTCAAGCCATCGATGCCGCGGCTGCAGACCCGCGCAACCCGGTGCTCGCCATCCAGCAGGCAGCAGGTGCGATGGGAATTACGCTCACGGCGCCAGAGGCGGCGTATCTGGCTCAGGAACGGAAGCGGAGCGCGCTCTTCAGCGCCGTGCAGCGTGTGTTCGATCGCTGGTTAGGCACCGGCGTCGCCTCGCGCGGAACGCTCGATAACGTCCGTGGCGACGTAATCCTCAAGAACGGAAAAGACGAGCGGCGCGTCTCCTCCGACAGCATCCAGACCTTCTCCATGCTGGTGAGTCGAGCGCGACTCATCCATCCGGATCCAACGTCTGTCGTGGGCGATGGGATCTATTCACGGCTATTGGCGGCACTCTTTCACCCCACGATCGTTCCCAATGGCGCGGCCACGGAGCTGCGCCGCGACGACATCCGGCGGTCCGTTCCGACAGCGAAGTACGAGGTGCGCGTCGGCGAGAAGATCATCGGCGCCAACGAGGTCGTGGGCCGCGAGGAGCACGAAAAGCTCCGCGCACTGCACGACGCGGTGGATCAGCGGCGCGCGACCGAGCGCGCGGCGCGGCGCATCGTTGGCGCCATCATGTTCAACGCGCTCATCATCTCCCTGCTCGGCCTCACGATCCTGATCTTCAGACCAGCGGTCTACGGCAACGTACGGTGGCTGATGATGTTCGCCGCGGCGATGATGGTAGTGCTCATCGGCGCAACGATCATCGGTCACGCCCGGCCGGTGCATCCGGAGCTGATTCCGGTGACGATTGCCGCGGTCGTGCTCAGCGCGCTCTTCGATCAGCGCATCAGCATGATCGCGGCAATGGTGATCGCGACGCTCATCGGAGGGCAGAGCGTCTTCCGCGGCACCAACGCGCTCTTCATCAATCTCGTTGGCGGAGCCGTCGCGGCCTTCAGCGTGCGCGTGGTGACGCGCCGCAACCAGACGTATCTCTGGATCTTCGCCGTCGCTGCCGCCTACCTCACGACGGCGATCGCGATCGGCCTGACACTGGATCTGCCGGGACACGACATCTTCGTCTCCGCTGGTTACGGCGCGCTGAACGCGGTGGTGTCCGTGCTGCTCGCGCTCCTGTTGCTTCCCGTAGCGGAGTCTTTCACGGGTATCGAGACCGACCTCACGCTGCTCGAATGGTCGGATCTCAATCGACCCTTGATGCAGCGGTTGAGTCTCGAAGCACCCGGTACCTACGCGCACACGATCGCCATCGCCAATCTCGCCGAAGCCGCCGCGCGTGCGATCGGAGCCAATGCGCTTCTCGCGCGCGTCGGAGCGTACTACCACGACATCGGAAAGATCGCGCGTCCGCAATACTTCGTCGAGAATCAGGCGAAGGGACGCAATCCGCACGACAAGCTCAAGCCAGGCACGAGCGCGCAGATCATTCGCAATCACGTCCGCGAGGGCCTGGAGATGGCGGAAGAGCACAAGCTGCCGCGGGCGCTCCGCGCGTTCATCACCGAGCATCACGGCACAGGCTCGATCGCGTACTTTCTCGAGAAGGCGAAGGAACGCGACGCGATGGCGCCCGATCCGGTCGACTACATGTATCCTGGGCCGTTGCCGCAGACGGCGGAGACGGCCGTCGTTATGCTCGCCGATGGCGTGGAAGCCGCGACACGGGTGCTCGGTGATCCGACGCCGGACAAGATTCGGGACGTCGTTGGTCACATCGTGAGGCAGCGGATCGAGCAGGGCCAGCTTCGCGACGCGCCGCTCACGCTCAAGCAGATCGATATCGTGAAGGACGAATTCGTGCGCGTGTTGAGCGGCATGTACCACAACCGCATCGACTACCCCACCTCGAGCGGTGGCGTGACGTCCGAGTTCGCGTCCGTATGAGCCATGTGGTCGACGTTCACACCGTGGGAGTGCGTGTGCCGCTCGCGCGCCGGGATGTGGCCGGAATCGCGCGGCTGGTGCTGCGCGCGGAGAAGGTTGGTCGCGCGCGCGTCTCGATCGCCTTCGTTGACGACACGCGCATCGCACGATTGAACCGGCGACACCTCGGCCACCACGGCCCCACCGACGTCATCTCATTCGCGCTGCCCGACGAATCGGAAGGGGTGGTCGGCGACATCTACATCGCGCCCGGCGTGGCGCGCCGGAACGCCGCCGAGCGGGGAATTCCGATTCGCCACGAGCTGGCGCGTCTCGTGGTTCACGGTGTGTTGCACGTCGTCGGGTACGATCATCCGGAAGGAGCGGGCCGCTACGAGTCGCGAATGTGGACGCGACAGGAGCAGCTCGTGCGCAAGATCGTTCGGCGGCCAGCCGCGGCTCGTACAAGGCCGAGGTCCGCCGCCTGATGCTCACACCGTGGCTCCTGTGCGCGCTCGCCGCAGTCGTCGGCGGCGCGTGCTCCATGGCGGATGGCGCGCTGCTCTCCTTCGACCCGGCCGCGTCGCCCGCGGAGCATCCAGGCGGCGCCATTCATGACCGGGAACGCGCGCATCGGGCACTCTCCGCACTTCGGGTGCTTGCCCACGTGGGCGCTGGGGCGGCCATCGCGCAAGGCCTGACGGCAACGGGATGGCCATTCGCAACGCGCGCGGTCGTCGCCGTGCTTCTCGCCGTCGCGCTCGTGGCGCTCGTCGAAGGCATGGCGCGCTCCATCGGCTATGGTCTCGGGCGCCGAGCCTTCGACGCGATGCGTGATTTCATCCGTGCAATCACGATGCTCCTGCGCCCAGTGGTGGCGCTCGGCGCGGCACTCGAGCGGTCGCTCGAGCGCGTCCTCCCGGCCGCCTCGGGCGCGGCCGAAGAGGAGTCGAGCGCCGAGCGCTTCCGCGAAGTCATCGCCGCCGAAGCCGACGTGTCGAGCGCGGAGGAGGCGCTGCTCCATGGCGTGTTCACGTTAGGCGACACCGAGGTGCGCGAGATCATGGTGCCGCGCGTGGATATCGTCGGCATCGCGGCGACGACACCGTGGTCCGAAGTACTCGACCGCGTCCGCAGCTCTGAGCACGCCCGTTTTCCCGTCTACGACGAGACGCTCGACAACATCATCGGCGTTCTCTACGCCAAGGATCTCCTCGGCGCCGTCGTGGCGGACGAGGAGCCTGAAGGTGGATGGCTGCGGCTCGTACGGGGCGCCGTGTTCATCCCGACGACGAAGACGATCGATGCTCAGCTGCGCGACTTCAAATCGAGCCGCACCCACATCGCCATTGTCAGCGACGAGTACGGCGGTACCGCGGGGCTCGTCACGATCGAGGATGTGCTCGAGGAGATCGTCGGAGAGATTCGCGATGAGTATGACGTCGAGGAGCCCGACGTCGAGCGCGAGGGGACGACGCGCTTCTGGGTCGCCGGCCGTGTCGCCGCGGACGAGCTCACCGACCTTCTCGGGGTCGATTTCGGGGTCGACGACGTAACGACCGTCGGCGGGCTCGTTTACGCCTTGTTCGGACGCGTGCCACGCTCCGGCGAATCGATCACCCGAGCTGGCGTCCGCGTCGTCGTGGAGCGAGTTCGCCGACGTCGTATCGAGCGCGTGTACTTCGAGCGTCTGCAGCCGGCGCTGAGCGGACACCGATGAAGTTCGAGCTGCTCGACCGCCCGTACGTCTTCGTCCTCATGCTGCTCATTGTGGCCTGCCTAACGGCGGCCGCGATGGCCGTGCGCTCGGTGAGCCGGATCTGGCTGCGCCACTGGACCGAGCGCCGGCTGCGCGGCTCGGGCGCGGCGGTGACCTATCTCGAGCGCCCGCATCGGTTGCTCATCGGGGCGAGCACCGGCGTGGCGCTGACGCTCGTTCTCTCGGGCGTGATGCTCGGCCTCAAGCATGGCGGCGCGCAGCTGTTCATCGATGTGGCCGTCTTCGTCACTCTCGTGGTGCTGGTGGGCCAGGTGCTCGCACGCGCCGTGGCGCGGCAATGGCCAACCCATCTCGTGCCCGTGGTGATACCGGTACTGCACGCGGTCGAGTTGATCGTCTCCCCGATCGTGGCGCTTGGTCGGCGGGCCGCGGCGCCCTTCGAGCGGTCGCGCGGCCGCGCTTCGGTCGACGTTGAGCGGGAGGCGCTTCACGATCTGCTGCGCGAGGGTGAGCTCGAAGGGGTCGGTGAGCATGAGGAGATCGCGATCATCAACGGCGTCGTGGAGTTCGGGGCCAAGCACGTGCGCGACGTGATGACACCGCGCGCCGACATTTTCGCGCTCGCGGATACGCTCGACGCACGCGCGCTCGCGGCGCGGATCGCGCAATCGAACTACAGCCGCGTGCCGATCTATCATGATACGCTGGACGATGTCCGCGGAATGGTGCTGGCGTTCGATGTGTTGAAAGCAGGCGCGGAAACGATCCCGCCGCTGCGGCCAGTCGCAACCGCGGCTGTCGACGCGCCGTGCAACGAGTTGCTGTTCCGCATGCTGCGTGAGCGGCGCCATCTCGCCATCGTGCGCGATACCGCCGGTGCGACGGCCGGGCTCGTGTCGCTCGAAGATCTGCTCGAGGAGCTCGTTGGCGACATTCGGGACGAGCATGATGAGCCCGAGAGCAACCGGTCCGCAGCCGGTGCGCGGGGGATCACATGACGACCTCCGCCTCTGCGTCCGCGTCGACGCACGACCGCCTGCTTGCCGACTTCGATGCCGGGAAGAAGGCCGCTCTCGCCCGGGCGGTCAGCGTCGTCGAGAATCATCGGCCGGGATTCGATCGGTTGTTAGCAACTTTTCATAGCCGCCTCGGCCGTGCCCGGCGCATCGGGCTCACGGGTCCACCGGGCGCGGGGAAGAGCACCATCACGAGCTCGCTCGTTGCGGCGTATCGCGCCGAGGGGCGCTCGGTTGGTGTCATCGCCGTCGACCCGACCTCGCCGTTCACGGGCGGCGCGCTGCTCGGCGATCGCATCCGGATGGAATCGGTGGCGCTCGATCCCGGCGTCTTCATCCGATCGATGGCGACCCGAGGCTCCCTCGGCGGCCTTGCGGCGGCGACGCGTGAGGTCGCCGACGTCCTCGACGCGTTCGGGATTGAGCGAATACTCATCGAGACCGTTGGGGTCGGCCAGAGTGAGCTCGACATTGCCCGGACGGCGGACAGCAGCATCGTCGTGCTCGTACCGGAATCGGGCGACTCCATTCAGACCCTCAAGGCCGGGCTGATGGAGATCGCGGACATCTTCGTCGTGAACAAGGCGGACCGACCTGGCGCCGATCGCCTGCGCCACGAGCTGGAGCTCATGCTCGGTCTCCGTGGGGGAAACACCCTCAAGAACGTGCCTGCGCACCATGGCGTGGACCTCGGCCGCGCGCTGACCCGCGACGAGAAGCGTGCGATGAATCCCGCCCGCGCTGCCCGTGAGGCAGCAGCGGACGATTCGTCCGGGTGGACGCCGCCCGTCCTGCGAATGGTCGCCTCACAGGGCGAGGGAATCGCGGAGCTCGTAGCGGCCGTGGACCGGCATTTCGGTTATCTTGAGCGAAGCGGCGCGCTGCGTACGCGGCGGCGCGCCCGGTTACGGGCGCGAGTCGTCGAAGTCGTAGAGAGCGAGGTTCGTCGCCGGCTCTGGACCGACGAGGCGACGAAGCGCTGGGTCGACGAGCGCCTGGCCGATCTGGAGAGCGGGGCCACCAATCCGTTCGCGGTGGCGAGCGAGCTGCTCTCGCGGTCGGCAGTTCTTCTGACACGGACGGGAAGCCAGGGAGCACCATGACGTCGACGCGAGATCTTCGAGGGCTGAGCAGCGATGGCGGGGAAGCGCGGCAGGAGCTCGAGCGGCTCCGCGCCGAGGTCGCGGAGTGGCGTCGTCGTTATGCAAATGGCGAGCTGCGCGACATTGGCTATACCAACTCCGCCCGCGAAGTAGACCCACTCTACACCGCGCTCGACGTACCTTCGCAGACCTCCGCGGAGCTCGGCGTTCCTGGTGAGTATCCGTACGTTCGTGGCATTCACCCGACGGGGTACCGCGGCCGCCTCTGGACGATGCGTCAGTTTGCCGGCTTCGGCAGCGCGCGCGACACGAACGAGCGGTTCAAGTTCCTCCTCGCCCACGGTCAGACCGGACTCTCGACGGCGTTCGATTTTCCGACGTTGATGGGGTACGACTCCGATCATCCGCGGTCGGAGGGCGAGGTGGGCAAGACCGGCGTCGCGATCTCGAGCCTTGCCGACATGGAGACGCTCTTCGAAGGCATCCCCATGGACGAAGTGTCGACGTCGATGACGATCAATGGCCCAGCGATCATTCTCTGGGCCTTTTACATCGCTGCCGCCGAGAAGCAGGGTGTTTCCGCCGACAAGCTCCGCGGGACGATTCAGAACGACATCCTCAAAGAGTACATGGCGCAGCACGCGTGGTGTTTTCCGATCGAGCCTGCGCTGCGTCTCATCGTCGACTGCTTCGAGTGGGGCGCGAAGCACGCGCCACAATGGAACACGATCTCGATTTCCGGCTACCACATCCGCGAAGCGGGAGCGACGGCGGCGCAGGAGCTCGCGTTCACTCTGGCCGACGGTTTCACCTATGTGGAGCGCGGTATCGCGCGGGGGCTCGACGTCGATCAATTCGCGCCGCGACTCTCCTTCTTCTGGGACATCCACAACGATTTCTTCGAGGAGATCGCGAAGCTGCGCGCCGCACGGCGCATCTGGGCCCGGCACATGCGCGAGCGATACGGAGCGCGCAGCCCGCGGTCGTGGATGATGCGATTCCACTCGCAGACCGCGGGTGTGACGCTCACCGCGCAGCAGCCGATGAACAATGTCGTTCGTGTCGCCTATCAAGCGCTGGCGGCCGTGCTCGGCGGCACCCAGTCGCTGCACACGAACTCGATGGACGAAACGCTCGCACTACCTACGGAACAGGCGGTAGAGGTCGCGCTCCGGACGCAGCAGGTGCTCGCGTACGAGACGGGCGTGCCTAACGTGATCGACCCTCTGGGTGGCTCGTATTATCTCGAAGCGCTCACGAACCAGCTCGAGGAGGAGGCGGAATCGCTCTTCGCCGAGATCGATCAGGGTGGCGGCGTCGTCCGAGGCCTCGAACAAGGTTGGTTCCAACGCAAGATTGCGGAGTCGGCGGCGCGGCAGCAGTGGGAGATCGAGCAACACCGGCGTGTGATCGTCGGCGTCAACGAGTTCGTGACCGACGAGCCCGAGCTGACCATCCCCTTGCTCAAGATCGAGGATGTGGACGCCCGGCAGCGAGAAGGGTTGGCACGAATTCGTCGCGAGCGCGACAACGCCGCCTGCGAACGGTCGCTCGACGCACTTCGCACGGCCGCCCGCGGAATCGAGAATACGATGCCGTACATTCTCGAGTGCGCACGGCAGTACTGCACGCTCTACGAGATCCGCGCCGCACTCGAGAGCGTCTTCGGAGCCTATCGAGAACCGGTGTTCTTCTGAGAATGTCATCCCGAGGAGCGAAGCGACGAGGGATCTGGGCGCGCAGCGCCCAGATCCCGATCTTATTTGGAGTCGTTCGCACGTTGTGCTCGCTCCTGCTCCTCTCACCAAGTGGTGCGGGAGTGCGCGCCGATGGCGCGCACGACTCCATATAAGAGGAATCTGCACGCGAAGCGTGCAGATTCCTCGTCGCTTCGCTCCTCGGAATGACAAACGATTGGTGGGCGACGTACTTCGACGACGTCTACCTCCGCGAGTACGAGCCGCTCTTCACCCTCGAGCGAGATCGCCGCGAGGTATCGCGGCTCCTCGATGTGCTCGGGCTCCCTGCTGGATCCCGCCTTCTCGACGTCCCGTGCGGACAGGGCCGCCATGCGCATCTCCTTGCGGAGGCAGGCTTCCTCGTAGACGGCGTCGATCTGTCGCCGCACCTTCTCGCGCGCGCTCGCGAGAGAGGTACGGGCCCGACGTTGCGATATCACGAGCGCGACATGCGCCGCCTTCCGCCATCCTGGAGCCGGCGCTTCGACGCCGTGCTCAATCTGTTCACGTCCTTTGGTTTCTTCGCCGATCCCGCGGACGATCGGCTCGTGCTCGCGGAGTTTGCGCGCGTCCTGCGGCCCGGTGGTGTCCTCGTCTGGCACGGCGGCGACCGCGACGGTGTCATGGCGCGCTTCCTTCACCGCGATTGGTGGACGACCGCGGACGGTACGCTGCACGCGCAGGAGCGCCGCTTCGATGCGCTCTCGGGCATCCTCACGATCGAATCCCACTGGCGAGGTCCCGGCGGCGGTGGCGAGCGCGAACATCGTATCCGGCTCTATACGCCAACGCGGCTTGCGGAGCTCTGTGCGGAGGCCGGCCTCATCGTCGAGGCAGCGTACGACGGCTGGCGCGATCGTCCGTTGACGCGTCGCTCGAGCGAGATGTTGCTCGTGGCACGTAAAGAAGGCGCTCGTCGCGAGTTGCCCGCGCGCAAGTCTCGCCGCTAGCTTTTGCATCCGCAACCTGCCGGCTTCCCAGAACTGTCGAATGCGTCCAATCCGTGTGCTCGTCGCCAAGCCCGGTCTCGATGGCCATGACCGAGGGGCAAAGGTCGTCGCCGCCGCGCTGCGAGACGCGGGGATGGAGGTGATCTACACGGGCCTCCATCAGACGCCGGAAATGATCGCCAATGCCGCGATTCAGGAGGACGTCGACGTCGTCGGTCTGTCGATTCTCAGCGGCGCGCACATGACGCTCTTTCCGCGCGTTCGCGAGCTGCTCGCCGAGCAGGGACGTGATGATATACTCATCACGGGCGGCGGTATCATTCCCAGAGAGGACATGGAGCAGCTCCGCGGCCAGGGCATCGGCAGGCTGTTCGGGCCAGGGACGCCGACCAGCGATCTGGTCGAGTACATTCGCGGCTGGTTCGCGGAGCGGGAACGACAGGAAGCGTGACCGGGGCGGCGGAGGGCGTGGGTCGCAAGGCGGACGGCGCGGGCGGCGGCGGACACTCGCGCCTGCGCGATCTCGTCGCGGCCGTGCGCGAGCTCGAGGGGCGCCTGCGGCAGGGCGGCGGTGCCGATCGCATCGCCAGACAGCACAAGCAGGGGAAGCTCACCGCGAGGGAGCGCATCGCTGGCCTCTGCGATCCCGGCACCCGCTTTCTCGAGATCGGCTTGCTCGTCGCGTACGACGAATATGAAGGGCAGGCGCCGGCGGCGGGCGTCGTCACTGGTATCGGCAGCGTCGAGGATCGCAGCGTCGTCATCGTCGCCAACGATGCGACTGTCAAGGCTGGCTCCTGGTGGCCCGAGACGATCAAGAAGATGCTCCGCGCGCAGGAGATCGCGATGCGGTGTCGCATCCCGATCATCTATCTCGTCGACTCGGCCGGTGTGAACTTGCCGTATCAAGGCGGCGTCTTTCCCGGGCAGTACGGCGCGGCGCGGCTCTTCTACTACAACTCGATCATGCGGCGGTATCTGCGCATTCCGCAGATTGCCGCGGTCATGGGACCGTGCATCGCGGGAGGTGCCTACCTTCCAGCGCTCTCGGATGTCATCGTGATGGTGAAGGGCACTTCCTTCATGGGACTCGGCGGGCCCAATCTCGTGAAGGGCGCCACGGGACAGACGATCGACGCCGAAACGCTCGGCGGCGCCGCCACACACACCGAAACGAGCGGCGTTGCGCATTACGCCGTGGACGACGATCACGCGTGCCTAACGAAGCTCCGCGAGCTCGTCGCGGTCCTGCCGGCGCAGCGCGTCACCGCGTCTAAAGCCGCGGCCGAGCCTGACAGCGCGCATCTGTACGATCTCCTGCCGGCGGATCATCGCATGTCGTACGACATGCACCAGGTGATTCGCGCCCTTGTCGACGACGGGCAGATCGACGAGTTCCAACCGCAGCTCGCCAGGGAGATGATCTGCGGGGACGTGCGGATTCGGGGTCTCGCCATCGGTTTGATCGCGAACCAGCGCGGGTTGATCAAGGGACGGCCCGGTGAGAAGCCGCGCTTCGGCGGCATCGTCTACGCCGAGAGCGCGGAAAAAGTGGCGTTCTTCATCGAGCGATGCGACAGGCAGCGCATTCCGTTGCTCTTCGTGCAGGACGTCTCTGGCTTCATGGTTGGTCCGGAGGCCGAGCACGAAGGAATCATTCGCGCCGGAGCGCGCTTCGTGGAAGCAATGGCAACGGCGCGGGTACCGAAGCTCGTCCTCACCGTGAATCACGCCTCCGGCGCCGGCTACTACGCGATGGCAGGACAGGGATTCGATCCCGACTTCATCTTCAGCTGGCCGACGGGACGGATGGGCGTGATGGAAGGCGAATCGGCGATTCAGGCCGTACACGGTCCCGCGATCGAAGAGGCGAAGCAGCGGCGTAAACCCCTCGCGCCGGACGTTGCCGAAGCAATCGACGAGATGCGCGAGGACTACGAGCATCAGCTCGACGCTCGTTATGCGGGAGCCCGCGGCTTCATCGACGCGATCATCGCGCCGGAAGACACGCGCGATGTGCTTGTCATGGCGCTCGGTGCCTCGCTCCAGAATCCGGGCCCTCACCTCGGCGCGTTCGTTCTTCCCCCGCAGCCGGGGGACGCATGACCGGTCGCTCCACGAAGGAGATCGTCAGGGTCGCGTCGGGACAGGGCTTCTGGGGCGATTGGCTCGAGGCGCCGCGGCGCCAGGTCGAGGGCGGCGAGATCGACTATCTCATGCTCGATTATCTCGCGGAAGTCACCATGTCGATCCTGCAGAAGCAGCGAGAGCGGGATCCGAAGATGGGCTACGCGCGAGATTTCGTCGGCGCCATCGAGACCATCCTTCCAGCGATCGCGAAGCGTGGCGTCAGAGTCATCGCCAATGCGGGGGGTGTGAATCCGCCCGCATGCGCGGAGGCGATTCGCGCCGTCGCGGAGAAGGCGGGCGCGCGCAACGACATTCGCGTTGGCGTGGTGACCGGGGACGACCTTCTTCCGCGACTCGACGAGCTCCTCGCGACGGGCCACGAGCTCCGAAACATGGACACCGGAGAGGCGCTGGCCACGGTGCGCGACCGCGTTCTCTCGGCCAATGCGTACATCGGCTCGGTCCCCATCGTCGAGGCACTGAGCCGGGGCGCCAATATCGTGATCACCGGCCGGTCTACGGACACCGCGCTGACGATGGCGCCGATCCGCTTCGAGTTCGGTTGGGGCCCGGAAGAATGGAACAAGCTGGCGGCCGGCATCGTCGCGGGTCACATCATCGAGTGCGGCGCGCAGTGTTCCGGCGGCAATTGCCTCTACGACTGGCGGTCGATTCCCGATCTTGCCGACGTCGGCTACCCGATCGTCGAGGCACGGGCGGACGGAACATTCGAGATTACTAAACACCCCGGCACGGGCGGCCGGATCTCGGTCCCGACGATCACCGAGCAGCTCGTCTACGAGATGGGCGATCCGCATTCGTATATCACGCCGGACGTCATCGCCGACTTCACGACGATTCAGCTCGCACCGGCGGGGCCGGATCGTGTTCGCGTCTACGGCATCGAGGGACGGCCCCCCACGGACAAGCTCAAGGTCTCCATCGCGTATCGCGCCGGCTTCAAGGCGGTGGGAACGCTCGTCTACGCGTGGCCCGATGCGCTCGAGAAGGCGCACCGAGCCGACGAGGTGCTTCGTGGCCGACTCGATCATCTCGGGCTCAAATTCGATCAACTCCTGACCGAGTACGTCGGATCGTCCGCGACACACGGTCCGTTGGCTGGTCCCGCCCACGACGTGCCTGAGGTTCAGCTTCGCGTCGGCGTGCGGTCGGCGGATCGCGCCGCTGTCGAGCGGTTCACTCGCGAGCTCGCGCCGCTGGTCCTCAACGGTCCGCCGAGCGTTACGGGCTTCGCCGGAGGCCGGCCGAAGGTGGAGGAGATCGTTGCCTATTGGCCCGCGCTCATCGACAAGCGTGTCGTTCAGACGAAAGTCGAGGTGTCGTGATGCGCGTCCAACTCGTCGACGTGGCGCACGCGCGCTCGGGGGACAAGGGAGACACGGCGAACGTCGGCCTCATCGCGCTCCGCCCCGAATGGTATCCGCTGCTCGAGAAGTACGTCACGCGGGACCGCGTGCGTGATCACTTTCGAGGCGTGATCACGGGTGACGTCGAGCGCTACGAGCTGCCCAATCTCAAGGCGCTCAACTTTCTCCTCCACGGCGCGCTCGACGGAGGTGGTACCCTCTCCCTCAAGACCGACGCGCAGGGAAAGGTCTTCTCGACGGCACTCCTGCGCATGTTCATCGATGTGCCCGACGCCGAAGCACGCACGCTCGGACTCGCCAAGGCGTCCGCGTGACCACCATCCGCGTCGATCGACGCGGCGCCGTGGGTCGTATCACGCTCACGCGCGCCGAGAAGCAGAACGCGATCGATCGCGAAACGGCTGACCTCCTCTTCGCCGGCTTCCAACGTCTCGAGACCGACAATCAGGTACGCGTCGTTCACCTCACCGGTGACGGCGACGACTTCTGCGTTGGCACTGACCTGGACGCGATGAGTCGCATGGCGACCGAGCCCGCGGAAGTGCAGCGGCATGACGCCGAGTCGTTAGGCCGGGTGTACCTGGCCATGCGCGCGTTGATGAAGCCAGTCGTCTGCTCCGTCCGTGGGCGCGCGCTCGGCGCGGGAGCGGGGCTGGCACTCGCGTGCGACGTATCGCTCGCGCACCAGGACGCGGAGTTCGGCTTTCCGGACGTACGTCTCGCTTTCGTCCCCGCGATCGTGATGCCGCTGCTGCGACGCACGTTAGGCGAGAAGCGCGCGGCCGATCTCGTGCTGAGTGGCCGTGTCATCAACGCCGAGGAAGCAGGGGCCATCGGACTCGTGAGCCGCGTACTGCCCGCGGCGAGCTTCGATGCGGATGTGGATGCGATGCTCGCGGGTCTCACTGGCTCGTCCGCGACGTCGCTGGCCCTCACGAAGTGGCTTCTCTACAAGCTCGACTCGCTGTCGTTCGAGGATGGCATCGCCGCCGGCATCGTGACGGACGTCGAAGCGCGCGCGACGGAAGACTTCCGCGCCGCGCTGCGGCGCCGGAACGAGGGCAAGACATGAGTGCGTCAGCTGCTACGCGGCGGTTGTGATCCCCGGGCTCAGGCGGAGGTCGTGGCGCGAGGAAAGGCCTTGGGTGACGCGCCTTCGTGCCGGGTTGATGGTGTCGGGACTGATCGTCTGGGGGTACGGCGTCCACGTCGACGTGGAATGGCTCCGGCTCACGGGCATTGCCGTCTTCGTCGTGACGTTTCTCATCGGGGCGTGGAGCGCGAGAACTTCACGCCGCCATTACAACGATCCGCCCGATGACGGCGACGCGACGGACTGAACGTCCCGCGCGTTAGGCGCCCATCGCACGCATGGGACCAGACGACCGGCCATGTCGCGCGAGCAGCGATCGGAAGCGCGCCGCCTGAGCCGTGTAACCCATGTCGTCCGCGCGGTTCGAGAAGCGTCGGACGAAGTCCCACACATCCGCGCCGGCCGCGATGAGCGCGGGGGCGCACTCGGCCGCGAGCCAGGCTGCGCAGCGAGCATCGCGCGGCTCCGTGTGCGCAAGGGCGGTGCGGAAGCGCTGCTCGGCTTCGTCGCGGCGTCCCAGCTCCAACGCCACGCGCACGCTCAACGCTTCGACAAGCTCACGGTTCTGGAACCACCAGTCGAAGCGCTCGCCGATCATCGTCTCCGCGTTACGGGCAGCCGTGTAGGCGTAGTCGCGGCGATTGAGGTCGAGCCCCGCGAGCCCAGCGCCCGCCAGGGCACCGATTTCCATGTCGAGCTGTCCGAGCCGCCGCGCGCTTGACGCTGCCTCCTCGTAGAGCTCCAAGGCGCGTGTCGGATCGCCACTCTCACGGGCGAGGTGACCCATGTTGTACACTGTCGCGACGCGATGCAGCTCGTTCTTGAGCTTGATGAAGAGCTTCCGCGCCTCGTCGAAGCGCTGGCGTGCCTCGTCGAAGCGGCCGCTCCACATGAAGAGCACGCCGAGGTTGAGCGCGGCGACACCGGCCCAGTCCGGCGCGCCGGCCTGCAGGCCCAGTTCGACCGCGCTTCGGAAGGCGTCGATCGCCGCGGCCGTGTTTCCAACCTTTGAATAGCTGACGCCAATACTGATCTGGCAACGCACGTAGCCATGGCGATCGTCGATCTCACTGCAGATCTCCTGCGCGCGTCGATAGAAGACGATCGCCTCCTCTGATCCGAGCTCGAAAAGTGTCCAGCCGAGCCGCATCAGAGCATGCGCGTGGAGGAGGCGCTCGCCGATACGCTCCGCCATCTCCGCGCTTTCGCGAGCGAGTCGTTGCGCCGTCGCAGGGTCGCCGAGGCTGCCGTAGGTCGTGGATAGCATCGTGAGCAGGGACACGCGCTCCTTCTGCAGATCCATCTCCTCGGCTTGCTTGAGCAGTGACTGATACGCCTCGAGCGTCTGCGTCAGCGGTTTGCCGAGGAACGCCTGCACACGTTCGTACAGGATGAGCAGCGGGAGCTTTTCCCTCGGCGTGATCTCCTCACCCACACTGGAGAGAGCGGCCTTGCATAGCTCTACCGCTTCGGCGTAGCGACCGGAAACCTCGGCGACCTTCGCGGCGCCTAGGTAGGCCGCCAAGCGCTCTGTGGCCGTGGCCGCATGCCGCTGCGCCATCGTGAAGAACGCAGCCGCCTCGTCGTGCGCGTAGACGCTTGTCGCGCCCTGGCCAGCCTGCATGGCGTACCGATACGCTTTGTCGCTGACGCCAGCCTGGTCGAAATGCCCCGCCAGCTCGGCGATTGCATTCGAGTTGCGGTTCTCGAGCGCCTCGCCAACCGAGTGATGGATGCGCTTCAGTCGGCGCGGGTTGGCGGTGTTCTTGATCGCATCCAGGAGCAGGGTATGCGTGAACGCATACGAGTCCGCGTCAGTGCGCGACGGCTCGAGGACCGCCGCGGCGACCGCTTCGTCGATGACGTCGAGCAGCTCGTCCTCAGTCCCGGCGCCGGCCGCGAGAGCGAGATCGATGTCG
>DATEPP010000393.1:0-27012 GCA_035273165.1 Gemmatimonadaceae bacterium
CATCGGGTGCTCGGCATCGTGGAGGCACTCTGGTACGCGCCGACGCTGCTCTGGCTCGGCGCCGGGGACCGGGCGCTGGCGATCGTCGTCGGCGCGGGAGTCGTCGCCTCGCTCCTGCTCACGGCGAATGTCTGGCCGCGCCTAACGACGATCGCCTGCACGGTGCTCTTTCTCTCCTGCGTCGCCGCGCTGCAGGACTTCTCGTCGTACCAGTCCGACAGCATGCTCCTCGAGGCAGGCTTCATCGCCTGCTGGTTCGCGCCGCGAGGCG
Organism: Gemmatimonadaceae bacterium; assembly: GCA_035273165.1. Lineage (GTDB taxonomy): Bacteria > Gemmatimonadota > Gemmatimonadetes > Gemmatimonadales > Gemmatimonadaceae > AG2. Next base: position 272 of record DATEPP010000393.1, read on the forward strand.
TCCGTCCGAAGCTCGGCGCGCCCGATCCGCCGTCGCGGCTGAGTCTCTTCATGCTTCAGTGGGAGTGGTTCCGGATCTACTTCGAGTCGGGGATCGTCAAGCTCGCGAGTGGCGACCCGCACTGGCGTAATCTCACGGCGATGGACGAGTACTATCAGAACGGCCCCTTGCCGACCTGGCTGGGCTGGTACGTGCAACACTGGCCGCACTGGTACCACGCGGGCACGGTCGTGCTGACGCTCGGCGTGGAGCTCTTCCTCGTCTGGACGGTGTGGCTTTCGCGGCCCTTCCGTATTGCGTGTTTTCTCATCGTCAGCGCGCTGCAGATCGGAATCATCGCGACGGCCAACTATGCCTTCCTGAACTACCTCGTTCTATTCCTCGGCGTACTGCTCCTCGATGACCAGCTCCTCGGCCGCGTGCACTGGCGCTTCGTGTTGCCCGAGCGGCGCTACGTCCGGGCGCGTCCGCCCTGGGCACGGCGGGTAGAGCGTGTCGCGTTAGGCATCCTGCTCTACGCGTCGGCGTTTGCGTTCTTTCCTGATGTGCCGCTTCTCGGCCTGCCGACGCGATTCCTGTCGCCATTTCGCATCGCCAATGGGTATGGGCTCTTCGCGGTCATGACGGAGGGCCGATACGAGATCGAGTTCCAGGGCAGCCGGGACGGTACGACCTGGATCCCATATCCGTTCCGCTACAAGCCGCAGGCTCTGAATGAACGGCCGGGGATCTATGCGCCGTACCAGCCGCGCTTCGACTGGAATCTCTGGTTCGCGTCGTTAGGCCCGTGGCAGCAGTCGACGTGGGTCGTGAACGCGCAACTGCGGCTGGTGGAAGGAAGCCCGAGCGTGCTCCGTCTCTTCCGCTCCGACCCATTCAAGGGCAACCCGCCGCCGCTGGTGCGGACGATGCTCTACCGATACTGGTTCACCGATCTGGCCACGAAGCGCGCGACGGGTGCGTGGTGGCGGCGCGAGCTCGTCGGCCCATTTACAGGTCCGGTGGCATTGCCGGCGGACACGTCGCGTTAGGCTGCTGTCGTCGCCGCGCCGAGGAGAGATCCCTGCGGAATAGAGTGGAATGAACGCAGATGTCGCAGATAACGCAGATTTTGCAGAAACAACAAAGAGCGAGAACGTCTTTGGAAAACGGCGGCCCCGCCGTTCTCTCGGTGGTATCAGCGCTGTGTCAGCGTCATCAGCGGCCGTCCGAGCTCCGAATGCTACGCACAACCCGCACGGTGACAGACAGCTGGCCCACATGCCGCATCGCGTGCTCGGCGCCGTGCACGAGGCAGCCAATGACCGTGGATGGCAGGCCAGCGCGACCGACTTTCCGGAAATCACCCAGCGTCGCTGGATCGGTAGAACTGAGCTGAGCCAGGGCTGTGTCAACACGGGTGCCTAACGCTTCGAGTGCGAGCGGGACGTTGTCGAGCGTGAGTGGCTCCCCCTCGGCTCGGAGCGCCGTGAACTGCTCGGGGGTGAGCGCCTCGCCGCGCGCATAGGTGAAGAGGCGGTCGATGACGCCCGGGATGTGCCTGACGTGGAACGCCGGCGACGCGACGTTTGCGGGGCGGGCATTCCACTCGTCCTGGGTAAGGCCGGGGACGATCTCGAGGATACTCTCGCGGACCTGGAGGAGGATGTGCGCCACGGGCTGCAGCAAAGCGGGCACCCCTTCCACCGGCCCACGCTGCCACCATTCAGTCTTTGGACCTGTCATCTGTCGTTCCGAGCTAAGCGCGAACACGTGAGCACGCTGAAGATCCAGGACAACTCGTGAAAAGATGTTGGTTGCTTGTATCTCCAAACTACGCACCGGAGACGAGCCTACGAACCATTATCGTTGCCAGAACACCGAAGCCAGCTCCGATCATTGACGCGACCAGCACCGCCAGATAGTGAGCGACAACGGGATTGATCGCGCCGTGCTCTCCTCGTGCCATTACCCGAGCAACGAACAGCCGATGCGTGTCGCGCAGCCACGAGAGCAACGTTCGCACGACGCCCCAGGCCAAGACCAATCCAACCCGAGTGAGCCAATCTGCGGCGATCAACGCAACGACGATACCGATGCTCACATTGAGCGCGATGAAGCGACCACTGCCACGATCGAAGTGTGGGTCGAAATCCTCGAAGCCCTTCAACGTTCTATCTCCTCGCGTTCAGTCGAAGCACCGGCTCGAACGCCAGGGCGCATCAACTCAACCACGCCAGTCAACCACAGCACCACGTTCGCATGCATATGAGGAGGAAATGCCGCAAAAGGAATTGAGAGTACCGGCCGAAGTACAAACGGACGCGCAGGCTACCGAAATCCTACGGCTCTGGACCACACCGTCGGGCGAGCGCGTCGCGCTCGACGTCGATCCGACGCTCGACGTGGGTGTCGGGGGCATTATCCTCGTCGACCTCGCTCGCCACGTCGCCAGAGCCTACGAGGGCCGAGCGTCGGGGACCGGGATGGACAATTTCCAGCGCATAATCGCGAGCTTCGTCGCGGAACTCCGTCAGCCAACCGACACACCAACATCTTCCTGATGACCTGGGCCATTCCGAATCGTGCATAGGAACGAGTCAACGAAGCGATGCGCTCGGAAGGCCCTCCTCGCCGCGGCACGTCCGATTCGCGAGGTCGAGGTCGAAGTATCGGCCCTAAAAAGCTGGGACGGCTTTGAGATCACGGCGAGCTACTCGATAGAGTTCGCGGCCGACGGAACCGGTCGATACATACTACTCGATTACTCGGGAATCCCGTTTGGCATCAAGCACATTTCCGGAGCCGCCGAGCTCACGCGCGACGTTCACGCCGAATGCGGGGAGCAGTGGCTGCTGCTGGACCTATCGAAAGATGGCCAAGACTCAGCGATGGTTCAGCTGACGATCGAAGTCGATTGGAAAATCGGCGCGGGGGCTATGGCCCAACCCTTCTTCCTGGTGGGCACGTTCCTCCCTCGCGTCATTGTGACACCGTTGGCCGGTCAGCTGAGCGTTCCGCGACCGCTGTTCTTTCAAAGCGCACACCTTCCCGCAGACATAGTAACGGCCGGGTTGCAGTTAGGCGCTGGTGACTGGTCGCCAATTCACCATCCGCAACTCGAGCTCGTACTCTTTCCGAAGCAAGAAACGTTGGCGGAGACCGAAGAGCAGGTGCTATTCGTGGGCGAGATTGCGCGAGCACTGCCGGCGAGCCGGCGTGCTGATGTCGCGAGGAGCCTGCGGAACAATCTGACCCGAGTCGCCTCGGCGCTAGACATCAACCCTGCCGTTCGTACTGCACTCTATCCACATGACGATCCGTTGTCGCTCCCGCGAGAAGGGAACGTCCTGTTGCTCGATACGTCCGAGATGCTAGGCCTCGATGAGACAGGCCGCGGCATGGCGACACAAGGACTGGCAAAGGCGTCCGCGATTTGGTGGGGCGGCGGCGTCTCTATCTCGGGTCATGTCGGCGCGGCTCTCATGGTCGGGATCACTCAAGCGCTCGCGCTCTTTTGCCTGCGAGACATGAGACCCAAGTCCCACTTCAGGACAGTGGAGATCGTAACGCGGCGTCGAGCCGACATAGAAGTTGATGGATCCTCTCCGGCTGGTCTTCGGGCGGTCAAGCTCTCTGGTGAGTTCGGTCTATCGCTCGCGGCGGCATTGAATCAGGGCACGGAAGTCCGGACCGCGCTGCGTCAAATGACGAAGGAATTTTGGGGCAGAGAAATACCGCCCGCGGTCATCCTTGAGCGCCTTCGCGAGGTGGGAGTCGAGCCGCCGAATGGGCTGCATGGACTGTCGGGCGAGTACGAGTCGTAGTGCCGGCAGTTAGCGGATCCTCATCGGTAAGCACGGCAAAGGAAGTAACGGAATGCGGGACCGAACCGACGAGCGACGGAGAGTCGAGCTGGCATACAGTCGGGTGATTTCAGTCGCCCTCTGTATTGCCTTCACGGTGGGCTTGACACGGATGCACTTGTTCGCAATGGCTCTTGCCACATTGGTACTGTCTAGAGCAGTTGCCGTGGCGGTGGTGCAGGAGCAGCGACGAAGCATAAGGCGACAGCGCTTCGCCTAAGCCTGCGTGTATGCCTCGGGATTGCTGTTGATCGTGCAACTTGTCGTACTGCTACTTGCGGAGCGGGCGCGTTTGTAATGGACGCCGCCAGTCTGGCTCGGCCGTGCCGACTGTCCACCGATTCGGTCGGCTCTGCGCCTAACGCGCGCGCCCAGGCTTAAAAACGAAGGACCGGGACTCGATCCCTGCACAATAGGCATGCTGCAGTAGCGTGTATGCAGGTGCGGAAGCAGTCGGAATGTTCCCTCATGTTATCCACTGTCGGCCTGACACCCTCATTCTGGACATGAGCGTGGCCGAGGAGAGAGGGCTGAGTACAAGCATCCCTCTTGCTCGCAAGACGCAGGCATGACGCGGCTGTGACGCCACTGCCTAACGCGAGACGGAGACACGTAAGCATAGAAGGAGCAACGCCTGAGCGATTTATTAAAGAGCTCTCATGAAACTCGCCCTTGACGGACGCCGCGGCGCACGAAACATTGGCCGCCGCCTTTCCGCACGCGCCTGACGAGCCTCACGTCCTCCATCGTCCGGCACGCTCACCCCCACTGCTTCCCCACCGTCTGCCACTTCAAGCCGGCGTCGTCGCGCGCATCGTGTGATGCGCCGGGGGCTCGGTCACACCACCCACAGTCCCGTCTCGTCTATGAGTCACGAATCGCTGCCGACGAAGCTGTCGGTGGTGGGGAGCTTGCGCACGCTCGGCGCAGCCGCCCGCCGCCTCTCTGCCGTTCGCTCCGGCCGGAGCCGTGCCGTTGTGCTCTCGGTGCTCACTATTTCGGGCATCGTCGCGGCGGTGAGCGCGTTCTCGACGTCGAGTTGGGCGCGTGGCGTCGCGCGGTCGCTCTTCAGGACGACCGAGCTCGCGAGTGGTGACACGACCGTTGTGTACGGCCCGAAGCGATTCGCGTCACCGACGGGAAGCGCGACGTTAGGCATCGAGCGATTCACGCTCGTTGTCCAGCCCAACCAGGAGTACGTGCTGCAGGTTGACAACGGCGCCTCGGACGGAACGCTCCGCGCGTCGTCGATGTCGGTCGATCTCAATGGCCGCACCGTCATGACGCTGGCCGACCTCGGTGGCGCGCGCAGCGGCAAGAAGATCATCCAGGCGCTGGCCGAAGACACGCTGCGGGTGACGGTGCAGGGCGGCGCGGGCGCATACGTCGACGTGAGTGTTCTACAAACTGCCGATCCCACCTTCGCCGTCTTCGGGCCCCACCTCTTCATCCGCAACGCTGGCTCGCCGACAACGGAGACGTTCAACTTCAGCGTGCCCGCCGCCGGGGCATCGCCGTTCTCCATGTGCGTGATCAACGGCAACCCCGACGGCACACTGCGCGCGTCGAGCGCGACGATCCTCCTCAACGGTGTCCAGATCCTCGATCAGTCGGAGCTCAATCAGCAGGTCGCGGGGTTGCGGAAGCAGGTAACGCTCCAGCAGAGCAACACCATCGAGGTCAGGATCTCGAGTATCCCCGAATCGCGTTTGACACTCTGCTTCTCGGCAACCGACGTCGCGCCGCCGCGGCTCGCGATCGTCACGCCCACGACGCGTCAGATCACCCGCGATGCGACAATTGCCGTGACCGGCACAGTCGATGACGAGACCGCCACCTCGGTGACAGTGAACGGCCTCACGGCGACGCGTTCCGGCTCGAGCTACAGCGCCACAGCGACGCTCGCCGCCGAAGGAGAAAACACGATTCTGGTGAGCGCAATTGATGCAGCCGGGAATCGGACCGATTCCTCACGCGTCGTCATCCACGACTCCCAGGCGCCGGTCATCACCCTCACGAGTCCGTCTGACAATTCGATCACGAACAACGCGACGGCGGCGGTCACGGGCACGGTCAACGATATCACGACGACGACGATCAACGTCAACGGCGTGCCGCTCACCGTCGGTACTGGTGGCGTGTTCAGCGGCAGTGTCACGCTCTCCGAGGGAAGCAACTTCGTCACAGTCACGGGCACGGATCAGGCGGGGAACGCGACATCGGTCGCGCGCCATGTCACGCTCGACACGCACCCGCCGGTGATCGCCGTTTCTCAGCCGGTTGACGGCTTACTCACCAAGCAGACAACTGTCGCGCTCGCGGGCACGGTCACGGATGCGACGACCGTCACGCTACAGGTCAACGGGACGCCGGTGACGGTCAGCGCGGAAGACGGCAGCTTCTCGGTGCCGAGCACGGCACTCGCGAACGAGGGGGACAACACCTTCACCTTCGTCGCGACCGACGCGGCGGGCAACAACACGACGGCAACGCGACATGTCACGCGCGACACGCAGCCGCCGACGCTCACGATCGCTGCGCCCGCGGACAACGAGATCACCAACAACGCGAGCGTTACCGTCTCCGGATCGGCGACGGATGCATCCGCCGTCACGGTGACGGTGAACGGCACGCCGGCGACGCGCGACGCGTCGGGAACGTTCAGCGCGCCCGTCACGCTCAGTGAAGGTCCAGCGACGATCACCGTCGTCGCGACCGACGCCGCGGGGAACGCGAGTACTGCGACGCGGACGCGAACGATCGATCTCACACCGCCGACGCTCACCGTGACGCAGCCGAGCGGTCGGGTGGTGACGAAGGAGAACGTCGCGAGCGTGAGCGGCAGTGTCTCCGACGCGACGGCGGTGAGCCTCACGGTGAATGGAGTGACGACGACCGTCGCCACCGACGGCACGTTCTCGACGACTGTCCCGCTGACAGCGGAGGGCAGCGCGCCGATCTCCTTCACGGCGACCGATGCGGCGGGCAATCACACGGACGTGAGCCGGAGCGTCATCCGCGACACCTCGGCGCCGACCGTCACCCTCACGACACCTAACGACGGATTCATCACGAAGAACGGTACCGTGCACGTTGCCGGTACGGCCGTCGACGCGACGGCGGTGACGCTGGACGTCAACGGCATTCCCGTGACGCTCGACCCGATGGGCGCATTTGCAGTGGACGTGCCGATCAGCACGGAGGGGAGCAACCCCATTCTCGTTCGCGCGACTGACGAAGCAGGGAATTCGGCCGCGCCAACGCGAGGGGTAATTCTCGATACGCACGCACCGGTGATCGCCGTGACGTCGCCGGCGGACGGCGCGATCGTGCCGAGCTCGCCGGTGACAGTCACGGGGACCGTTACGGATCAGACAGCGACGACGCTCACGGTCAACGGCACGCCGACGCCGCTCGGGACAGGCGGAAGTTTTTCGGCGAGCGTCGCGGTGGTGTCGGGCGCGAACACCATCACGCTCGTTGCGACCGACGCCGCGATCAATAGCGCGACGGACACGCGAACGGTGACGCGCAAGGTGCTCGAGCCGGGGATTCCACCCGATCCCTCGACGATCGCTCCGGCACTCAATCGCACCGTACCGACGTCCCAGTTCGCCGCGACGCAGTTCCTCTACACGGGGAGTGATCCCACGCAGAAAGGCGTGGCCGCCGGGACGATCGATTTCGTGCGGGGCGGCACGATTCGCGGGAAGGTTGTCACGAAGACGTACGAGCCTCTCATGGGTGTGAACGTCACCATTCGCAATCACCCCGAGTACGGCACGACGAAAACGCGCGAGGACGGCACCTTCGACATGGTCGTGAATGGCGGCGGCCCACTGCTCGTCGACTTTGCGAAGAGTACGTACCTGCCTGTGCAGCGCACGGCGAACGTGCCGTGGCACGACTTCGCCGTCCTCGACAGCATCGTCATGCTGCAGCTCGATCCGCAGGTAACGACGGTGAATCTGGCCAGCCAGACGATCCAGGTCGCGCAGGGAACGCTGCAGCAGGATGCGGATGGCCAGCGTCAGGCGACGGTGCTCGTCGAGCCCGGGACCCAGGCGACGATGGTGATGCCCGATGGCACGCGGCAGCCGCTCACGACGATGAGCCTCCGGCTCACCGAGTTCACGACGGGGCCGACGGGTCAGGCCGCGATGCCTGGCACCCTGCCGCCGTCGAGCATGTACACCTACGCGTTCCAGATCACGGCGGACGAAGCCGTCGCTGCCGGCGCGACGTCGATCGAGTTGAACAAGCCGACGCCGGTGTACGTACAGAACTTCCTGCAATTCCCGGCGGGGACGATCGTGCCGGTCGGCGCGCTGGACGTGACGAAAGGCGCATGGGTTGCGCAGGACAACGGCAAGGTTATCAAAGTGCTCAACATCGACGGCGGCGTTGCCGCGGTCGATGCCAATGGCGACGGCGTCGCGGACAGCGACTCGGCGCTCACGGCGATGGGTCTGGATCTGGCCGAGCGACAGACGCTGGCAGCGACGTACCAACCGGGTGTGAGCCTCTGGCGCATCTTGCCGACGAAGTACTGGCCGACAGATCCAAACTGGCCGGGCTTCCCGATCGGTACCGATCCACAGGGCGACGTGTCGGCGGGCTGCGCGTCCAAACTTGCCGATCCCATTCGCTGCGACATCCAGGTCGCGCGGCAGTCGGTTGGCATCACGGGAACTCCGTTAGCGCTCGTGTACGGGAGCGATCGCTCGGCAGGCGGCAATCCCGATCGCACGATCACGGTAACCCTAACGGGACCGACGATCTCGCCGGACCTCAAGCAGGTCGAGCTCATCATCGGCGTCGCGGGGCGGGAATTCCGATGGACGTTCGCGCCGCAGCCGAACCTGATCTTCCCATTCACCTGGGATGGCAAGGATGCGTACGGCCGCACGATGCAAGGCAAGCAACCGATCAGCGTCGACATCGGGCACGTCTATCCGATGGTGTACACGCAGCCGGCGACCGATCGGCCGCGCGCGTTCGGCGAGCCGTGCACCGGCACGGCCGGTGGCGGCACCGCGTCGTGCAATCTGAGCTTCGTTCTCTCCGCGGACGGATCACGCACGTATCGTCCGCGCTGGCAGCACATCAGCAGCACGATCGGAGGCTGGGATGCGAAAGCGTTAGGCCTCGGCGGGTTCACGTTGAGCAATCACAACACCTACGACCCTGTCGGGCAGGTGTTGTATCAGGGCGATGGCGTGACGCGGGCCGCGAAGCGGATCCCCGAAGTGATCACGACAGCGGCGGGCCGGGGCAGCAACCATCTGCAGAACATGGGGAATCGCGTTGGCTTCGGCGATTTCTCCGGCGATGGTGGACCGGCGGTGAACGCGCAGTTCTTTGCGCCGAGCGACGTCTCGGTTGGACCGGACGGGAGCATCTTCGTGGCCGATCAGTGGAACGGGCGGTATCGCCAGATCGCGCCTAACGGGATCATCACCACGGTCTCCGGCAATGGCGTTGCTGGACACAACAACGTCGCGGAGGGCGATTCGGCGACGAAAGCCAATCACTTCCTTCCGGCGGCGGTTCTGGCAGCGCCTGACGGCGGATTCTTCACGCTCGATCTCGGTGAGGGTCGCATTCGCAAGGTCGGCGCGGATGGCAAGATTCGCACGTTCGCAGGCATTGTGAATCAGGGCGGCTTCAGTGGTGACGGCGGGCCAGCGACTGCGGCAAAGTTCAGCGACATTGGCGGCATGGCGCTGGGGCCGGACGGCAGCCTTTACATTGCCGACCGGAGCAATCACCGCGTGCGTCGCGTTACACCAGACGGCATCGTCACGACGATCGCCGGCAATGGCGGTGGATCGAACACCGGAGATGGTGGTCCGGCTCTGCAAGCGCAGGTCAGTCTTCCATCGCGGATCGCGGTTGGACCGGACGGCAGCGTCTATGTCGTCGTTGGTCTCAACACGAACCTGATCCGGAGGATCACGCCAGGCGGCATCATCACGACCGTGGTCGGGGGCGGGACGAACAACCTGTCCGACGGCCAGCTCGCGACGTCGGTGGGCCTCGACTTCATCGGCGAGGTGAAGGTGGCGCCTAACGGGATGATCTACTTCCAGCGCCGGACCGCCTGGTATTTCGTGGTGCCATCCACGAATCGGATCTATACGATGATCCTGAGCACGCAAGCGGGTCCTGTCGTGGAGGGCGCAATCGCGGCGAAGGCAACCGAGGCGGGGGCGGGCAGATTGGCTGTGGCCCCCGATGGTGCGCTATACACTGTGCTACCCGACAGTGGCCGTGTGCGGAGGATCGCCCCACCAATGCCAGGAGCGAGTGTCGGGGAAGTTGCGATAATGGCTGAAAATGGTCGGATGGTTTTCATCTTCGATCGAGATGGTCGCCATCTCCGAACCCTCTCTTCCATGAACCGTGACACCTTGTGGTCATTCGTGTACGACCAAGCGGCGAACCTCGTGGCCACAGTGGATCGCACGGGAGATACGACTCGGATCCGTCGAGATCCAAGCGGTGCGGCATTGAGTGTCAGTGCGCAAAGTGGGCTTGAGACGCAACTCACTCTTGCTGCCGATGGTAATCTCCAAATCGTTGAGGCGCCGGACGGCAGCATTGCGACAATGCAGATAAGTCCTAATGGCTTGGTTCAATCTGCCTTCGATCCTAGCGGACGTTCCATCAGCTATTCGTACGATTCCAACGGTCTGGTTGTCGGCGCGCTTCGGAGTGGCGATTCGTTGACTAAACTCGTGACGAATGGCGACGGGCTCAATTCGAGCCTGAGTCTTGTGCAAGGGAGTCAGGTTGCGCTGAACATGCAGTCAATCGCAATCTCGCCTACAAGTCGCCAGACCGTGATTGGCTTTGCTGGTTCAACGGAACAAACAACAATCGGAGCGGATGGGCTTCGAACTGTACGCGATCCGGATGGTACGCTGACTACGGTGGCGTATCGTAGTGATCCATTGGGAAGCGTCCCAGGTCTTCCGGATTCAAGCATTACGACCCCATCAGGATTGAGACGCACGGTCCACGTCGGCCGGTCAGTATCGTTAGGCAACGTGTTTGACCTCTCCTCCATCCGAACGCAGACGGATAGCCTCGTCGTGAACGGCAACCTCACTACGGACAGCTACGATCGAGTGACGGGGACGCTCACGACGATCTCTCCCATGGGCCGTTCACGGGTGACCAAAGTGGATTCGCTAGGCCGCGTCATTCAGCAACTGCGACCTGATGCTCCCCCAGTAGTCAGTATGTGGGACGCAAATAGCCAGTTGCTGAGTGTCAGGCAGGGATCGCGTCATACGACGATCACATACGACTCCCTCGGTCGCATGCGCTCGACAACTGATGCACTGGGCATGACGCATCGATACGCCTTCGACGTCGCTGGTCGGTTAACGCAGCGCATCAGTCCCGATGGTCGGTTAACTCAAGTGAGCTACGACTCGGCAGGCCGTGTCATTGGAATCACACCGCCCGGCAGATCCGCTCACCGAGTTACCTACGACCCGAATGGACAGATTGCCTCATATATCCCTCCGGCGCTACCGGGCGATTCAAGCGTCGAAGCCTTTCATCTGCGCTACGATGGCGCCGGGAGACTACTTCGTATGGAGCGTGCCGGTGGTGGGTCGGTGAGCTTCGCCTACGACACACTGGGCAGGCGCGTGAGCATGGGTGGTACTGAGGGCTCTTGGCGCTACAGCTATCAGGGAGCGACAGGCGCTGTCGCTACCGCGACAACTCCTGCCAACAATATCATCACATACACGTACGACGGCCCACTTCAAACGCGCATAGCGTGGTCTGGGGCGGTGACCGGAAGTATTTCAAGCAGCTATGACGCTGATTTTCGGACTGCCAGCCAAAATGTTAATGGTGCGCAAAGCATCACGTATTCGTACGACCGAGATGGCCTTCTTCAAACTGCCGGTTTGCTCCAGCTGACGAGATCGGTCAGTAGTGGCGTTCTCCTCGGAACAACTCTCGGAAGAGTGTCAACGGCGCTCGAGTACGATTCACTTGGCCTCGTGCATAGAGTCACTGCCTCGTTGGATACGACGATCCTGTTCCAGCAGATCTACACGCGTGACGCTATCGGGCGCGTCACTGGAGTCGAGGAGGACGGCGAAGGCGTTCAGCGAAGCCGCGCGTTCACGTATGATTCGGCGGGCCGTTTCTCGGGATCGATAGGGAACGGGCTTCAAGAGCGGTCCTATGTGTACGACGCCAACGGTAACCGCACCCTAACTACTGACGCCTCGGGTTCTGTTGCAGCGACTTTTGACGCACGAGATCGACTAATTCAGGCTGGTCAGGTGACTTATGAGTATGATGCCCTCGGCAGAGTGACCGGGCGTGTGGATGGTACTGGAAGGCGCACCTATAGTTACGATTCTTTCGATCGTTTGACAGCGATCCAATTTCCCGATGGCAAAAGACTTGACTACGTCCTCGATGCCGAGGGGCGCCGAATCGGTCGACGTCAAAACGGAGTGCTTACTCAAGGTTTCCTCTACGCGAACTCTATTGCGCCTACAGCTGAGTTGAACGGCAGCAGTCAGGTCGTCAGCCGCTTTGTCTTTGGCGAATCGGCGAATGTTCCTGAGTACATGCTACGTGATGGAAAGACCTATCGATTTGTCGCCGACAATCACGGCAGCGTCAGATTCGTAGTGGACGTAGTTACGGGAGAAGTGGTTCAGGCGCTTGAATACGACGATTTCGGTCGAGTGCTTTCCGACAGCCGGCCGGGGTTTCAGCCATTCGGTTACGCCGGCGGTCTCTACGATCCCACGTCGCAGCTCACACACTTCGATAATCGGGAATATGACGCTGAAATGGGTCGCTGGACGACGCCAGACCCTACACTATTTCAAGGTGGTAGTGAGAACCTATACGCTTATGTCAAGAATGACCCGATCAATGCGATCGACACTCGGGGTACGACGCAAGCAGACTTGGCGGACTTAACGTCAACGATGAAGTACAACGAGACTCTCGCTGCGAGTCGCCTGGCTGGGATTGCATTGCGCTGCGCAGACAAAGTTGTCCAGGCAGAGTTCGAAGCATGGAAAACACACAGTGAAGCCGATCGCATGGGCGCGTGCGCGTCAGGCATTATCTATGGAGCCATTGAAGGCACTCTGATCGGCCCGCTCGCCTATAAGATGGATGTCTTGGGCTACGTGCAAGGACCGCTGTCGCGAGCCGCGATGGCCTGTGCGGTCGGAGTTGGTACGACCATGGTATCGGACCTTTATGGTGCAATTGAGAATGGCTTCGCCGATCGACCGAGTAACGGCGCGTTTGTTGGCCATCTCGCGCTTGGCTGCCTCGGCTCAGTCATTTCGCTAGCCGGTGGAAGCATCAAGAACCCCTATTACGGTGCCATTGCTGGATCGATATTCGCCAGCGTACTCGATTGGGCCGCCTCCTACGGAAGTCAATTGGGCCCGTACGGTCGACCTAACGACTGAGGTCAAATGCGTCCCGACGAAACGGACAATCCTAAAAAGACCGGTGATGAACCACATACGAGTGCTCCTTTGCCTGGGGAGCCTTCACTCAAGAAGGTCACTATAGTCATAGTCACTTTGATCGTGGTTGGCGGTGCAATCCTCGCTTGGTCGGAACTGCGTCCGATTCTTACCTACCGACCAACGACCGCACATGTTCTGTCATCTTGGGTCGAAACGCGCGCTTCGCGTTCCGGTATGCGCGGGTATGTGCCGCGCGTCGACTACTCCTACGTATTTGCGGGCCATGAGTGGCATGGCACGCGCGTCACTCCGCGCGACCTGATGGGAGACAGTTCGTGGGCAGCAGCGCAGGCATCATTATTCCACACCGGCGCCGAAGTAACTGCATACGTCAACCCCGGCGCCCCCGCCGAGGCATTTCTGATACGCAGCGTGGCATGGCGTCCTTACGCGGATATCGGCGGAGTATTGTTGCTCATCTTGACTGGCGCACTCTGGGTTCGTTCAGCGCGGGCGAGGAGGCAAGGTCTTCCGCGCGATTGACACAGAGGGAATCGCTGTGCGCTGACTATGTGTGCGGCAGTAAACGATGCATTCGCGGACGCATGTTTAGCACGAAGCCTCGACACGCCCGATAGCTGCGGCTCTCATGACTAGGAAACGGTACTATGAAGGGAACCAGCGGAAATGAAAACATCGCTCTTTCCGCTCCTGAGCTCACTGGCACTGGCGACATTGTTCGCCGGTGTGTTTGTAGGACTTGGTCCTTCGGCAGATCCATCGCGCGCCTGGCGCTATCTGCTCATCGCGGTCGTCAGCTCGATGGTCGGCTGGCTCGTTGCCGAAAAGTTGTGGCCACACGATGCGAGTGTCGCATGGCGGCTTTGGGCTGCCACCGGCATGCTCATCGTCGGACTTCCACCTACGCTTGCCGCGATGTGGTTCGTCAATCGCGACGCACGATCAAGTACGAGCCGCACCCCTTTGCGCTTGGGACGCGTAGCCCGGGCGATGGTTGCGTTTGCACTCTGCGCATTCCCCTTAGGGCTCCTGTTTGCGGCGCTGCGCTCGAGCTTCTTGTGAACACACCTGCGAGCCCCTGGCGCGCCGTGCGATCCTCAACACCGACAAGGCAGATGCCGCCTCGTGAACTGCTCCGGACGCGCTACCCGACGACACACGCCTGCGCAAGGGCAGCGGTGCTGATTCTCGCTTTGGCAGCGGTGGCAACAGTAATCCGCGCGGCGCGTTCTTTCGCGTCTGACTTCCCCTTCCTGAATGGAGCGCTCACTCGAATGTGGTGGGGGACTGGGCTCGCGATTTTGGCCGTGTTGGCCATAGGGGCCGCGCTTGACATGGCGGTGATTCGTCCCCGGCGGCAGCCAGTCATCTTCGGCGTGATGGCGACTCTGCTGACACTCGTTGGCTTCGGCTTCCGCCTCCTGGAAGCCCCGATTCTGAAATCGAGGGGCCGTGTAAGCGCCGGGTTATTCATAGTTGGTGCCAGCACCGGAATGGGTGTGCTGTGGTATGCCGGCTTGACGCTCCTACGCCGTTTCGATCGGCACTGACAGCTCGTACGATGAGGCCAAACCTCACTGCCAACTTATTCTCTATGGACGTTCCAATGACACAACGTGCTGCCGTGCGAGGCGTTCCGACACATCGAACTGGGTCTCGACGAGGATTTACGCTTATTGAAATCCTCGTCGTTATTGTCGTCATTGCCATCCTCGCGTCTCTCGTCGCACCTAACGTCTTCCGCCACGTGGGCACGGCAAAGGATGCTACTGCGCGCACCCAAATTGAAATGCTTGGCGCGGCGCTCGACGCATACCGTCTCGACAACGGTCGCTATCCAACCACTGAGCAGGGTCTCGCCGCTCTCTGGCAGCAACCCACCTCCGAGCCCCGCCCCACGAATTGGCGCGGCCCGTATCTCCGCAAGGACGTTCCGCTCGACCCGTGGAACCACGTCTACCTCTACAAACAGCCCGCCGAGCAGAGTCGAACTGGCTATGATCTCATGTCGTTAGGCGCCGACGGTCAGCCCGGCGGCACGGCGGACGACGCGGATATCACGAGTTGGAAATGAGCGTCGCGTTGGAGTTTCCTCCTGGCTGTTAAGCACGACCCTCCCTCCTCCCTCGCGCCAGCGCGCGGTACCACCCCGCCTCACCCACCGAGCTCCCGCGATGCCCGCCTTCGCCTACAAGGCGATCGACCGTACTGGAAAGCGCCTCTCCGGCAGTCTCGACGCGGCGAGCTCGGTGGCCCTCGCGCGCACGCTCGAGGACCGCGGGCTCGTCGTCGTCGCCGTTGCAGACGCGGCGCCTAACGGCGCTCAGCCGCGCACCGGAGCGCGTGGCGGCAAGCGGCAAGGCGTGCTCGACGCCACCCGCGCTCTCGCCGCACTCCTCCCCGCGGGACTCGCGCTCTCTCGCGCTCTCGCTGCCGCCGCCACCGTCGCGACCGGTATCGTTGCCGAGCGACTAGCCGCCGTTAGGCAACGCGTGGACCGCGGCGACTCGCTCGCCTCGGCACTCGCCGAGCACGCCGACATCTTCCCGGCGCACTACATCGGCGTCGTCCGCGCCGCCGAACGCAGTGGACAGCTCGACGAAGCTTTCGCACGTCTCGCCACGGAGCTCGAGCGCGAGGAGTCGCTGCGCGGCAAGCTCATCTCAGCAGCGATCTATCCTGCGCTCCTCGCCGGCGTCGGCGGCATCGCGGTGCTCGTGCTGCTTCTGTTCGTCCTCCCACGCTTCGCCGAGCTGCTGCGCGGCGCGGGCGCGCAGCTCCCGCGCTCGACCGCGACGCTCCTCGCGCTCTCGGACATGACGCGCGCGCATTGGCTGGCACTCTTCGTTCCCGTCATTTTCGTCGCTGGTTTGGTGGCCTGGGCGCGGACGACGGCCGAGGGCGCGCATGCTTTCTCGTCGCTGCTCCTCGGCCTCCCGCTCGTCGGCACACTTCGCCGCCTCGCGCTCTCCGCCCGCTTTGCGCGCCTAACGGCGGTCCTCCTCGGCGGCGGTGCGCCACTCCTCGCCGCGCTCGACGACGCCAGTGAATCCGTTGGCGACCCACTTGCCCGCGCCGAAGTCGAGCGCATCCGCGCGCGCGTGCGTGAAGGCGCGCCACTGCATCGCGCTATCGACGAAGGGACGCTCTGGTCCCCGCTCCTGGCACAGCTCGTCGCCGTCGGTGAGGAGTCGGGGCGGCTACGGGAGTTCCTATCCAAAGCCGCCGAGATCTTCGAACAGCGCACCGAGCGCGCGACGACGCGACTCGTTGCGCTCGCCGAGCCAACGATGATTGTCGTTTTCGGTGCGCTTGTCGGCTTCGTCGCGCTCTCGCTGCTGCAGGCCATCTACGGCGTGAACGCGAGCTCCTTCCGATAATGATGAAAGGCGTGCGGGCATCGGGCCGACAGGGCGTGACCATCGTCGAGATGGTCGTCGTCTTGACGATCATCGGCATCGTCGCCGCCGCGGTGGTGCCGGCGCTGCGCCCGTTAGGCGTCCGGCGCGACGTGCTCGTCGAGTCGCGATCCGCGCTCATGTCGGTGCTCACCAGCGCGCGTCGGCGCGCCATCACTGACGCGACAACGCTGACGCTCACGCTCGATCCGGAGACAGCTCGTTACTGGATGCACGAGGCCGAACCGACCGACTCGATGATCAGGGGGGCGCATTTCGATTCGGCATCAGTGTTCGGGTTCCCGGAAGGTGTCACGCTCACGGGGAGCGCGCCGCGACTGCACTTCGTCTTCAGTCCCAGCGGAACGGTGTCGGGCGAGCCGATCGCCATTCGTGTCGGCTCGCGGGTCCAGCCGATCGCGCTCGATCCGCGGACAGGAGCGCTCGTCGAGCGCCCGGTCGTGACGGACGACGTCCTCGGATCGAGGGGCGCCGATGTTCGCTAAGCGTCCACTGCGCGCGGGCAATCGTGCCGGATTCACCCTGCTGGAGGCGACCGTCGCGGTTGCGATCATCGGGTTGGTCGCCGTCGGTACGTTGGCCGCCTTTGCCGCGGACCTCCGCGCAGATACCAAAGCAAATGACGCGCTGCCTGCCGCGGCCCTCGCAGAAGAACGGCTGGCGAGGCTCGAGCTGGCCGACGTCCGCGAGCTCGACATGCTTCCGGATTCGTTGGCGCACGGTGGCTTCGACGAGCCGTTCACGGGCTACCGCTGGACCGCGACAGCGGCTCCGGTGCATAACGAGACGGCGCTCTATGAGCTGACGGCGACGGTGGAGTGGACCGGCGGAAGCTACACGCTCCGACGTCGCCGTTTTCGGCCGGCAACGCACCAGGCAACGGCAACAGCAGATCCCTCGTCGCTTCGCTCGCGCTCCGGTCCTCGGGATGACAATGCGTAAGCAGCGCATACGCCAAGGCCTCACGCTCATCGAGCTCGTCGTGGCTCTGACGCTCACCGGCCTCGCCCTCACGTCTGGATACGCAGCGTTTATGACGCTCGTCGATCGTCGAGAGGCGAGCAGCGCACACTCGGCGGCCGTCACGCGCGCCGCCGCAGTCCGGAGCACGTTGGTCGCCTGGCTGGCCAATGCGCGCCTCACGATCGAGGAGGACGATATCGTCTTCCAGGGGATCGACGGCACGAAGCGTCTCGACAGCGGCGAGATTCCCGACGACGAACTCACCTTTCTCACCTCGGCACCAACGCCGGTCTCCAGCAACGGGACGATCGTTCGCCTACACATCGACCGGTCCGACGCCACGCCGGAGAAGGGACTCGTCGCCGAGCTCGTGGCGTGGAAAGGAACGAGAGCTGAGCGTATGGAGCTCGTGCCTAACGCCGGCGGACTGGATGTGCACTATCTCTCCGGCATGATGGGCGCGCGGCGCTGGCTCCCGAGCTGGGTGTCGACGACGTTGCTTCCGTTAGGCGCGCAGATCGGTCTCGTCGCTGCGGTCGGAGACTCGCTGCCGCCGCTGTTTCAATTGCCGATCACCGTCTCTTTCGAGAGTGGACGATGAGCGGCGCCCGTCGTTCACGGCGGGGCTTTGCCCTCATCGCCGCGGTCTGGCTGATGGTGGCGATGTCGGCGGTCGGGCTCGAGGTCGCGCTGGTCGCGCGCGATCACCGGCTCGCGGCGGCCAACGCGCTCGAGGGCGCAACTGTGCGCGCCGCGGCCGCGTCGGGCGTCGAGCATGCACGGGCGCGGCTCGCACGGGCGCTGGTCGAGGGCGGAAGCCGACGCAGCTGGAACGATGTGCAGTCGATCGTCGATCCGTGGCATCAGCTCGATGGGATAATGCCCGATAGCACGGTGATCGGCGCCGGCTCGTATCGGGTGCGGCTGATCGATCTCGGGACGCGTCTCAACATCAACACCGTCACAGAGTCTGACCTCCGTCGGTTCTTTGTCGCGCAGCGCATCGATGCCGCGCAGGCGGACGCGCTCGCGCAGGCAATGATGGACTGGCGCGACGCAGATGATTTCAAGCGCGGCCGCGGCGCGGAGCGGGACGACTACATCAAGGCGCGGCTCGCCGAGCTGCCACGCAATGCCCCATTCGAGTCGCTCGATGAGTTGCTGCAGGTACGAGGCATGTCGCGCGCCATCTTTGCTCGCGTCCGCAACGACGTAACCACGCTTGGCAGCGGTCAGATCAACGTGAATGCCGCGCCGCGCGAGGTCCTCATGTCGTTGCCGGGAATCACCGAGCTTGCCGCTCAAATCATCGTGCGCGCGCAGCAGTCACGTCGTCGCATCGGCAGCCTTCAGGAGCTGACGGATCTCTTGCCGGCGCAAGCGCGCGCGCCGCTACAGGAGCAGCTGTCGGCACTGCTGCCGCGCCTTGCCTTCGCGACGACCGAAGTCCTCGTGGAGAGCGAAGGAAGGCTGACCGGCAGTCCGGTCCACGCGGAGATGGAGGCGGTGATCGCGCGTGGTGGTCAAACGGCATTCGTGGTCTGGAGGCAGGAGCGACAATGACCATGCGCAAACAGCCTCGCTCTGGGCCCCTCGATGTGGCGCTCGCACTGGATGCCACCCGCATCGATGCGCTCTGGCGCGACTGGTCTGATCGAGAGCAGCGCTGGTCTTGCCATCTCGAGAGCAACAATGCCGGTGCGCTCGAATCGGCATTCGGTGCGCTCGAGGCGGCGCTCGGCGTGGCAGCTCGCGTCCGTCTCCGTGTGGCTCTGATGCCGCCCCTCGCAATGCTTCGTCGCGTCGAGCTGCCGCGTATGTCGCACGACGAGCGGCGCATGGTAGTCGCGCGTCAGGCCGAGCGATGGTTCGTGAGTGCTGGCCAATCGCTGGCCACGGCGCAGCGGGTGTTGCACACCAAGCGCCGCAAGCCATCGCCGATGCTGGTCGCCGCGGCACCGAGCGAGATCATTGAGACTTTATACGCCGCTGCAGCCGAACGCGGCTGGTCGGTCGAGATGATCCTGCCGGGTCAGGTCGCATGGCAACTCTTTGCGGCGCGGAGCTGGCGCGGCGTTCGCGCCGAGCGGGCGGGCGTCGTTGTGTGTAGTCGCGGCGAGCTGTCGCTGCTCCAGCTCAGTCACGGTGATCTGGCAATCGTTAGGCGGTGCCGTGTTGGCGTCAATGCCGAGCTCAGGGCCGCAGTTCTCGAGGCCGTCGGTCCCGCCGAAGGGAGAATGCCGTTTCCGGTGGCGCTGATTGGAGCGTCCGCCGATCGCGCTCGCCTGATCTCAGAGCTCGAAGGAGTAGCGCCCTGTCTGCCTGGCTCGAATGACCAAGCCGCTTCGGATGCGACGCTTGCTGCGTTGCACGGCCTGCAATGGGCAACGCCCAACGCCAGCCTTCTCGAGCTCACGACGGAAGCACGGCGCATCAGCGCGGAGCGCCGCGTGAAGCGTTACTCGTGGAATCTCATCGCGGTCGCGGCAGCACTCTGCGTCGCCGCCGCCGGTATCCAGCTGGTTGGCGTTCGGCGCGAGCTCGCGGCGGTTCGTGCAGCGCGTGACTCGCAGCACACGCGCGTCGAACGTGCGATGATGCTCCGTGACTCCCTCGCAACGTTGACGTCGCGGCTGGATGCGTTATCGGCGCTCGA
The DNA here is from genome assembly GCA_035273165.1 of Gemmatimonadaceae bacterium. Lineage (GTDB taxonomy): Bacteria > Gemmatimonadota > Gemmatimonadetes > Gemmatimonadales > Gemmatimonadaceae > AG2. The sequence goes on from DATEPP010000393.1 coordinate 20,655, forward strand.
GGGACAGTCGCCACGCTGGTCCGCTGTCATCGCACGGGTGGCCGGCCGGCTCCCCGCTGACGCGCACCTTGTTGGCTTCCACGCCCTCGGCGACAGTCTGGTGCTCGACGGACAGGCCGAGAACGCCGCCGGCGTCTTTACCGCGATGCACGATGGCGCTGGGTTGTCGTCAATCACCGCCGCCGCGCCAATCCGTCAGGAGGTTGTACCCGGGCAGCCGACCGTCGAACACTGGACGATGCTCGCGCGCGTCGGAGAAGGGCAGCGAGGTGGGAAATGACACGGAAACTCTCTCTCGCGCGCTTACGGCCGAGGGATCGGCGCGCGCTGCTCATGGGCGCCTGTATTGGAGCACCCGCGCTCGTGTGGGCACTTGCCGTGAAGCCCTACATCGCGACGATGCGAGCCGATCATGCGACACTCGAGACGCAACGCAGCCTGCTCGCGCGCGAGCGCGGCGCGATCGACGCGGCACCGCGCACGCCGCGCGAAATTGAGCGTGTGCGTGCCGCGCTCGACCGTGAGCGCGCGCGTCTCTTCGAGGGGGACGCAATCTCATCTGCTGCTGCACTCACGAGCTACGTGAAGGACGCAATCGAGGAGAGTAGCCTCACGCTGCAACAGCTCGACGCTCGCGAGAGCGCAACGCTTCCCAGCGGACTGCGCGACCTCACCCTCGAGTTGCGCGCCGAGGGCGATTTACGCGGTATCCTCGACATGCTGACGTCGCTGGAGAATGGTGAACGCCTCGTACGCGTCGCGCGCGTCGCGATCGAGCGGTCGGCCGCGCCGCCTAACGCCGCCACCGAAGCGCTCGTCCTCACGGCCACCCTTCACGGCTACGCCGAGAGCGAGCAGCCGACCGGAGTACAACCATGACGAGGTATCTCGAAAGCGCGCGCTTTCGGCTGGCGTTGGTTGCCGTGGCGGGTAGCTCCGTGCTCTTCGGCACGGGCGTCGTCGACGCCATCCGCCTAACGCCATTACCGCCGACGGAGTATGCGAGCACGCTCGGCGCCGCGTCCGCTATTGTCAGGCCCGGCGCGACTGCTGACACGCTTCTCGATGACGCGGTTGCCAACGATCCATTCCAACTGACGCGCGAGGCACCGGCCACTCGCTATGGAGCCGCCGCAATCCCCGTCACGATACAGGATGTCGCCGCCGGGACGGCTCAGCGATTGGCAAGCATTCGCCTGCTCGGAACAGTCATTGACCGCTACGGCGCCAGCTTCGCGCTCTGCCAGCTCGAGGGCGCGACCGTGAAGATGGTGCACACTGGCCAGCAGATCGGCATCTACAAGCTTCGTTCGATCACACCGGGAAGCGCTGTCTTCGAGGGACAGGATGGCGCACACCTGGAGCTCAAGGTTTCCCGGAGTAGCAACTGATGCGCATACCATATAGAAGAGGCCTCGCGCGTCTGGCACTCGCGCTGGCCGTCGTCGCGCCTCGTTTCGCACAGGCGCAGGACACGAGCGCGGTGCAGGTTACGAGTCGCGGCATCCAGGTCGACTTTCAGGACACCGATCTCCGCGCTGTGATATCGGCGCTTGCCGAGGTCGGCGCGCTCAACGTCACCTACGGTGAGTTGCCGACGAGACGCGTAACGCTGCGTCTCCGGCAGCCGATCGCGCGCACCGACGTGCTGCCATTGCTGCGCAGCCTCGCGCAATCGAATGGCCTGCGTCTCGTGGAGGACGGCCCGATCCTGCGCGTGGAAGCGTTGGTGGCAGGGCAGGGGCTGGGGCCGAGCGCACCGGCAGCACAGCAGAGTGCTCAACAAGAGGAGCTTCGGCTGTTCGTGTACCGGCTGAAGCACGCACGGGCGGCGAAGCTCGCGTCGACGCTGCAGTCGATCTTCGGCGGTCGCACGGATGCCACGCCAGTCGCGGGGATCAGTCAGGCACCCCTCTCTGATCAATTGCGAGCGCAGCGCCTAGCGCCTAACGGCGCTGATACGAGTCGGGCGGTCGCGGTCACGATCGGAGCGACGCGGAATGGTCCGAGCATTCCGGGCTCACTCCAAGGGCAAGTGCAGATCGTGCCTGACGAGACGACCAACTCGCTGCTCGTGCGCGCCCAGCCCACCGATTACGAGGTCGTCCGCCAGGCGGTCGAGGCGATGGACCTGCGCCCGCTGCAGGTGCTTATCGAGGTGCTGATCGCCGAAGTGCGCCGCACCAAGGAGCTGGACGTCGGCGTCTCCGGCTCGGCCAAGCAAACCAAGAATGGAAATACCACCAGCGGCGAACTCAAGACCAGTGCCTCGAACGACTTCATCGTGCAGCTCACCCGCGGTGGCGGCATCAGTGTCGATGTCGCGATCAGCGCGCTCTCATCGCGCGGCGACGTGCGCATTCTCTCGCGGCCCGTCGTCCTCGCCCAAAACAATCAGGAAGCGAAGATTCTCGTCGGCTCGCAGCGGCCGTTCGTGCAGGTATCGCGTTCCCTCCCCACCGACGCGGGCGTTCGCGACCAGGTCATTCAGTACCGCGACGTCGGTACGTCGCTCACGATCCTGCCGACGATCAACCCCGACGGTTATGTCAATTTGCAAGTGCAACAGGAAGTGAGCAGCGCGACGACCGAGACACAATTCGGCGCGCCGGTGATCAGCACTCGCGAAGCTTCGACACACCTCTTCGTGCGCGACGGCCAGACCGCGGTACTCGGCGGGTTGATCGATCGCGAAAAGGACAATAGTCGAACGGGGATCCCGGTACTCAGCAGCATCCCAGGGATCGGCGCACTGTTCGGCACGACGACCAATTCCACGACCAACAGCGAGCTCTTTCTTTTTCTCACTCCCCACATCGTTGCCACCGACGATGATGCCGACGAGCTGCGCGACCAGATCGAGCACATGCTGCCGCGATTGCGCGAGGAAATTCGAAGCAATCCGCCCATTGCTCCCCTTCACGATGCGGCCCCACCGCCACGCGATTCGTCGTCGCTAGGGCAGGCGGGGAAGCCGAGGAAGCCGTAGCATGACCGATCTGCTGAGCGTCGAGCGGATGTCGAATGTGCTCACGGCACCGTATCTGGAGCACCACGGGATTTTTCCGCTGACCCGCCGCCAGGACTGTCTCACCGTCGGCACGTGGCTCCCCGAGGTCGATGTACAGGCGCTCGACGACCTGCGCCTTCATTTTGATTGCGATCTCGAATTGATAGCGCTTGCCGAGTCGGATCTGCGCGCGGCGATTCGTCGCGTGTACGGTGAGGATGCGACGGCAAAGTCGCTCATTGCCGGGCTGGACGCGGCGTCGCCGATCGATACGAGGGATGACGCGACGCCGATCGACGACCTCGTACACCTCGCGAACGAAGCGCCAGTCGTCCGGCTCGTGAATCTCCTGCTCGTCGAGGCGCTCGACGCCCGTGCCTCGGACGTGCATCTCGAGGCGTACGCGACCGGGCTGCGCGTACGCTACCGCGTCGACGGCGTGCTCCAGGAAGCACCGTCGCCGCCGGCCAACCTCAGTGCTGCGGTGATTAGCAGACTCAAAATCATGGCCGAGCTGGACATCGCCGAGCGGCGGCTGCCGCAGGACGGGCGCATCCGGCTGAAGCTGCAAGACCGGCCTGTCGACGTTCGGGTGTCGACGGTTCCCACGCTGCACGGCGAGAGCGTGGTGCTGCGGCTCCTCGACAAGGAGCGTGGCCGCATCAGCCTCGGCGAGCTTGGCATGTCGGCGGAGACACTAACTCGATTCAAGAACGCAATCGCTCGTCCGCATGGGATCGTGCTTGCCACGGGACCCACGGGTTCCGGGAAGACGACAACCTTGTACGCGGCCGTGGATCTCATTCGCACCGGACGTGAGAAGATTCTCACGGTCGAAGATCCAATCGAGTATCAGCTCGGCGTGCCGCAGGTGCCTGTGAACGACAAGATCGGCGTGACCTTCGCGACGGCGCTACGGGCACTGCTCCGTCAGGATCCGGACGTGATGCTGGTCGGGGAGATTCGCGATGCCGAGACGGCCGAGATCGCGACGCAGGCCGCGCTCACAGGGCACCTCGTGCTCTCGACGCTCCACACGAATGATGCGCCGAGCGCACTGACGCGCCTGTTGGAGCTCGGGGTCGCCGGATATCTGGTGGCAAGCACAGTGGAAGCGGTTCTCGCCCAGCGGCTTGTGCGGACCATCTGCCCGGCGTGCAAACAGGCGCAAGCGCTGAGCCCAGGTGAGTTGCGCGAATTTGGGGAGGAGTCGGCTTCGATTCGTGAAGTGTTCCGCGGCAAGGGCTGCATCGACTGCCGCAACACGGGCTATCGTGGGCGCGTCGGGATTTATGAGCTGCTGATCATGTCTGACGAGATTCGAGCCGCGATCGGAGCACGGACGGACTCGCGCGAAATCCGGCGCCTCATGATTGCGTCTGGTGCGTGCACCTTACGCCGCGATGGGCTTCGCCTGGTGTCCGAAGGCACCACGACTCCCGAGGAGGTTCTTCGCGTCTCCCACGAGTAGTGCGATATCCGTACTCGAGTTGCGCGCGGAAGCGCCCAGGCGCTCATCCCGCGCTTGCTACAGCCTGTCCGGCGTGCCGCTTGTCTGAGCCCAGTGTTCGGCAGTCGAGCGGGACTTGAACAGTGGAAGGACAGGTATATGAGTCGGAGAGCAAACGCGACGTTCGGTCTTCGGGGCTTCATTCCCCCTCACACTCCTGAAGATTGCCCGAGCAGGCGCTGCACAATTGCGTCAACATGGAGTGCCGTCGTGTCGAGCGTCGGCAACCCGGCGACCGTCGAATCGCCGAGGAGCAGCGGCAGCTCTGTGCCGCCAAGAATGACGCCGTCGATCGCCTCTTCAGCGGCCAGGCGCCTAACGATCGCGACCACGCCGTCGCGCGTCTCGTCCCGGAATTGGCCGACCAGGAGCTCGCCAATATACCGCTCGTGCAGCCACGCGCGTTCGCTCTCGTTTGGGCTAACCACCGTCATCCCGCGGCGCGTGAAAACCTGCGGATAAAACGTCGCACCCATCGTGAAGCCTGTGCCGAGCAGACCGAGGCGACGCAATCCCCGCCGCTGCGCCTCGTTCGCACAGACCTCGACGATGCTGACGAGCGGCACCGGCGATTGCGCTGCCAGCTCGTCGAACACGATGTGAGGCGTATTGGCGGTAATGGCGACGAAATCGACGCCGGCGCCAGCGAGCCGCTCGAGCGATTCCAGAAGATACCGGACGAGACCAGGCCGGTCCGTGCCGACGAGATGCAGCCCGTGCTGCACATCGAGGCTGTCGATGACGATCGACGGCGAGCTGTCCGGCCGCTCTGCCTGCCACTCGGCGAGAATGCGCCGGTAGTAATCGATCGTCGACTCGGGTCCGAGCCCGCCGACGAGACCGACGATCGTCATCTGGCGCTGCCGCGCCTAACGACCATCACGGCGTCAGCGCCGCGGCTCTCGCGGGCGCGCTTGCCGGCAGCACGGCGTCGGCGCTCCGAACCTGTGGTGCGACGGCGCCGCGAGCGCGCCAGAAGAACCAGGCCGTCACCACGACCGCCAGCGCAAGCGCCGCCCCGAACTCGCTCGTCAGCCACTTCGTCGGGCCCGTATCGACCGTGACGCGATCGAAGAACGCTTGCACGAACAGGTTGTGCGAGGCGTGAAGGATCGCCGCCGGCCAGACGCTCTGGGATCGCAGGCGCAGCCAGGCGAACGGAAAGCCGAGGGCGACGACCATCACGGCGAAGCAGAGCACGGAGTACCACGCCGGCGTGCCGCCGTTGTAGTCGGCGAAGATGATGAGCGGGACGTGCCAAGCGGCCCAGATCGCGCCGCTGATGATCGCGACCCTGGTGAACGAGTAACGATGCGCGAGCGCCGGCACCAGGAATCCGCGCCAGCCCAGCTCCTCGCCAGTCGCCGACAGCAGGCTCTGAAGGCTGCCGACAACGAGGAAGGTCACGATGCTGTACTTGAACCGACTGAGATCGACGCCGCCGAGGTGGGTGAGCCAGACCAATCCGTACGCGGCGGTCGCGTAGCCTAACGGGAGCACGTAGGCCAGCGCCATCCAGCGTCCGCCCAGTCGCCAGCCCTCGCCGCGCACGTTGTGCTGAAAGACGAGGCGCGTGATAAGCGCGCTCACGCCGGGTGACCACATCAGCGCGAGGACGTACAGTCCGCCGTGAGCACCGAGACTACCCGCGCTTATGATGAGCGAATAGAAGATTGCGCTCAGACCAAAGGTGAGCACGAGAAACGTCGTGAGCCCGGCGCGGGAACGTTCGGCGAGCGTGGTCATGGTTGCTCCGTGGCGACGCGAGGGTCGATCCAGCACGAAGGTAGTGTACACGTCTCCCCAGGACGGTGTCCACGGGATAAGATTGCGCGCCA
>DATEPP010000394.1:0-1532 GCA_035273165.1 Gemmatimonadaceae bacterium
ATTTCGTAACCGCAGAGGACACGGAGGACGCAGAGGACTGCGAAAAGCAAAAAGCATTTGCTCTTGGCAGTCCTCTGCGTCCTCCGCGTCCTCTGCGGTTAATGCTTTTGGCCGTAGCGCACCAATCTTTGAGGCAACGGAACCATGGTTCGCCTAACGCTGACTCTCCTCGCCGCGACATCACTCGTCGCCGGCGCCCAACAGCAGCAGTCAACCCCGTCCGACACTGTTCGGCGCGCGACGACCCCCATTCCGCGACGAACCCAGAAGCCACCGCTGCACGCGGAGCACTGGATGGCGATCACCGGGAAGCCACTCTCGGCGACCGCGGGCGCGATGATCTTCGCGAAGGGCGGGAATGCCGTCGACGCGGCGGCGGCGATGCTCGCCGCGGGATGCACGATGTGGGATACGCTGTCGTGCGGCGGTGAGACGCAGGCCCTCATCTACAATCCCAAGACGAAGAAGGTCGTCGGCATCGACGCGTTAGGCGTTGCGCCGAGCGGGGCGACGGCGGAGTTCTACCACTCGAAGGGCTACGCGTATCCGCCAGAATATGGTCCGCTTGCGGCGGTGACCCCCGGAACGCCCGGCGGTTTGATGGTGATGCTGGCCGAATACGGCACGATGTCGCTCGCCGACGTGTTGGCGCCCGCGATCCAGATGGCGGACGGCTATCCAATCGAGGCGCAGCTCACGGGCACGATCGAGCGCGACAAGGATTGGATCAAGAAGTGGAAGTACTCGCCGTCGATCATGCTCACTCATCAGGGACAGGCCAAAGAGGCGCCGGAGCCTGGTGAGCTGTTCGTCCAGCGGGACCTTGCCAACACGTGGAGGAAGCTCGTCGAGACGGAGCGCGCCGCGCTCAAGCAGGGAAAGACGCGGAGGCAGGCGATCTACGCCGCATACGACCGCTTCTACAAGGGCGATATCGCGCGCGAGATCGTTCGCGGCGTCCAGGAGGACGGCGGATTGTTCACTCTCGCCGATTTAGCAAACTGGAAAGTGCACATCGAGGAGCCCGTCTCGACGACCTACAAGGGGATCACCGTCTACAAGCTTCCCTTCTGGCAGCAGGGGCCGGCGATGCTCCAGGCGCTCAACATCCTCGAGAACGCCGATCTCAAGTCGATGGGCTTCAACTCGGCGAAGTACATGCACACGATCTATCAGGCGATGAGCCTCGCCTTCGCCGATCGCGATTTCTACTACGGCGACCCGTACTTCCCGCCCGAGGAGCCGGCGAAGGGATTGCTGTCGAAGGAGTATGCGAAGGCCCGCTATGCGACGATCGACTGGAACCGGAACGACCCGAACATCAAGCCTGGCGATCCGTATCCATACCAGGGCGGTACGAATCCGTTTGCGAATCTCCTCGCGGAGTGGAAGACGCAGCATGGCGACACGACGCGCCGCAGCGGGCAGCAGGACGTCCCCAGTTCGTCCGATGCCGCGTTCGAGCAGTCGTTCTACAGCGGTACGACGTCGATCGAGGCCGCGGACTCGGCAGGCTGGGTGGTGAGCGTGAC
>DATEPP010000395.1:0-18323 GCA_035273165.1 Gemmatimonadaceae bacterium
CGAGGCGGATCCCGAGAGCGGGAAGCCGTGGTCGAGCAAGTCGCTGCGGGAATGCTATCAGTGGGGCGCGGACCGTTTCGGCTGGTCGCGACGCACGCCGATGCCGCGCTCGATGCGCGACGGCGATGAGCTGGTCGGGTACGGGATGGCGACGGCGACGTATCCGGCGAACCGGATGCCCGCGTCGGCGGTCGCATGCATCCTTCCCGACGGACGCGTCACGATCAAGGCAGCGTCTCATGAGCTGGGTACGGGAACCTACACCGTGCTCGCGCAGCTCGCGGCGGACGCGATTGGTGTGCGTGTCGACCAGATCGAGGTGCAACTCGGCGACACGGATCTGCCGCAGAATCCGATCTCCGCGGGCTCGATGACGGTGACGAGCACCGGTTCGGCGGTGCATCTCGCGGCGGTCGCGGCGCGGGAGAAACTCGTTCAGCTCGCGGTGAGCGATCCGGAATCGCCCCTGCATGGGGCGAAGCACGAAGAGATCACGATCGTGGACGGGCGCCTGACGAGGCGCGGCGATGCCCAACGTGGCGAGACGATCCAGTCGCTGCTGATGCGACATGGCGGCGCGCCGATCGAGGTCAAGGCGGACGCGAAGCCGGGTGACGAGCGACAGCAGTACTCGATGCACGGATTCGGAGCGGTCTTCGCGGAAGTGCGCGCGGATCCGGAGTTGGGAACGGTACGTGTCGCGCGGGTGCTCGGAACGTACGGCGTCGGCCGCGTATTGAATCCCAAGACCGCTCGGAACCAGATGATGGGCGGCATCACCTTCGGCATCGGGATGGCGTTGATGGAGCACACGCGCGTCGACGCGCGGAATGGCCGGTACGTCAATGCGGACATCGCCGAGTATCACATTCCGGTGCACGCGGACGTGCCGTCGATCGACGTCGCGTTCGTCGATGAGCACGATCCGCACGTCGATCCGATCGGAGCGAAAGGGATCGGGGAGATCGGGATGACGGCAGTCGCGGCGGCGATCGCGAACGCCGTCTTTCATGCGACGGGCGTGCGGGTGAGGGATCTCCCGATCACGCTCGACAAGCTGTTTCCACAGATGAGCAGTCGCTGAAGTGGTTCACAATCCGCTGGCTTCTCTCTCGAGGAGGTTCAGATCATGACCGGCATCGCGGTGGTTCCACCGCAGCGTCTCGGGCTTGGCCTCACGATTCTCCGCATCGTGATCGGCATCGTATTCATCGTGCACGGTGCACAGAAGCTGTTCGTGTTCGGGATTGGGGGTGTGACGGCCGGATTTGCGCAGATGCACATTCCGCTGCCGATGGTCGCGGCTCCGGTCGTCGCGATCGTGGAATTCGTGGGAGGGATCGCGCTCGTGGCGGGCTTCTTCACGCGGATCGCGGCGATTCTGTTGGCGATCGACATGGCCGGCGCGATTCTGTTCGTGCATGGCCGGAATGGGTTCTTCATGCCGATGGGGTACGAGTTCGCGTTGTCGCTGATGGGCGCGTGTGTGGCGCTCGCGATTGCTGGTCCAGGGGATTATTCGGTGGACAATCGACGGCGGTTGTAGTTGCGTGCGTCAGCGCTGGGCCTTCATGACCGACAGGCCCTGGGGATCACGGATCACACAGATGACACGGATTTCACGGATGCTCCTCTACCTATTGTCATCCCGAGCGCAGCGAGGGATCCGCTTTTCTTTGTGAACGGCACACCGCTCAGCTTCTAGCGCCAGAAGCCAACCGAGGCCGTTGACAAACAACGATCGTCCGGGCTCGTGCCAAGAAGTACCTTCGCGCGAGGAGGAGGCAACGTGTAGTCTGTGAAATCCATGAAATCCGTGAAATCCGTGATCCCCAGGCTCTCCCGTCGTGAAGGCCTGCTCGCGACAGAAATCCCATTCGGCAAACGATCATGACTTCGAGCACCGAAACACGACCCCTCGAGTACGGCATCGCGCCACCAGGGTATCGGCTGCCTAACGAGACGCACATCGGGCGTGTCGTGCTCCAGGTCGCGGAGCTGGAGCGGTCGCTCGGGTATTACCAGTCCGTCGTTGGACTGCGCGTCATCGCGCGCGAGAATGAGCGAGCGGTGCTCGGGGCGCACGGTGACGATCGGCCGCTCGTCGAGCTGCGCCAGTATGCGAACGCGCGACCCGTACCCCGACGCGGGCGGCTCGGACTCTTCCACTTCGCCATCCTCCTCCCGGAACGTGCCGCGCTCGGCCGCTTCCTCGCGCATCTCGAGGAGATCGGCGCGTACGCTGGGATGTCGGATCACTTCGTGAGCGAGGCGATCTACCTCACCGATCCCGACGGTCTCGGCATCGAGGTCTACGCCGATCGCCCCCGCTCCGCATGGACGCATCACGACCGGCAGCTCACGATGACGACGATCCCCCTCGACGAGGAAAGCCTTCTGCGCGCGGCCAAGGAAAGTCCCGGCGGCCTCCGATGGACGGGGATTCCCGCGGGGACCGTGATCGGTCACGTGCACCTTCACGTCGCCGACCTGGAGCGCGCGGCTCGCTTCTACCATCTCGGCCTGGGACTCGACAAGGTCGTCTGGGACTACCCTGGCGCGCTGTTCTTGTCCGCTGGTGGGTACCACCATCATCTCGGCACCAATACGTGGGCGGCCGGCGCTCCGGCGGCAGGGCCCGAGGACGCACGACTTGTCGAGTGGGAGCTCGTTCTTCCCTCGGCGGCAGACGGGGACGGAGCTGCCGCGAGCCTAACGAGTGTGGGAGCGGAGCCGAGCAGGGAGGGGGCGAGCTGGAGTGTCGCTGACCCATGGGGAACTCGACTGAGGATCGTCAGTCGAGACTGAGAGCTGAGATCTGAAGGGCTGAGTCTCGCTCTACCGACTGGACAAAGAATTCTTAACGCCCCCCAACTCGAACGGCGGCTCGAGGCTGTGCGTATCCGTGGACACAGGCGCTGACGAGGAAATGCGGCGCTTTCGTGACCCATGGAACCGATGACTCTCCTGTCTTTTTGCTCGCGCACTGCGCGCGGGGTGCTCGCTGCCGTCGCGATAGCTTCCTGCTCGAAACCACAGAACAGACCGCAGCGGCCGCCCGTGGCCGTCGCGGTCGTGACCGCGCGCCGAGCGCCGGTGCCGTACACGCTCGACGCGAACGGCATCGTCACGCCGATTCAGTCCGCATCCGTTGCGTCGCAGGTGGATGGCATCGTCACCGAGGTCTTCTTCCACGAAGGCCAGGAAGTCGCGCGGGGACAGCCACTCTTCCAGGTCGATCCGAGGCCGTACCGCAACGCCTACGACCAGGCCGTTGCCACGCTCGCCCGTGACAGCGCCACGGCATTGAACGCGGCGAAGGAGGTCAACCGCTACGCTGGCCTCATCGCGCAGCGGTACGTGACGAAGGAAGAAGGGGATCAGCTCGAAGCGACGTCGGCGGCGACGGAGGCGACGGTACGGGCGGATCGGGCCGCGGTGGCGAACGCGCGGCTCAACCTCGACAACACGACGATCCGCGCGCCGATCTCGGGTAAGACAGGGAGCCTGCTCGTGCGCGTCGGCAACCTCGTGCACGCCAATGGCGCGACGCCGCTGGTGACGATCAATCAGGTGCGGCCGATCATGGTGCGCTTCGCCGTGCCCGCTTCGCAGCTGCCGCTCATCCTGCAATACGGAGCGCGGGGCGGGCTTCCGGTGATCGCAATTCCCGGTGGCGTTGCGGCTGCGGGCGCGCCCGGCGACTCGTCGTCCGGTGCGCCAGTGGACGCGCCCGAGCAGCTGACCCCAGCCTCGACCAACGGAAACGGCGTCGGCGGCAAGGTGCGGCAGTCCGGAAGCGACGATCCGCCGGCCACAACTGCGATGACGCCGGCGCCCGCACACGGGACGCTCACCTTCATCGACAACGCCGTCGACACGGCGACGGGTACCGTGACCCTCAAGGCAACGTTCGACAATCACGACGGCTCGCTCTGGGCCGGCCAGTTCGCCGCGACGACACTGCGACTCTTCGTGGAGCAGAATGCGCTCGTGGTGCCGACGCAGGCGGTAGTCACGGGCCAGAGAGGGACATACGTCTACGTCGTCGACGGCGACACGGCAAAGCAGCGTCCGGTGACCGTCGAGCGCACTGCCGGGGGTATCTCGGTGGTGGCCAGTGGTCTCGCCGACGGAGCGCGCGTCGTGACCGACGGCCAGTCGCGACTGACGCCAGGGGCGCGCGTCTCGATCCGGTCGCCTAACGATTCAGCGGGCGGCGGCACCGCGGCTGGGCAGGTGGGTGGCCGCGGTGGACGGCGGCGCAAAGGGTGAGCATAACCAACCTCTTCATCCGCCGGCCGGTCATGACGACGCTGCTCATGATCGGGATCCTGGTTTTCGGCATCGTCTCGTACCGCAGCTTGCCGGTGAGCGATCTGCCGACGGTCGATTATCCGACGATCGGCGTCGGCGCGGGATCTCCCGGGGCGAGCCCGGAGACGATGGCGGCGACGGTCGCGACGCCACTCGAGAAGGCATTCTCCGCCATCGCCGGCATCGACGAGATCACGTCGAGCTCGAGTTTAGGATCCACGAACATCACGCTCCAGTTCTCGCTCGACCGCGACCTCGAGAGCGCGGCGCAGGACGTGAATGCGGCGATCTCGAAGACGATGCCCTATCTGCCGTCGAACATGCTGCCGCCGTCCGCGCACAAGCACAATCCGTCGTCGGCGCCGATCATGTTCCTCGCGCTCACGTCGAATGTTCTGCCGATGACGCAGATCGACGAGTACGCGGAGACGACCATCGCGCAGCGACTCTCGATGGTGGAAGGCGTCGCGGACGTCGGCGTGTGGGGCTCGGCGAAGTACGCGGTGCGGGTTCAGCTCGACCCACAGCAGCTCGCGTCGCGCGGCATTGGCGTGTCGCAGGTGGCGAACGCGATCCGCCAGAACAACGTCATGCTGCCGACGGGCGTGCTCTATGGCCCGGACCGAACACTGACGGTCCAGGCGACCGGTCAGATGAACAACGCCGACGACTTCCGGCGTCTCATCGTCGCGTACAAGGACGGCGCTGCCGTCAGGCTCGGCGACCTCGGCACGGTGCGCGACGACATCCAGAACAACAAGACGGCGAGCTGGTACGACGGCGAGCGTTCGATCGGATTGGCGGTCGACCGTCAGCCCGGGACAAACACCGTCGCCGTCGCGAACGCGGTGAAGAAGGCGCTCGGCGAGATCCAGAAAGCATTGCCGCCGGCGTTGAAGTTGCGCGTACAGTACGACCGTTCCGTGTCGATCGAGCAGTCGGTGGCGGACGTGAAGCTCTCGCTCGTCGTCGCGCTCGTGCTCGTCGTGTGCGTGATCTTTCTCTTCCTGCGCAACGTCGTCGCGACGCTCATCCCGACGTTGACGCTGCCGATGTCGATCATCGGCACGTTCTCGGTGATGCAACTCCTCGGCTTCAGCATCGACAATCTGTCGCTGATGGCGTTGACGCTCGCCGTGGGCTTCGTCGTCGACGATGCGATCGTGATGCTCGAGAACATCGTCAGGCACGTGGAGATGGGGCAGGCGCCGATGGAGGCCGCCCTCGCGGGCGCGCAGGAGGTCGGCTTCACGATCCTGTCGATGACGCTGTCGCTGGCGGCGGTGTTCATCCCGCTGATGTTCATGGGCGGGATCATCGGCCAGCTCTTCAAGGAGTTCGCGGTCACGATTGCCGTGGCGATCCTCGTATCGGGTCTCGTCTCGCTGACGCTGACGCCGATGCTGTGCAGCCGCATGCTCAAGCCGCACGGTGAGGAGAAGCATGGCCGGCTCTTTCTGGCGACGGAGCGCGCGTTCGCGGCGACGCTCCGATCGTACGAGCGCAGCCTGAACTGGGTCATGGAGCATCGGCCGTTCGCGTTAGGCTTCTCGTTCCTGATCGCGGTCGCGACGGTCGTGCTCTGGATGGTGATCCCGAAAGGACTCTTTCCACCCGACGACACGGGCCAGCTGAACGCGACGGCGGAAGCGGCGCAGGGGACGTCGTTCCCGGAAATGCTCCGGCTCGAGCAGATCGCGGCGCGCCGCCTCGAGAACGATACGAACGTCGCCTCCTTCACCGTGAATGTCGGCGGCGGGATGGGGTCGAGCAATCAGGCGCAGTTCAATCTCACCCTCAAGCCACAGGGGCAGCGGCCGAGCGCGGACGCGATCGTGAACGAGCTGACGCGACGCATGTCCGGGATCCCTGGGCTGACCTTCTACGCGCAGAACCCACCGGCAATCCGGATCGGCGGTCGCTCGGCGAAGAGCCAGTATCAGTTCACGCTGCGGGGGCCGGACATCACGGCGCTCTACGCCCAGGCGTCGCGGTTCATGACGCTCCTGGAGCGGGAGCCGATGCTGACCGGCGTGACGTCGGATCTGCTGAATCGGAGCCCGCTCCTCAAGGTGCACATCGACCGGCCGCGGGCGTTGTCGTTAGGCGTGACGCCGCAGGCGATCGAGAATGCGCTCGCCAACGCCTACAACCAGCAGCAGGTCTCGACGATCTACACGCCGAGCAATGAGTACTGGGTGGTCATGGAGACGGTGCCGCGCGCGCAGCAGGACGGGCGTGCCCTGCAGCAGTTCTTCGTGCCGGGCGCTGGGGGCAAACAGATCCCGCTGTCGGACGTCGCCTATTTCGAGCAGACGACGGGCCCGCTGAGCGTCGCGCACTCGGGGCAGATGGCGTCGGTGACGCTCTCGTTCAACCTCGCGCCGGGCGTATCGTTAGGCGCGGCCGTCGATCGGGTGAACCGGCTCGCCCGACAGAATCTCCCGGCGACGATCGCGACCGGGTTCTCCGGCCAGGCGCAGGCGTTCGAGGCGTCGCAGAAGGGGATGGGGCTTCTGCTCCTGATCACGGTGTTCGTGATCTATATCATCCTCGGCATTCTCTACGAGAGCTTCGTTCATCCTGTCACTATTCTGACAGGTTTACCCTTTGCTGCGTTTGGCGCCCTGTTCGCGCTCTGGGCGACGCGCCTCGAGCTCGGCGTCTACGGCTACGTCGGGATCGTGATGCTGATCGGCATCGTGAAGAAGAACGCGATCATGATGATCGACTTCGCGATCGCGCGCGAGCGCTCGGAACGCGTGTCGCCGGCGAAGGCGATCGTCGAGGCAGCCAGTGTGCGCTTCCGGCCGATCATGATGACGACGGTGTCGGCGATCGCGGGCACCTTACCGATCGCGATCGGCGTCGGCGCGAGCGCGGCGTCGCGCCGCCCGTTAGGCATCGCCGTGGTTGGCGGGCTCGCGTTCTCGCAGATCGTCACGCTGTACGTGACACCGGTGTTCTACACGTACCTCGACGAGTTGCAGGCCTGGGCGGGACGGAGGCTGCGTCGACGCTCTCGCTCATCGATCGAGCTGGCTCCTGCCGGGGCAGACTAGGGCGCGCCACGGCCGAAGAGCTGATCACGAATTACGCGAATTTATGCGAATCGTTCCGTGTTACTCAAAACTCCTTGCGCCGAAGCCTGAAATGATTGTCTCGGGCTGGCCACTACTGGGCCACTGGTGTGCCGTTCCCAAAGAAGAATACTCAAACGGCAGCAACGGAGCTCATACGCCACGCGGAGCGATTCGAGCAGTTATTCGCGTCATTCGTGATCAGGTTTTCATTCGGCCTGCGAAGAGCAGATCCCTCGCTTCGCTCGGGATGACAGTCAGGTGAATTTCACTACGGTATTCATAAAAAGACCGGTCATGACGACACTCGTCATGGTTGGGATTCTGGTCTTCGGGATCGTCGCGTATCGGCAGCTCGCAGTGAGCGATTTGCCGAACGTGGACTTCCCGACGATCACGGTGAGCGCGACGCTGCCGGGGACGAGTCCGCAGACGATGGCGGCGACGGTCGCGACGCCGCTGGAGAAGGAGTTCTCGACGATCGCGGGCATCGATAACATGACGTCGACGTCGAGCCTCGGGCAGACGCAGATCGTCATTCAGTTCGCGCTCGATCGAAACATCGACGCCGCCGCGCAGGACGTGCAGGCAGCGATCGCGCAGACGATCCGTCAGCTGCCGCAGGGGATCATACCGCCGTCGTATCAGAAGACGAATCCCGCCGACGCGCCAATTCTCACTCTGGCGCTCACCTCGACCGAGGTCCCCCTCTCCACCCTCGACGAGTTCGGCGAGACGACGCTCGCGCAGCGACTGTCGATGGTCGGCGGCGTCGCGCAGGTGCTCGTCTACGGCGCGCAGAAGTACGCGGTGCGGATTCAGCTCGACCCGTCGCAGCTCGCGACGCGCGGCATCGCGCTCGAGGACGTCGCGACCGCGGTGACGAACCAGAACGTCAACATGCCGACGGGCGTGCTCTGGGGACCGAAGACAGCGCTCACCGTGCAAGCGACCGGGCAGCTCGACAACGCCGGCGCTTTCAAGGACGTCATCGTCGCCTACCGCAACGGCGCGCCGGTGCATCTGAGCGAGCTCGGACGGATCACCGACGACGTCCAGAACAACAAGACGGCGAGCTGGTACGACGGTGCGCGATCGATCGTGCTCGCGATCCAGCGACAGCCTGGCACGAACACCGTCGACGTCGCCAATCGCGTGAAGACGGCGCTCGCGAAGCTGCAGACGGAGATTCCGCCCTCCGTCAAAGTCTCGACGCTCTACGACCGCTCGGCGACGATCCAGGCGTCGGTCCAGGACGTGACCTTCACGCTCGAGCTGACACTCGTGCTCGTCGTGCTCGTCATCTTCTTGTTCCTGCGCAACATCTCCGCGACGGTGATTCCGAGTCTGGCGTTGCCGATGTCCATCATTGGCACCTTCTCGGTGATGTACCTCCTGCACTACAGCCTCGACAATCTCTCGCTCATGGCGTTGACGCTCGCCGTCGGCTTCGTCGTCGACGACGCCATCGTGATGCTCGAGAACATCGTCAGGCATCTCGAGATGGGGAAGCCGCGCATGGAAGCGGCGATCGACGGCGCCGCGGAGGTCGGCTTCACGATCCTGTCGATGACGTTGTCGCTCGCGGCGGTCTTCATTCCGTTCCTCTTCATGGGCGGCATCATCGGGAAGCTCTTCCACGAGTTTGCCGTGACGATCGGCGTGGCGATTCTCGTCTCGGGATTCGTGTCGCTGACGTTGACGCCGATGCTGTCGAGCCGCTTCCTTCGCTCTCAGCATGGGCAGACCCACGGCCGGATGTACGCGGCGACGGAGCGCTTCTACGAGCGCACGTTAGGCGTCTACGAGCGGAGCCTGGGATGGGTGATGGCGCGGCGGCCGGCCACCCTCGTTTTCTCGCTCGTGATCCTCGTCGCGACGGCATGGCTCTTCTGGTCGACGCCGAAAGGGCTCTTCCCGACTGACGACACGGGGCAGCTGCTCGCGACGACCGAGGCAGCCGAGGGTGTCTCGTTCGATGCTCTGGTTGCCCATCAGCGTCAGGTCGCTGACGTGATGGCGCGCGACCCGGATGTGCGGTCGGTGACGTCCAGCGTCGGGACGACCGCGGCCGCGAATCAGGGCCAGCTCACGATCGACCTCCAGCCAATCGACCGGCGGAATCGCAGCGCCGACGAGATCGCGCGCGACCTCACGAAGGCGGTGCAGAACGTGCCCGACATCGCCGTCTTTGTCCAGAATCCGCCCGCTATCTCCATCGGCGGGCTGGCGTCGAAAAGCCTCTACCAGTACACACTCCAGAGCGGCGATATCAATACGCTCAACTCGTCGGCGCGCGAGCTCGAGGGACGGCTCCGCCAGCAGGGTGCCCTCACCGACGTCACGAGCGACCTCCTCATCGAGAATCCCCAAGTGACGGTGGCGATCGATCGGGAGACGGCGGGTCAGCTTGGCGTGTCGGCGATGGAGATCGAGAACACGCTGTACGACGCCTTCGGGCAGCGGCAGGTGTCCACCATCTATACCTCCACCAACGAGTATTGGGTGGTGATGGAGCTGCTGCCCCAGTATCAGAGCGACATCCCCGCGCTGGGCAAGCTCTGGGTGCGGTCGAACCGCGGGCCGCTGGTGCCGCTGAGCACCGTCGCGAAGTTCGTGAACAGCGTCGGCCCGGTGACGGTCAATCACTCGGGGCAACTGCCCTCGGTCACGATCTCGTTCAACCTCGCGACCGGTGTGTCGTTAGGCACCGGCCTGGCGACGGTGCGGCGTGAGGCTGCCGCGGTGCTGCCGCCGACGGTGGCGGCGGGCTTCTCCGGGCTCGCCGAGGCGTTCGTGACGACGCAGCAGGGCCTCGTGCTCCTGATGATCCTCGCCGTCTTCGTGATTTACGTGATCCTCGGCGTGCTCTACGAGAGCTTCATCCATCCGGTGACGATTCTGTCGGGCTTGCCCTTCGCGGCATTCGGCGCGCTCGTGACGCTCCTCCTCTTCCGGCTCGATCTCGACATCTACGGCTTCGTCGGAATCATCATGCTCATCGGCATCGTCGAGAAGAACGCGATCATGATGATCGACTTCGCCATCGAGGCGCAGCGGTCGGGCGATCGGACGCCGGCCGAGGCAATTCTGGAGGCGGCGAGCGTGCGCTTCCGCCCGATCATGATGACGACGATGGCGGCGCTGATGGGCGCGATCCCGATCGCGGTCGGCTGGGGTGCCGGCGCCTCGACGCGGCGCCCGTTAGGCGTCGCGGTCGTCGGCGGGCTGGCGTTCTCGCAGCTCGTGACGTTGTACGTTACCCCGGTCTTCTATACGTACCTCGACGAGCTCCAACAGCGCTTTTCTCGGCGACGGGTTGCGCGCGAAACGCAATCGGTCCCGGTTTGGGGCGAAACCGCCGATTGAGGCGAGACTGAGCTCTCAGATCTGAGAACTGAGATCGATCCTTTTCGATGTGGCGAGCGGCGATCTCACCCGCGACAGCGAGCCCAGGGTCGAGAGGTCAGGTTCGAGGAGTAAGGCGTGAGAGGAAAATTCCACCCTCACGCCTGGCATCTCGGCACTGACTTCTCGCACCTGGGCTCGCTGTCGTGGGTGAGATGCGCGCCCGGCGATCCGAAAGAGCCCGATCTCAGATCTGAAGATCTGAGATCTCAGTCTCGGTCTCCACGCTTCTCAGGGTAAGTCGCGCACCCAGATGTTGCGGAAGCTGATCGGCGGGCTTGGGTCTCCGTGCGCCTGAAGCTTGATCGGCGCGGGGCCGTGTTTCTTGTACGATGGGGTGCCGATGTAGAGCGTCTCGCCCTTCAGCTCGACGTGATTCTGTACGAGCACGCCGTTGTGGAAGGCCGTGACGTACGCCGGAGTCGCGACTGAGCCGTCGTCACGGAAGGTGGGTGCCGTCCAGACGATGTCGTACGTCTGCCATTCGCCGGGCTTGCGCATGGCGTTCACGAGCGGCGGATACTGCTTGTAGATCGCGGCCGCCTGGCCGTTGACGTACGTCGGATTCTGGTATGAGTCCATGATCTGGATCTCGTAGCCGGCGTCGCCGGCGCCGGTCGAGGCGAGGAAGATGCCGCTGTTGCCCCTCGCCTGGCCTGTCCCCGTGATCCCTTCGGGGACGCGCCACTCGAGATGCAGTTGATAATTTGTGAAACTCCGCTTCGTCTCGATGTTGCCGGTCGCCTTGTTCACCGTCACGACGCCGTCGGAGACGGTCCAGCCGGCGGGTCCATGGTCCTTCACCGACACCCACTGGTCGAGGTTGCGGCCGTCGAAGAGCACGATCGCGTCTGACGGCGGCGCGTCGTTCGTGCGCCCGGGCGTGACGACCTTCGGAACGGGACTCCAGACTTCGGTGTCTTCAGGCTTCCCCTTCTGCTGGGCCAGCAGTGCCGAGGCGCCGAGGGAGGTCAACGCGAGCGCGAGCGTCGTACGAAAGAAGGGCATGCCGGAATCTCCGCGAGGCGATGGGTGCACGGGTGACGTCAAGGATGCTGCGTTGCGTCCGCGCCCTTGTCAACGCACACGGGGAGCACTAACTCCCTCCGCGGACTTCTCCCGGCCAGTCGAGATCGCGACCCTTCACGAAAGACCTGATCACGAATGACGCGAATTGTGGCGAATCGCTCCGTGTCGCTCGGGGCTCCTTGCTTCACGGCCGTGAAATGATTGGTGTCGGGCTGGCCACTACTGGCCCAGGGGTGTGCCGTTCACAAAGAGAATTGCTCAACCTGCAGGGGCGAAGGTCCGTGCGTCCAGCGGAGCGATTCGCACTATTCGCGTCATTCGTGATCAGCTTTTTGCCTGCCGGGTCGCGCTCTCGACTGGGTGGGAAGCAGATCCCTCGCTGCGCTCGGGATGACTAGCGCCGGACCCGCGATCGTTTCGGCGCCGGGCGGCGAAGTGCGGTGGGAGGTGCCGACGCCGGAGCTGCTCCTGGAGCTCATCGCTGCAAAGCTGCCGCTCGGGCTCAGGAGCACGCCGCCCGCGCACGTCTTTCATCGCGACGTCTTCCTCGACACGGACGAGGCATCGCTGCGCGAGCAGGGTATCACCTGCCGCTTCCGCCTAACGAGCGACGACCGGCGCCTTCTGACGCTTTCCGTGCGCGAGCCGGCGGTGCGCGGCCGCGCCGGCGCCGTGATCTGGCAGCGTTACGACGCCGTAACGAACGAGCTGGATCCGCTGGATGCGGCCCGCGGCACGAGCGAGCCGGCGCGCCGGCTTCGTGCGATGATCGATCCGGCACGGCTGCGCGTCGACCTCGCCTTCTCGACCGAGCGCCACGTCCGCTGCGGTGACGCGCGCTTCCTGCGCCGCGGCCGCTTCGAATTCGTCTACGACGCGGTGACGGTGGAGCAGGGACCGGTGCGCCGCCGCTTTCATGAGATGAAGGCGCGTCGCCTCGCGAAGGGACGTCCGTCGCTCGCCGCCGTCGCCGAGGCGCTGCAGGCGCGATATGACGTCCGCCCGACCATCGTCGCCAAGGTCGACCGCGCCCGGCAGCTGCGCGTGACGATGATGCGCGAAGCCGAGCTGCGATCGCTCGACCGCGGAGGCCTCGTCGCGCTCGTCGCGGTCGAATCGGGCCGTGTCGCGTGCCGCCAGGTGAACGGTGAGCTGCGACTCCCCACCGGCATCGGCAGCGGCGAAGGCGCGGCGAGACATCTTCTCTCCGAGTCGTTCGGCAGCGGCGTCGGTGAGCTCCGACTCCTCGGCACCCTCCCCGCGTCGGCCGCGCGGCCGCGACTCGAGGTCTGGCTCGCCGGTCGTCAGCGCCGGCAGCACGATGCGCCGGGCACTCCCATTGAGTGGCTCTCGATCGAGGAGTTGACGACCCGCGCCGGGACGAGCGATCTCACGGATCCGGCGACGATCGCGGCGCTGCTCGTCGCCGCGCGCGCGGGGGCGCTCGCCACGCGCGCCGCGATGGCCACCATGCCGTCGGACCGCGCCGCCGCCGCCGCGCCTGGGGAGCCGGCGCTGGCAAAGCCGCGACGGCCATCCTCGCCTAACGAGTATCTCAGCGGCACCGACCGCCTGCTCGACGGCAGCCAGAGTCTCCTCGAGTTCAACTCGCGCGTGCTCGCGATGGCCGAAGACCCACGCACGCCGCTTCTCGAGCGTCTGCGCTACGTCGCCATCGTGTCCATGAATCTCGACGAGCTGTTCATGGTGCGGGTGAGCGCGCTCAAGCGACGCGTCCTCGCGGTCACCGGCGAGCGGAGCGTGGCCGAGCGGACGCCGGACGAGCAGCTCGCCGATCTGCGCGAGCGGATCGAGGCGCTCACGCGACGGCAGGAGCGCGCCTGCACGGAATCGCTCGCCGCCCTTGCGACGCACGGCGTCGGCGTCGTCAGACTCGACGAGGTCGACGCGCCGGCGCGGCTCAAGCTGCGCGAGTACTTCCGGACGGCGATCCAGCCCGCGCTCACGCCACACGCGATCACCGAGGCGCCCGGGTATCCGACGCCGCGCGTCGCGAGCGCCGCGCTCTCGCTCCTCGTCGTGATCAAGGATCCGCAGACGGGGCCACTGCATCTCGCGTCGCTCCGCATTCCGCCTTCGCTGCCGCGCTTCGTGCGCGTTCCCGACGCGCCAACCTTCGTGCCGATCGAGGAGATCGTGCGCGACGAGGTGGACGCGCTGTATCCGGGCCGCGCGGTGATCCAGGCGCACGTCTTTCGTGCGACGCGTGCCGGCGAGATCGACGTGAACGAAGCGGAGTCCGGGAATCTGCTCCAGGCGATCGAGGAGGACACGCGGCGACGCCTCACGAACCCGATCGTTCGCGTCGAAGTCGAGCGATCGATGCCGCAGCAGTTGCGCGGCATGCTGTTGCAGGAGCTTCGCCTGGACGCGTCGGGTGAGCAGCTGCTCCTCGGGCCGGCCGACGTGTACGAGTCGTCGCCGCTCGTGGACTTCGGCGCGCTCCGTGAGCTCGCGGAGCTGCCACGACCCGAGCTGCGCTTTCCACCCTTCCAGCCGGTCACTCCCTTTCGCGACGAGGTGTCGATCGTCGACGTCGTCCGCGAGCGCGATCGGCTCGTTCACCTGCCGTACGAGGACTTCGACGCGACGGTGCTTCGCTTCCTCGACGAGGCCGCCGCCGACCCCCTGGTGATCACGATCAAGGCGACCTTGTATCGTGCGGGCGGCAGCTCGCCCGTCGTCGACAGCCTGGTACGCGCGGCGGAGGCGGGGAAGGAGGTCGTGACCTTCGTCGAGCTCAAGGCGCGCTTCGACGAGGAGCGGAACGCGCAATGGGCGCGGCGCCTGACGAGTGCGGGAGCGCACGTGATCTACGGGCTCGTCGGGCTCAAGAACCACGCGAAGATGATACTCGTCGTGCGGCGCGAGGGTGACGGTGTGCGCAAGTACGCGCAGATCAGCACGGGGAATTATCACGTGGCGAACGCACGCGTGTACACGGATCTCGGCCTCTTCACCGCCGACGACGAGCTCACGGCTGACGTGAGCGATCTCTTCAACGAGCTCACCGGCTCGTCGCAGTGGCCGCGCGGCAGCTATCGACGGCTGCTCGTCGCACCGCACCAGTTGCTGACGGCGCTGATCGCGCGCGTGCAACGCGAGATCGCGCACGCGCGCGCCGGACGTGGTGGCCGCATCCGGCTCAAGCTGAATGGCATCTCCGATCTCGAGCTGATCGACGCGCTCTACGAGGCGTCACAGGCGGGGGTCGACATCGACCTGATCATACGCGGTCTCTGTCTCCTCCGTCCCGGCGTGCCTGGCTTGTCCGAGCGCATCCGTGTCACGAGCCTCGTCGGCCGCTTCCTCGAGCACGCACGGATCTACCACTTCGGCAACGGCGGTGATGACGAATATCTCATCGGATCCGCGGACTGGCGTGCTCGCAACGTCCGACGACGGATCGAGGTCGTGGCTCCAATTGCTGATCCCACGTGCCGTCAGCGTCTCGAGCAGATCCTCGAGCGCGAGCTGGACGACGCGTCGGCGTGGGTGCTGCGGGCGGACGGCCGCTATGAGCGTGCGGAGTCGGTGCCGACGCCAGGCTCCGAGGCGCAGCTGCTCACGCTGGCGGAGACAGCCCTCGCGCGCGAGGCCGTCGCCTCATAATGCGTGTGGTGCCTCTGGGCGACCGCGCCCTCCTCATCCAACTCGGGACGACCATCGACGAAGCAACGCATCGTCAGGTGCGGGCGGTGTCGGCCCGACTGGCATCGCACCCGGTGCCGGGGCAGATCGAGCTCGTGCCGGCGTTCGCGAGCGTCGCCGTGCACTACGATCCGGCGCGCGTGCCTAACGACCGATCCGGACTTGGTCGTGGCGTCACTCGTTCGCCGTACCTCCGATTCGCGGAGGCCGTGCAAGCCGCACTCACCAATCTCGGCGATGAGCCTCTGCCGGCACCCCGGACGTTCGAGATCCCGGTGCGCTACGGCGGCGACGAGGGACCCGACCTCGCTGTTGTGGCGCAGGCACACGGGTTGACCGCGGAAGAGGTCGTGCGACTGCACACCGCTGCCATCTATCGCGTCTATATGCTCGGCTTTGCGCCCGGCTTTGCCTATCTCGGGGGCCTGCCCGAGGTGCTGGCGACGCCACGGCGCGACGAGCCGCGGACGGCGGTGCCTACCGGAAGCGTCGGAATTGGAGGAAATCAGACGGGCATCTATCCGCTCGTCTCGCCGGGCGGTTGGCAGATCATCGGGAGGACATCGGTCTCGCTCTTCGATCCGCGACGAACGCCACCGACGCTGTTGGCCGTTGGCGATGTCGTTCGCTTTCGCGCGGCCGGGTCTGACGATACGGCGGCAGCGTGATCTGTCAGGTTCTGCATCCTGGCCAGCTCGCGACCATACAGGACGGTGGCCGCGTCGGTTACCAGGCAGAAGGGATCCCGGTTTCCGGTGCGATGGACAGGCTCTCCCTCCGCGTGGCAAATCTGCTCGTCGGGAACGAGGAGGAGGCGGCCGGACTCGAATGCACGCTCGTCGGGCCGACGCTCCGCTTTGATGAGCATACACTCATCGCGCTTGGCGGCGCCGATCTCGGCGTGACCGCGGGCGGAGTGCCGCTGCCGCTCTGGCGTCCGATCAGCATTCCTGCGGGCACGACGGTGAACGCGGCGTCGGCAGTGCGCGGGTGCCGGGGCTACGTGGCGATCGCGGGTGGCGTCGACGTGCCGGCGGTGCTCGGGAGCAGGAGCACCTATCTTCGCGCGTCCTTCGGTGGACTGGACGGACGCGCCCTCCACCGTGGTGACCGTCTGCCGCTCGGCACGCCGACGGAGCTCGGGCGGCGCATCACTGACGAGGTGACGCGGGATCGAGGGCGGGACCGTGTCACGATCGCCCGATGGGGTGCGTCGGCGTCACTCATTCCATTCCATTCGACCGCGTCGGGCGTCAGGCTCATCGAAGGCGAGCACATGCGGCTCCTCACTCCCGATTCGGTCGAGCGATTGTGGAGCACGGACTTTCGCGTCGCCACGCAGTCCGATCGGATGGGATACCGCCTCGAGAATGGCGGATCGCCGCTCACGCTGAGCGAGCCGCGCGAGCTCCTCTCCGAGGCGGTCGCCTTCGGCACGGTGCAATTGCCGCCAGGCGGAAATCCGATCGTGCTCATGGCGGATCGGCAGACGACGGGCGGTTATCCGCGGATCGGCGAGGTCGCGTCGGTGGATCTCGCTCTCGTCGCGCAACTCAAGCCGGGCGACCGACTGCGCTTCCGGCCGATCTCACTCGAGGACGCGCAGCGACTGTACCTTGCGCGCGAAGACAACATCCAGCAAGCGCGGGCGGCGATCGCGCTACGCCATCACTGAGGACGACGGAGCATGCGCGTCGACATCAATTGCGACATGGGGGAGAGCTTCGGCGCGTATGAGATCGGCGCCGACGACGAGGTGCTCCCCTACGTGACGTCGGCGAACATCGCCTGCGGATTTCACGGCGGCGATCCAACGGTGATGCGTAAGACCGTCGCGGCGGCGGTGAAGCACGGGGTGGCGGTGGGCGCGCATCCGAGCCTGCCCGACCTGATGGGATTCGGCCGACGGGCAATGCAGGTGACGCCGGACGAGGTTTACGATCTACTCATCTATCAGATCGGCGCTCTGCTCGGTTTCGCCCAGGCGGCCGGCGTCCGGTTGGCGCACGTGAAGCCTCACGGTGCGCTCTACAACATGGCCGCGGCGCAGCCCGCGCTCGCCGACGCGATCGCGCGCGCGGTGCGGGACGTCGATTCCCGCCTCGTGCTGTTCGGGCTGGCGGGAAGTCATCTCCTGAAGGCTGCGGAGCGTGCCGGCATTCCGAGCGCGAGCGAGGCGTTCGCCGACCGCAATTATCTGCACGACGGCGCGCTGGTGCCGCGCTCGCGTCCAGACGCGATGGTGGCCGACGTGGACGAAGCCGTTAGGCGCGCCGTGCGGATGGTGAAGGACGGGGTCGTCCCCGATGTGGAGGGCGAGGAGATCCCGATCCGTGCCGACACGATCTGCATTCATGGCGACGGACCCCACGCGGCGCCGCTCGCGCGCCAGCTCCGGGCGGGATTACGGGCAGGCGGGATCGAGGTCGTCGCCCCTCGAGCCTAGTGGCTGTGGGCATCTCGACCGAAGAGTAGTCGATCGGGGGTGCACAGCGGCTGAAGGTAAGGATCTCGACCGAAGAGCAGTCGATCGGGGGGTACGGCGTTCGAAGGTAATTATCTCGACCGAAGAGCAGTCGATCGGGGGTGCTAGGCGGCACCATGCCAAATTTGGGATGTGCGCATCGTGGCTCCTTGGGAGCATCATTGCTGACATCCCAAATTTGGCATGAAGCCGCCGTGCACCCCCGATCGACTGCTCGTGAGCGGCGCGCGATAGCGTTCGTGCACGCACTAGCGGCCGCGCTCCACGACCATCGCGTGGCCCATGCCGCCCGCCGCGCAGACCGTCATGAGCCCGAACTCTCCATCGCGCCG
>DATEPP010000396.1:0-1596 GCA_035273165.1 Gemmatimonadaceae bacterium
TCGTCGTTTTCCGGGCCGCTACGCGGCTGCCAACGCAACGAAGCGTTGGACGTCGCGCTCGTTGCGAATCGGCTTCGCGGTCATGAATCGCAGCTTGAGAAGGAGGTATTCGTGGTCGCGATACCCGCGAGCGCGGCGGACGAGCACCTCCCAGTTGTTGTTGAGCGCCTCGATGCGACCGGTGGCGGGCCGGTGTTCCGCGAGAGCCACGATGGCGTCGTAGTGATTCCGAATGCAGTCGTGCAGTCGGCGGAGCGGCTTCACGCGGTGGCTCTGGGTCCGCCGCAGAATCCTCGCGAGTCCTTTCGTCATCGCGGTCACGGTCGGCGCTGCAAGCACGTCGCGGAACTCCTCCTTCAGCTGGTAGCCACGTGCGAGCGTCGAGTTGTACGAGAAGAGACGACGCAACTCCGCCTGCTGGGATTTGTCGTTTCGCTCCCACGCGCGAAGCAACAACCAACGGCGACCATGCCCGCCGCCGAGGCGTCGGAGCTCCGGGCCTGCGCGAAAGAACACTTCCTTGCGAAGCTCGTCGAGCGCGACGACGGCACGTTTCATGACGTGAAATGGATCGTGAACGATGGCGGCGTGCTCCAGCCCCGGCGTCTCGCGAATCGCGGCCGGGTACGCCGGCCACATGTCCATCGCGAAGAGTTGAATCCTCGCTTTCTCTTCTGGAGTGAGGCTGTTGAGCCACGTCTTGAGGACGTGGACCTTGCGCCCGTAGCCGATCCAGATCGGCTCGCCTGTTTCCAAATCGCTGACGATGGTTACGAACTTCTCGTCGAGCTGGTTGCGTCGTCCGAGAAACTTCTCATCAATGCCGACGTGCCGAAGGACGCGAGGTGGCCGCGAAGCATCCCATCGCTCGAGCGCGCGCTGCTCGGCGCGTCGGACCGTCGCCCAACTCAAGCCGTGCAGCGCGGCGACGTGCATCACGGGCATCGACGCGGCTTGAACGGCGAGGTGATGTTGCAATCGCCTGCTCTGCCGTTGTCGCGGATCGGCCCACGCGACCATCTCGATCGGAGCGTTTCCACATGCGCGGCACTTGATGCGCGAAGGCGCGTACTCGATTTCGACCGGATGGCCGGCCCACGGCAGGTCGACCCAACGTCGTGCGCCGAGCTGCTCGTGGCGCACTCGACACGCGCGCGCGCACTGGCTGCAACGAGCCATCCAGCGGCGCTCGACGACGAGCACGAGCTTTGCCCCGCGGGTGTCGGTCGCGCGCGCGACCGTCACGCGCTTGCCGTCGGCCGACTCGAAAAACGCGCCCTTCACTTTCCATCCGTCGAATCCGAAAACTTCCGCCAAAATGCGGGAGCGCTGTCCCATCTGCCCTCCGATTGGTTTTGCGTCCAATGAGAGGAAGACCCAGCAATGATGCCGAGTCGATGGGGCAGCGCACTTAAATCACCCGTCACGCGGCACGCAGCTCGAGACAGATCCTGCGGGTCTCGAGGCGAGCCGCGCGCCAGGACCCGCCGAAAACGTCGGCCCGGTTAGTGACGGAGAGCGGATTTTTTTACATGAAGACGGGAAGACGGAAGGGGTCCCGCGGCTGTTTCGGACTGGACCCTCGTCGGATGCTCG
>DATEPP010000397.1:0-1650 GCA_035273165.1 Gemmatimonadaceae bacterium
ACGCGGAGCGAGCGTACGTCGAGACGCGCGGGCTGACGCGTGTTCTCGTCGAGGCGGAGGAGCTGATTGCGCAGCGACTCGCGCCCGCGTCACCACGCAACGATGGCAAGCAGACACCATTCCGGGGCCACCCCGTGTTCATCGCGCAGCACGCGACGGCAACTTGCTGTCGCGGATGTTTAGCGAAATGGCACGAGATTCCGCGCGGTGAGCCGTTGACCGACGCCGAGCAGGCGCATGTGATCGCGACGATCGAGCGATGGCTGCGGGGGCAACTGGTCGGTAGGCCGGGGACGTCAGACCGGGGCTAGCGCTGTCAGCATTCAATCATCAACGAACCTGACAACGCAACTCATCGCACGCGAGTGGCCATCGCGACGTCGACAGCGAGTCCAGGGACGTCGCGATCGCTCCGGCCGGTCAGCAGCCCTCCGCACTTTATCGGCGCAGTTACAGGTTTGCTGTCGTTCCCTCTTGTGGGCTTAGTACATGCTCGCCTAACGAGTACTCGTCGACTTGTTTTCCGGCCCTGCTTTGCTTTCGCGAAATGTGGCTATACTTCACTCGTCTCATTCGAGGTCGATCGATGGATCGATTGATGGGTGACTTGCGCTTCACCTTCCGCGGCCTCACGCGCGCCCCAGGCTTCTTCGTTGCGGCTGTCGCGATCGTCGGGCTGGGGATCGGAATGTCCGTCGCGATGTTCACGGTCTTCCGCACGGTGCTCATCCGGCGGCTGCCCGTGGTGGATCAAGACCACATCGCGGTGATGTGGACTTATCGGACCGATCCAAAGAATGAATTCACGTTAGGCACGAAGGAGCTGTCCGTCGTCCGCCAGAAGTCCCGCACGATGCGCGATATCGCGGCCATCGCGCACTGGCCCGCCACCGCCTCTCCGTTCGCCTATGGTGAGCGCTCCATCGAGCTCAATCGGGGCATGGTGACGGGAAACTTCTTCTCGGTGCTCGGCGCGAAGCCCGCCCTCGGTCGCTTGTTCACGCCGGACGATGATGAGGTGCCGGGATCCAACAGCGTCGGGGCTCACCGAGCGCTGGTCCTCAGCTATCGCGCGTGGCGCCAAACCTTCGGCGGCGATTCGACGGTCATCGGCCGTCATCTGATCGAGCCGCTGGTTCGCACCGATTATGAGATCATTGGCGTCGCACCGCCCGGCCTCGAGTATCCCTCCGGTGTCGGCTACTGGATTCCCATGTGGCAAGGCTGGCAATCGACGGTCTCGGCGTTTGCGGTCGCGCGATTGGCGCCAGGAGCGACAGTTTCGGCGGCGGCCAACGAATATCTCGCCATCGAACGGCGGCTCCAACCAGGCGCGGAATTCGGCGGTGTACACGCGGCGACGTTCACCGAGACGATCCTTGGGAACGTCCGACCGGTGCTAGCCACTCTCACCGCAGCTGTGTCGCTCCTGCTGCTGATCGCGTGCATGAATGTCGGAAACCTCATGCTTCTGCGCGGCACGTCTCGCGTGAGAGAGATTGCGGTTCGCCGTGCGATTGGCGCCAGCTATGTCGACATCGTGCGACAGCTCCTCGTCGAGACGCTGGCAATTACCGCGACGGGAGGTGTCGTTGGGTGGGTGATCGCTACGGCGCTGCTTCATCTTCTCGTGGTGGCCGCTCCACGGAA
>DATEPP010000398.1:0-3747 GCA_035273165.1 Gemmatimonadaceae bacterium
CGTCGCTGTATGCGTACTACCAGCCCAGCCGCACCAACCATGGCTCCTACTGGTATTACTGGACGACCTGGGACGAAGTCGCGTTCAAGAACTTCTACCGCGTGTGGATGCAATTCGTGAACGAGTACAAGAACATGGGCGGTAAGGTGACCACCGGTTCCGACGCGGGCTTCATCTTCAGCACGCCGGGCTTCGCGACGATCGAAGAGATGGAGCTCTTGCAGGAGGCGGGCTTCCACCCGCTCGAGGTGATCCGGAGCGCCACGATGTATGGCGCGCAGACGCTGGCGCAGCGCACCGGCAAGGAGCCGGAAATCGGTGTCGTTCGGCCTGGCATGCTCGCCGATATGCTCATCGTCGACGCCAATCCGTTGGAGAATTTGAAAGTGTTGTACGGAACCGGATGGTTCCGGCTCAACGACAGCACAGGGAAAGTCGATCAGGTGGGCGGCGTGAAGTACACGATCAAGGATGGCATCGTCTACGACGCCAAGCAGCTGCTCGCGGACGTCGCGCGCATGGTCGACGATCAGAAGCGCGGCGCGACGCTGGCGGGGCAGAGAGCACCGTAGCAGGGCGTCGTGGGACGCAGCACGCGGGACATGGGGAGACTGTCATCCCGAGCGAAGCGAGGGATCTGCACGTTCGCTCCTCGTGGCTCGGAGGCATCGCTGAACGGAGGGTGGAGAGAACGCAGATTTCGCAGAGTGCGCAGATCTCGCAGACGGCACGAAAAGAGCGACAACGCCTTCTTAAAGGTTATTGGCGCTCTTTTGTCAGTGGTCTCAGGCCTTGTCAGTGTCGTCAGCGGCCTTCGTGAATCTTGCGCCGCGAGAATCTTTGGTGAGGCGGAAAAGCAGATCCTCGATCGCTGCGCTTGCGCTGCGCTCCTCGGGATGACATTCCTCCCGCGTCCCGCTATCTGATCGCATATCTCGTCACGAGCGCGCCGTCCCGGCTCGTCGACAGGACGATGAGATAGCTCCCTCGCGCGGCGACGTCGGCTGTCCACCGCGTGCCGCGCTGCACCGCGCCGCTGCCTGGAATCGTTAGGCGCACGCCGCGGTGCTGCGCGATGTCTACCACCGCGGCGCGCTGGCCGAAACGCTCTGCCGCGGCGACGAGGTCGGCGCCGTCGGCGTGGACGAGATCGTAGACCGGTGGCAGCGCGGCGATACGCGTGATCGATCGCGCTGAGCTGGCCCGCCAGACTCGGGACGCGGTCGACGAGTGCTCGATGCAGAGCGCGCCGGACGCGTCGACCTCGGGCGCGCACGACGGAAAGCCCTCGGCGTCGGTGAGGAAATGCTCACCGGCCGCATCGGTGCCGCGCAGCTCCCACCGCATTCCGCCCGCAAAGACGAGGAGCATCGGCGCCATGGTGCCTCCAGAGCGACGAGCCTCCGAGAGCGTCGTCCAGATCGCGCCGCCGTCGGCAAAGGCCGTTAGCGGCCGGCTCACTGCCTCGCCAAAGTCGTCGGTTCCGTTCTCTGCCTCGCGGACGATCGGCCGTGTCCGCAGGAGGCGGGGCTTGCCCCCGTTGAGCGAGCCGCTCTCGACGACGAAGCTCGAGTCTCCTTCGTCGCGCCCCACGACAACCCAGCTGCCTCTGGCGCGATCGATCAGCAGCTCGGCGCCGACCGAGCCCGGGATGCGCTGGCGCCAGAGCACGACCTCTCGATTGCCATCGACCCGCTCCGCGCGCAGCTCCAGGCTGTCGCTGTCGATGCTGTCGAGCGCGATGAGGGTCGTATCGTCGGCGAAGACGATCTTGTCGGCAGCGCTCGTTCTGAGCGCCGGTGTTGCGGCGCCGAATCGTCCGATCACGTATCGTGTGCCGCTCACCTGACCGCGACGAGCCGGCTGATACTGCGCTACCGCGAATGCCTCGCCGTGCGGCGACGTGACGAGTGTGAGTCCGCCGCCGGCGACGTGCACGGCGCCATTCGCGGTCAGGCGCTGTGAATTCCAAATGACCGGAGGTCTCCGATTGATCAGCCATCCGTCGCCGGACAGGATCGTACCGCCGCCGAGCGCAGCCAGGCTCGTGACCGCGCCGCCAAGCCGCCACCAACGATTCGGAATCGTGAGCAGAGCTCCGCCGGCGGCAAAGAGCGACGACGCGGCGCCGATTGCCGCGGGATGGGAAAGCAGTGAAGCGGGACGGCCACCAACTAGCGTCAGGAGCGACGCCGTCGTGATCACGGCGATGCCGGCGAGCAGGCAAGCTGTCATCCACGCCTCACGAGTGAGCCGTCTGACATTCCCGCGGCTCGTGTCGGCACGAACTCGTCGGACGGTCTGCACGATGAGGACGATGGTCACGGACAGCGCGAGCAGCAGCGAGATCTGTCGCAGCGGATCGGCCCAGACAATCAGCCGCAGTGCGACGAGAAGATGCGCGATGGTGAGCGCTGCCGTGGCGGCGATCGCGGCCGATATCGCCGGCCGCACGAGCACGATGAGAATCGGCACGAGCGCGAGACCCAGCTCGCCTCCCGCCGAGAGGAGCACGAGGAGCGCTAGAGCAAGCCAGCGAATGAGCGGCGTGCCTGCGGGCGCGACCGGGACCCGGCGTCGTCCAAGCTTGACGTCGACACGATCGAGCGCGGCCTGGACTGATGCGACGTCAGCCGGCGCGATCGGTGCGCGCCAGCTCCGTCCGTCGTGGTCCGTCGCCGCGATCATTCGATCGCCATCGGCGACGGTAACGTGCAGCTCCGTGAGATCCGCGTACGCTATCGCGCGATAGCTGGACGCTGCGTCGCGCAGGTCATGCAGCTCGAGCGAGGCCCCCGCGGGGACGCCCTCGAACCAGTATGCCCGCTCTCGATCGAAGGCGACGACCTCGCCAGGATTCCGCGAGCGGAATGCGGCGAGCGGCGTCGCCACCTGCGGTTGCGGATTCTCGACAGCGGGCGCGGCTTCCTGTAGCGCCTGGATGCGCCGTGCGAGACTCGGGTGCGTAGCCGCTCGCTCGATCGCGTGCGGCCATCGCCGCGGGACGCGGCTGTAGACATGCAGCTTCGTCAGCGCACCGATCAGTGCCTGCGCCGTTCCACCGAGGGCGATCGCCCGCAGATCGCTTTCGGTCTCGGCTTCGCGCCGTCGGCCAGCGGCCTTGCCTAACGTCGCAAGGATGATCACGGGCATGCACCAACCCACCGCCATCGCGCCGAGCGGCAGCTGAGTCACGAGAAGCACTGGAAGCACGGCGATGAATACGATGAGCACCAGGCTCCGCCATCTCGCCCGGCGCCACCGCTTCGTGTTGAATTGCTCGTGATGCGCGGTCTCGTGCGCGAAGACGGCGACGATCTCGTCGTCGGTGAGCGTTGCGAGCAGCGTGTCGCCGAGTGCGATCGCGGGATGAGACCGCGACGGAATGGCAAAGGCGTTCATGACATACGCGCCGGGTGCGCCGAAGCGGTACACCTCGGGGCGTCGCTCGAGCGACGGCGCCGCGCGGTCGAGAACGGCCTCGAGCCGGGTCCAGAGCTCCGGACGCGCGCTCGAGCGGAACGGCGTCCCGCGGTGCAGCGCTACGAAGACTCGCGTGTACTCCCGCTGCCAGAGCGCGACGGTCGACGCGAGGAGAATCGCGACCACGACCGCGATGCGGGTTGCCTGCTGATGGTCGTTAGGCGCCCAGCCGAGCGCGATCGTCGTGACCAGTGCGGGCGTCGCCGCGGCGAGGAGCCAGACGCCGAGACTGCCGATCGCCGAAAAGATCGCGTACCGCAGATA
>DATEPP010000399.1:0-2332 GCA_035273165.1 Gemmatimonadaceae bacterium
ATCGACTATCAGCTGATAACTCTTAGAAAATCCACCCCAATCGGCTCTTGTACACCAACCGGTTGCCGGCATTCGTCAGGCCGAAGCCGACGCCAAGGTTGAGGACGACGTCGGGAGAGAAGTTGATGTCGGCGCCAGGGAAGAGCTGATGCATCTGCTCGGCGGCCGGCTCGACATGGGTGAGAGAGCCGGTCGCGCCGTAATACTCGAGCGAGAGGTCCAGCGTCTTGTTCACCGTGTAGCCGACCCGCGCTCCCGGCTCGAAATCCCAGAACTCCGACGACGTCGGGCCGCGGATTGCCTTGCCGAGCACAGGATTAAGGTCGACCTGCAGCTGGCCGAAGCTTCGCTCGAGAATCGGCCGCAGCTCGAAGGTGATCGAGTTCTCCTCGTAGAGTCGCTTGGGAAAGCCGAATTCCGTGCTGAGGCTGAACTTGAAGGGAAGCCAGTCCTCGGGGAGCCGGAAGCGCGGCCGCACACGCCAGCCGGCGATCTCCGGGTCTGCTCCGTCGCGGCGGGCCGTGACGAGATACCCTGCGAGCTCGAAGTACTTCGTGATGCCTCGCGTGAGCTCGAAGGTGAGGTGGGTCTGTCTCTCGCTTGGCGCAACGCCTGCCTCGAAGGCGCGGATACCGCGGGCCGTATAGTTGACGTGGGTCTCGAGGTCCCAACGCCCGCGCGGTACGGTCTCGTACTCATAGACCTGGATCTCGAATGGATCCTGGGCCGCGGCGGGCGACACGACGAAGCCGCTCAGAAGGGCGACGATCGCCAGGAAGGAGTTTCGAGACATGCTGGGCAGAGGGTGGAGAGCAGAGAGTGCAGCTGGAGGGCCGTGCAACGGTGTTACGGACCATGGTATGGCTTCGCTGCGTCACGACGCGTAGACTAGGTTGCCGCCGTTCCCCTCCCCTCCCGCGCAGCGGGTCCCGCGACGCATCCACCAGCAGTCATGCCCTTCTCCAAGTCGTCCGAATCACACCGCTACGAGCGCGAGATCACGATCGTTCCGGAACGCGCCGGCGACGCCCTCACCAGGGCACTGGAGCAGAGCGAGGAGCGATTTCGGCGCCTGGTCCAGCGGGTCGGCGTGGGCGTCTTTCGCGCATCGGCGGAGGGCCGCTTCGTCGAGGGTAATCCTGCGCTGGCGCGAATGCTCGGCTATGCGCGAGAGGCCGAGCTGCACGACCTGACGATCGGACGTGACGTCTTCGTCGATCCGAGCGAGTGCGACCGGCTCCGCGCCAGGTTGGCCCGCGGCCCGGTGGACCGGGTGTCGACGCAGTGGCGGCGGAGTGATGGCACCAGCCTTACGGTGCGGCTCTCGCTCAGGGCAGTCGCCGACGACGACGGCAGGATGTACGTCGACGGAATCGTCGAGGATCTCACCGAGCGGCTGCACCAGCAGGAAACGCTCCGGCGAACGGAGCGGCTCGCCTGCCTCGGCGCGACGCTCGCGGGCGTTGCGCACGAGTTGAACAATCCGCTCGCGGCGATCCTTGGCTTCACGCAGCTGGTGCTGAAGAAAGAAATCGACGAGGAGACTCGGCTCGCCCTGGAGACGGTCGATCACGAAGCGGCACGCGCGGGGCGCATCGTGCGCGACCTCCTGACGCTGGCGCGCAAGCCGGACGGCGAACGCCGCGCCCGGATCAACCTCAACGACGTCGTCGGTTACATCGTCGGCACGCGGCGATACGCGCTCGAGACGCACGGCATCGCCTGCGTCCTGACGCTCGATCCCGCGCTCCCGCCCGTCGGCGGCGACCGCGCGCAGCTGGAGCAGGTTGTTCTGAATTTGCTCAACAACGCGGAGCAGGCGATTCGGGCATCGGGAGTGCCGGCGGGAACCGTCGCCATTCGCACCCGCGCCGACGGCGCGGCGGTCGTGCTGGAGATCGAGGACGACGGACCCGGCATTCCGGAGGAAGCGCGCGATCGGATCTGGGATCCGTTCTGGACGACGAAAGCGGTCGGTGCGGGGACAGGGCTCGGATTGGCGGTCGTCCGGGACATCGTCGCCAGCCATGGCGGTGAGATCGTCGTGCAGTGCGGCATCGACAATGCTGAGCGGGGAGGCGCGCGATTCGTCGTTCGACTGCCGACGCTCTGTCATCATCGGACGCCGGTTGCGGAGCCGCGGGAGACCGCGTCGCGAGCGCTCGATGTCCTCGTCGTCGACGCGGATTTTCAGAGCGCCGGCTTTCTCACGGCATTTCTGTCGTCGCGCGGGCATGCGGCGCTCGCGGCGGAGAACGTCGAGTACGCGCTGCGCCTCGCGGAACATCTCACCTTCGACGCCGTGATCTGCGACTCCAGTCTCGCGGCGGGC
>DATEPP010000400.1:0-4547 GCA_035273165.1 Gemmatimonadaceae bacterium
CTTCTCCGAGCCGATCACCGGCTTCTTGACGATGAGCGTTTCTTCCTTCACGCCGATCGTCGGAGTATTGATGGTGTCTTTTTTCGTGCCGAGGCTCGGGAGATGAACCGTGTCATTCTTCATCTTCACATCAATCTCGCCGGGGCGCTCGATCACAAGCTTACCGTCATCCGTACGCTTGCAGCCGGCAACAAGGGCGACAGCGCATAACGCGAGTGCGGCGATGGTCCGCATAATTGCTCTCCGAGAAAGGACTCGCGCCCACCAAAGGCAACCTTCGGACCAGACGAGCACGCCACTCGCCTCACATCACTCGCCGCTCAGGTAAACACTTCGCGCTGCAGCCGTCGCATTCGACGCAGCTCATACACCTGGCCCACTTCTCCGCCGAGGATGAAGATCAGCGCCGCGTAGTAGGTCCACACGACGACGACGACGATCGCGGTGAGCGTACCCGTGTAGAGCGACGCTGGATTGAAGCGGCGCACGTACGCACTGAAGATCCAGCGCGCGGCCTCGAACATGAAGCTCGTGAAGAGCGCCGCGATCCACGCGCTGCGCCAGCGGACGCGTCGCACGGGGAGATACTTGTAGAGCGAGAAGAACATCCAGGCGATGAAGAGGAACGCGACAGCGCGTCCGATCCAGTACTCGACACCGCCAATGACATCATGGCGCAGTCCGAGCCGTCCCAGAAACTCGACCCCGCTGTGAGTAGCGATGCTGAGATACGTATTGAGCGCGGTGCTCGCGACGAAGAGGAGCGTGGCGACGACCGTGAGCTGGATGTCGAAGAGCTTTCCCTGAATGATCCCACGCTCGTGCTCGATGTCGAAGACGTCAGCGAGGACGGTGCGCAAGGAGCCGAAGAGTCGTGTCGAGAACCAGATGAAGCCGATCGCGCCGTAAATCGTGAACGACGTCCGGGTGCGGAGAATGTCGGTTACGAGTTTGTGAATCGGCGAGTCGGGCGACTCTTCGTGGGCCGGAAGAAGCCGGTCGATGAAGAACGACACGGCATACGACGGCTCGACCTGGCCCCGATAGAGAATCGGCAACAGGTAGGTGACGCCGGCGATGAGCAGGAGGAAGAACGGGACGGCCGCGAGAAGAATGTTGAACGCGATGCCCCCCGCGAGAAAGAGGACGTTGTCTTCCGAGCTGTTGTCCCAGACCCGCTTCGCGTAGTCGCGCAGCGTCCAGCCGAGACTGACGATGGCGGGGCGGCCACGTGTCGCCCCGCTCGCGCGCGTCGTGGGTGGAGACGACGGCGTGCCCGCTTCAACCGGGACGCCGGCGCCGCTCACGTCTCGTCCGTCTCGTCGATCTCGTCGTCGGCAGGCGCGCTCGCCATGGTCGCCGCGCTCGCGCGACGCGTCACCGCGGGGGCCGCGCTCTGCGCACCGTCGCCGGCGGTCTGATACGCCGCCTTCGTCTCGGCAATGCGACGCTCGAGCTCCTCACGGGCCTGCTGCGCCGCGGCGCGGCCTGCCTCCATCGCGCGGTGCACCTGCTCCTTCTTCACCTCGATTGCCTGACGAGCCGTGTCGATGCGTTCCTCGACGCGCCGGCGCGCATCGTGGAAGGTATCGACGACGGTGTCCGTCATGTCGTTTGCTACTCGACGCGCCGCGCGCTGCGCCCGTCGCGCGCGACGCTGCAGGCCGCGGCGGGTCTGCACACCGCTCTGCGGCGCGAAGAGAAGCGCCAGGCCGGCGCCGATGGCGGCGCCGATGAAGAATGAGCTCAGCGTTCCGGATTGCTTCTCGATGACGACGAACGGCTCATCGTCATCGAATTCGTAGTCCCGCGACATGTCCGCTCTCGTTTTGGTGATCGTCTACTTCTTCTTCGGCGGTTTGCCCTTCGCGGCGCCGCGTGCGGCCGCGATGTTGTCCGTCTTCCGCGCGATTCGTGCCTCGGTGTCGGGTCCGGTGCTGGCACCGGAGCCAGCGCCGTTCGTCGACGCCCCACCATCGAGGAGGGCCAAGAGCTCTCTCCGCACTTCCTCCATCGGCAGCCCCGCGATCTTCGCCGTGCGCGCAACGTCGCCGTCCGCCGACGCGAACGTCTTCAGCACGAGCTGCCGGCGCGCATCGGCGACCGTCGTCGACCCGACGTGCATCGTGAGCGCGGACTCCTGAGTCGGCGTCCGAAGATGCCGAAGCATGAGATCGGTCATCGTGATCTTGTCGCCCCGCGCCATGATCACGGCACGCTCGACGGCGTTCTTCAGCTCGCGAACGTTGCCAGGCCAGTGATAGGCGAGTACCCAGTCCCACGCGTCATCGGCGAAGCCGGTGATGCTCTTCCCGTTCTGCGACGCATAACGAGCAAGAAATTCGTTCGCGAGCAGCTGGATGTCGTCGGCGCGCTCGCGGAGCGGCGGCAGATAGATCTCGACCACCGCGAGCCGATAGTAGAGATCCTCGCGCAGCTCACCCTCGGTGATCGCCTTCTGCAGGTCTTTGTTCGTGGCGGCAACGACGCGGATGTCGACGGGAATCTCCTTCTTGCCGCCGAGGCGGCGCACCATTCGCGTCTCCAGCGCGCGCAGCAGCTTCACCTGGATGTCAGGAGCCATCTCGGCGACTTCGTCGAGGAAGAGTGTACCGCCACTCGACATCTCGAACGCGCCTGGCTTCTCGTTCGTGGATCCGGTGAATGCGCCCTTCTCGTGGCCGAAGAGCTCGTTCTCGAGAATCTCCTTTGGCAGCGCGGCGCAGTTGAGCGCGAAGAACGGTCCCTTCACGCGCTCGCTCTTCGTGTGCATCGCTCGCGCGACGAGCTCCTTTCCCGTACCCGACTCTCCAAGGATCAGAACACTCGCGCTCGACGGCGCGACCGCGTCGATCACCTGATACACCGCGCGCATCGACTCCGATTGGCCGGTGAGGTCGCCGTAATGCGTGAGCCCTTCGAGCCGGGCCGTCAGCTCACGATTCTTTTCCTGGAGCGCGAACTGGTCGAGCAGCTTCGGGATCTGCGCCTTGAGCTTGTTGAGTCGCTCGGTGTTTAGAGGTTTCTCAATGTAGTCGACCGCGCCCTGCTTGATGGCCTCGATCGCCAGCTCCGTCGACCCTTGTCCCGTGATCATGATGAACTCGGTCGGGATCTTCCGCTCGCGAATCGCCTTGAGAAGCGCGATGCCATCGAGCTTCGGCATCTTCAGGTCCGCGAGGACGACGCCGAACTTGTCGGCGGCGAGGCGATCGAGCGCCTTCTGGCCGTCCTCGGCGATCTCGATGCCGTAACCCTCGTCACCCAGAATCGCGCCGAGTCCGGCGGTGATCGCCTTCTCGTCGTCGGCGATGAGAATCTTTGCGTTTGCGTGCTTCATGCTCTCTCGGGTGTGCGTTGCCGCGCGCCGCTCGCGCGCGGAAACGCCATGGAAATGCTCTGACCTTCACAGTGCACGCGGATGTCGGCCCCTGCGGCCGCCGCGAGGACGTCCGCCGGAAGCTCGATCGGGCCTTCGGCGTCGGCGCACTCCACGCCGACGACGGCGTCCTCGCCCGCCTCCACTCTGCATCGAATGTCGCCCTTCCGCGAGAGTGCCGCGAGGAGCGCTGAACCGATGAGCAACCTCGCGATGTTGCCGCGCGGCCGAATTGCCAGCGCCGCGACATCGCGGGACGGTGACTCGACGCGGAGCGATCCGCCCTCGGCGCGGGCCGAAGGCGCGAGCAGCGACGTGAGTCCATCGATCGTGTCGCCGAGGTCGACCGGCTCTCGCGGTGGCCGCGCCAGCCGGAGGAGTGCCTCCGTCATCGCCACGACCGCATCCAGCTGATCGGCGGCGGAGGCCGCGAACGGCGCGACGGCGGCCGCGGCGGCATCGGCGCGTGCGGAGCGCGACCGGACAACCTCGAGATTCACCGAGACGCCATTGAGCGCGCCCTTCAGCTCGTGGGAGGTGCGGGCGCTCACCTGCTGCAAAATGTCCAGCCAGAGCTCGTCGACACTTCGTGTCGCCGAGCGCTCCGATTGCGATGCACTAGACGCTGCCATCGCCACCGTCCGTGCTACTCGCCCGCATCCGCGTCGTCTGGCGCGGCAGCGACGCCGACGGTCGTCTCGCTCGGCTCCGGCCGATGCTGAACCGGCGCGTGGACGAAACGCTGAACCGCAGCCGCGGTACCACCAACGGCGAGCTGCTCGAAGAGGAACCCGAACTTCTCGTCGTACGCCGCCGCAAGACGCGCCTTCGTGTCGTCAGGCAGATCCCAGAGACGCCGCTTGAACGGACCCAGAGCCTTTTTCCGAGTCTTGTAGAAGAACTGCTCGTCGGAATCGGTTGCCTTGCGTTCCTCCTTGGCGTTCTCGCGCAGCCAGCCGTAGATCTCGTCGCGTATCGCTCCCGGCATGTTGTCGAAGAGCATGTTCTGGAAGTTCGTCGCGAGGTGAATCTCGGCGGTCTCCCGCTTCGGGAAATTATGAAACGCTGAATCGGGAAGGGTCGACGCACCGTGCTGCACGGCGCCCGCGAGCCCGTAGTCGTCCCGCGCGACCTTCGAGAGACGCTCGAGCGTGTCGAGGTCGAGCTT
>DATEPP010000401.1:0-1130 GCA_035273165.1 Gemmatimonadaceae bacterium
ATGGATCTGGCCGCGGTAGCGGCGGGAATCCGCTCGTTCCAGCCCGTCGCCGGCCATGCCCTGCCGTCCGCGGGATCGCTGCGCAATGAGCGGGCGCTCAATCTCTACGTCGATGGCGTGGAGATGAAGAACCTCAACAGCACGAACATCGTCGGGTCGCCCGCGAATGGGTCCCTGATCCCGGTCGATGCGCTGCAGGAATATCACGTCCTGATCAATCCATATGACGCCGAATACACGCGGGGCGCGGCGTACATAATCAGCGCCGCGACGCAGCGGGGCACGAACGAGACGCATGGCTCGGCGTTCGGCTTCCTTCAGAACAAGGACTTCATCTCGGTCACGAGCTATCAGCGCAACATTCCCAACTTCGCGAAGCCGGACGTGAATCGCCGGCAGGGCGGAGTGAGTCTGCGAGGGCCGATCGCGCGCGACCGATTGTTCTACGCCCTGAGCTACGAGGAGTCCACGATTCACAACTACGTCGCCGTCGTGCCAGGCAGGCCCGCGGTGGATCCCACGCTCTGGGACAACTATGCCGGCGTGTTCGATGCGCCAAGCCGGAATTGGACCGCCCTCCTCCACACGACCTACGTCGTGAACGACGCGAACACGGTCGAGGCAATCGGGTCGGCGCGTCACTTCACGGGCGAGTCGGGATTCGGCGGGATTCAGGCACGGCAGTCTGCAGGGTCGCAGAATTACACCGTCAACACCATCAATGTCCGCCATCGGTGGCTTCCGGCGTTAGGCATCGCGAATGAGCTCAGCCTGCAATTCGTCGGCTGGACGAGCAGCGACGAGCCGCTGGTCGACGGCCCGACGTTCAACTATCCGACGCTCACGATCGGACACGGAGACGCGA
Organism: Gemmatimonadaceae bacterium; assembly: GCA_035273165.1. Taxonomy (GTDB): domain Bacteria; phylum Gemmatimonadota; class Gemmatimonadetes; order Gemmatimonadales; family Gemmatimonadaceae; genus AG2. Next base: position 866 of record DATEPP010000401.1, read on the forward strand.
TCTTCGACATTCACGAGAAGCAATTCCGCGCCATCGATCGCCTCACGTATCCGATCGGGACAGGGCCGGGAAGTCATCTCCTCAAGCTGGGCGTCGAGATGGCGCGCGTCAGTGCGGACCAGTTCTCTCCCACGAGCGGCCGGGGCGTGTTTCGCTACCGAAGCGAAACAGGGAATCCGGATCAGGCGACCATCGGAGTGGGGTTCTACGATCCGACGTCCGACCGCGATGCGCGGAGCAGTCTGTCGGGCTGGATCGCCGGAGG
>DATEPP010000402.1:0-11741 GCA_035273165.1 Gemmatimonadaceae bacterium
CCCGATGAGCGTGAAGAAGCTCTTCAGCTTCTGCACGCGCAGCGTGCCAAGGGCTAGTCGGACTGCTTCAAAGAGGGGCATTGAGTTCTCCTGTCATCCCGAGGAGCGAAGCGACGAGGGATGACAGCGGTTCTAAATACCCACGCGCGCCGCAAACGCCTCGCGCCGATCGTCGGACGAGACGAGTCCGTCGCGGAGCACGACGACCCGCCGGGCATGGGCGGCGATGTCCGGCTCGTGCGTTACCATGATCACCGTCTGGCCCTGATTGGCGAGCTCCTCGAAAACCTTCATGATCTCTTCCGAGGTCTGCGAGTCGAGGTTCCCCGTGGGCTCGTCCGCGAGCAGGATCGACGGACTGTTCACGAGCGCGCGCGCGATCGCGACGCGCTGTCGCTGACCGCCCGAGAGCTCGTTAGGCTTGTGGTCCATCCGGTGCTCGAGCTGCACCTGCTCCAGCGCATGCTTCGCCCGCTTTCGCCGCTCGTCGGACGAGATGCCGGCGTACACCAGCGGGAGCTCGACATTGTGGAGCGCTGTCGCGCGCGGCAGAAGGTTGAAGGTCTGAAAGACGAACCCGATCTCCTTGTTCCGCACGCGTGCCAGCTCGTCGTCCGTCATGCGCGAGACGAGCGTCCCGTTCAGCCAGTACTCACCGGCGGTCGGCGTGTCGAGACAGCCGACGATGTTCATGAGCGTAGACTTGCCCGAGCCCGACGGTCCCATGATGGCGACGTACTCGTTGCGGCCGATCGCGACATCGACGCCGCGCAGAGCGCGGACGATCTCGCCGCCCATGTCATACTCGCGCTTGATGCCGCGGGTCACGATGACCCAACGCTTGTCCGGCGCCTGGCCTTCCGCCGCGACGACGATACGTCGCTCGGCGGTCGTTCCCATCGCTGGCTCGACGATCTCCTGACTCACACTCACGCTCCGGGCTTCTTGGGATCGGCCTTCGTCTCCTTCACGAGCGCACCGTCCTTCAGCTCGCGAATGGCCTGATAGGTACCGGCAACAATACGCTCACCCTCCTTCAGACCGCTGAGCACTTCGAAGTGCTTCTCGCCGGTGATCCCCCGCTTGACCTCGCGGAAGGTGACCTTGTTGTCGCCCCCAACCACGAAGACACCCTCGACGTCCTTCTTGCCGACTTCCTTCTTCGGCTTCGGCTTGCCGAGCCCGACGGCGGTGTCGCCGGACTGCAGGGTCTCGTTCTCCCGTACGGTGAGCGCGATGATCGGAATCGAGAGCACGTTATGCCTCGAGTCCGTCACGATCTTCGCCGTAGCAGAGAAGTCCGGGCGCGTCTCCGGCGGCACATCGAGCAGCTGAATGGTGACCTCGTAGTCCACCGCCTGATCGCCGTTCGCCTGCGTCGCCGTCGCCGATTTCACCGCGCTGTTGGAGATCTTTGTCACCCGGCCACGGAACGTCGTGTCGGGGAACGCGTCGATCTGCACCATTGCCGAATCGCCGACCTGAATGCGCGCCACGTCGGTCTCGTCGACTTTCACCTTCGTCTCGAGCACGGACATGTCGCTGATCGTGAGCAGCGTCGCCGCGTCCTTGTTGAGCGTTCCCATAATCGCCGTCTCGCCACCCTCGACGTTGAGACGCGTCACACGTCCCGCCATCGGCGCGTAGATCGTCGTCTTACCGAGCGCACTCTTCACCTGCGCCAGCTGGGCGGCGTTCTGGTCGACCAGATGCTGCTGCGACTCCAGCACGGCCTGATCGACGTCGACGGTCGTCCGCAGCTGCTCGAGCTGCTCGTCGGAGATCAGTTGCGGGTTGCTCTTCTTGATCTCCATCGAGCGCTCGTAGCTCTTCTGCGCCTGGAGCAGGCTCGCCTTGGCCTGCGCCGCCGAAGCCTTCGCCGCCGACAACGCGGCCTCGGCACGCTGCACGTTCGCCTGCGCTTCCTGCGGATCGATCTGAAGGAGGAACTGGCCTTTGCTCACCATCTGGCCTTCCTTCACGGCGAGCCTGACGATCTTGCCGGTGATGTCCGAGCTCAGATCGACCTTGGTCTGTGGCGTGACGTTGCCGCTCGCCGTCACCGACGCGATGAGGTCACGTTTCTGCACCGGCTCGATGCGAACACTCGTCGCTTTGTTTCCGCTGCGCATCGCCGTGAGGACGATGATCGCGGTGATCGCGATGAGTGCCGCGCCAGCAACCGACCACTTGGTTTTCTTGCTCATGGATGAGCCCCTGTCGCTCAACGGAGGGGACGGCCAACCGCGGCTTCCAGCGCGGCGAACGCCCGATGATAGTCGTAGATGGCGTTGATTCGATCGACCTGCGCCTGCACGAACGCGCCGCTCGAGGTCGTGACGTCGAGGAACGTCGCGGCGCCCACGCGGTATCGCTCCTGCGCGTACGTCAACTCTTCACGCGCCTTCTGCGCATTCACTTCCTGCAGCTCGACGGTGCGCGCCGCCGTGACGAGGTTCAGATAGCCCTGCGTGACGTCCGCCGTCATCTGCAGCTCCCGCGACCGCACGGTCAGCCGTGCGTTGTCCCGATCGACTTCCGCCTGCTGCACGCGCTGCTCGCGGTTGAAATTGTCGAAGATCGGAATCGTGAGCGTGGCCGAGAGCTGGAGCGGCGAGCGCTGGAACTTGAATGGAAAGGCGCTGTTCTCGCTGCGGATCTCGTTGATCTGCGACGACGTGAGCGGTGCATACCTCGATTGACAGCCGAGGCTCGTCATGTTGAGCGCCGTACGAATCGAGTCCTGCGACATGCAGCTGGAAAAGCGACCTTCATTTTGCGCGATGGCTTGCTGCACCGGGAAATCGCCGTTCGTGTACTGGAACGAGGTTCCGCTCCATCCCGTCGACAGATTCAACGTCGGCGTGTAGCTGGACTGCGCGACACGCACGTTCAACCCGGCTGCCTTCTCCCGCGCTCGCAACGCACGTACGGCGGGGTTCCCCTGACGCGCGAGGTCCAGCACGGAATCGAGCGTGAAGCGGGGCGTGGCGACAGCGAATGCCGTGGTGAGCTTGATGTCGCGTTCCGGCTGAACACCCATCTGCTGGAACAGCCTGACCTTCTCGACTTCGGCCGTGTTATGCTGCGTCAGCGCCGCCACTTCGGCCTGGCCGAGGGTGACTTCGGCGCGACGCACAGCGAGAATGTTGTCCGCTCCCACCGCCACGCGTGCCTTCGCCAGCTCGAGGTTCGCCCGCTGCACCTGCACGAGCGTGTCCTGCAGATTGGCGCTGGCCTCGGCGCGGAGCGCCGTGATGTACTGCTGCGTCACCGTCGAGCGAAGCGTTTCGGCCGCGCCGGTGATGTCCGCGTCGGCTGCGGTACGATTCGCACGCGCCGCTTTTGGCTGCACCAGCGTCCCGGCGTTGATGCGATAGTTCAGGCCGAGAAAGTACTGCGACTGCAGCTGATCCGAGCCGACGGCGAGCGAGCCGCCGTTGACGAAGATGTCGCCGCCCTGCTGGTAGCCAGAGTAAAACTGGGCATTCGACGACGGGAGGAGTGCTCCGTACGCCTGGCGCACCTGGGCCTCGGCGCTCCTCCGCTCATTCGCTGTCGTGAGGTACAGCGGGTTGTTCTGCCTCGCGAGCGCAATGGCCTCGTCGAGCGTGAGCGTTGCTGTGGACTGCGGGGTGGACGAAGTGGTGCTGGGCGCCTGCGCAAGGAGTGCGATGGGCAGGATGGCGCCGAGCAGCGCCGAGACGGCGACCGGCTTCAGCAAACGCATTGTAGGCGGGTCCTATGGCTGGAAGTCTGCGGGCAGTACGGGGGGCATGTGAGGCCGGTTTCAGCGATCTTGCGGCTCACTGGGCGACAAAAAATGCCGGGCCGCGACAGAGGACCCGGAACGTTAGGCGCAGCCCGAAATCTAACGCGGGGGCTCGTCGCGTTGGGCGACTATTCCGTACTCCGGAATCGCTGCTTTGAGGACGCGTCCGCCAGCGTCGATCCAGAAATCGCGCCGCGCAAAGCCTGGTGCGGTGAGCACGAGGTGCGTACCTGGCACGGAGACGCCGCCGATGTCGACCGAGCCCGCGCCGAGGCTCTGCAACGTCGCGACCGCCTGAATTCCTGTTCGCGGCGCCAGGACAGTGACGGTGCCCGATCTGCGACCGCCAAGCGTCAGGAAATAGAGCTGATGGACGATATCGTCGTCGAGCACGACCACGCCGGCGGGGACGACGTACTCGCGGGTGGATTCTCCCTCTCGGGTGCGAAGCATGGAGCTGAAACGCCCTGGCCTGGCGCGAGCCTGCAGGCGTGCTGTCGGGTCTGTCCCGCCCTGGACGGACACGTCGTAGGAGATCGGCGCGCCGAGGGAGTCACAGGTGAGCGTGGGAACGATGCGCCGCTCGCCGAGGACGACCTGAGCCGTGGCGCGGTACGCCTCGGCGGACCCACGTGCGGAGAGAGTGATCCGGAACGACTCGCGGCCAGCTGGAGCGCCACCCTTGGTGACGAGAAAAGTCCCCTCGTCGAGGGTGCGGCTGGGGGCCTGCGCGCCCGTCTTCGACAATGGGGCTACCGCGCTGGCCAGCAGCGTAGCGCACGGGACCACCAGGCAGCCAAGTCTCATCGGGCTCATGCTACCCATGCGTCCGGTTAGGGTTCCTGATATTCAGGGTGCGTCTGGCGGAGGGGCGATGAAGACGCGGTCTCGAATCCGGCTCCGAATGCGTTCGTAAATCCGTGCTCCCTTGTCTGCAGATGCGAGCCGAGGTCGGCCGATGGAGCCCGGACTACCCTTCGGGACGCGCAGCCAGCCGCGGCGGTATCGACGTAGCTCGTCGCGGGACATCATATAATCTTGAGCGAGGTCGGCCGCCACCAGTTCCGGCGCGAGGTGGAGGAGAAGGGAGGTGTCGACCTCGTCGCCGTGCATCGGTTCCGATTGTCCGTCAAGGAGATCGCTGAAATCCACCTCGAAGATGTCCACGACCCTGACTCTCGCGCCCGATGTCACCACGGTGGCCAGCGCCTCGAGATGGGGGTCGTGCTCGTGCGCCGTGAGGAGCACGAACTCGCGCACGCCGTTGGCCTCCCACGAATCGATCAGGTCATTGAGCATCCGATGCAGTGTCTTTCGGCGCAGCGACGCATTTCCGGGGAAGCCACGCTCCGTATCGACGTTCACGCCATACTCCAACGTCGGCGCCCGCAAGATCCTGAACTCGGCGGAGAAGTCGTCTGCCAGATGCTCGACTATGATCGTATCGCAGCCGAGCGGCATATGTGGTCCGTGCTGCTCACAGGTACCTACGGGTACGATCAACCTGGGATCCTCACTGAGCCGACGCGCCACCTCAGCGGGATGGAGCTCCTTGAGCCGCCAGGGTTTGAGTGCCGTTCGCGCATCAGGCGCGGGGAGAGGCTGAGTCATTCGCGATGATCGGACGGTAAACGAGGCGGTCGTTCCCCTTTCGGTCAAACGGGTACCGATCGCTGGCGCTGCCTGGGCAGCCACGGTGGCCATCGCGGTGCTTGCCGCGAGCCGCTGGCTCGATGCGCCGACGGTACAGTATCTGGTCGCGTGGGCGGTTGCTACCATCGCCGCGGGAATCTCCGCCGCGTGGCAACGCGGCTCGCGACGCCCCTGGGCTGTGCTATGCGTGGTCCTGCTGACCATCGGTTTCGTCTTCGCCGCTCGCGCCCAGCGGGAGCTCGCCCGCATCACCAACGATTGGAGCAGCTGGCAGACGTCCCAGTCGCGGGCGGGGCTCGACGCCTTGGGGGCGTCCCTTGCCGACGCGGAGGAGCGTCTTGCCAGGGACGCGGAGATCGCCCTTGGCAGCACGCTGGATCGCGAGAGTGCGTTCGGGCAACTGCAATCGCTGGTGAGCGGACCGGACGAGCGCGGGGTGGTGATCTACCGCGGCGACAGTGCATTCGCCTGGGCGGGGCGGTTCCGCTCCGCCCCGGACACCCTGACCGCCGCCGCGGGCGTGTCGGCCTCCGACTTCTATCTGACGCTCTATGCGACAGCGCGGCGAGGCAGCGATCGCGCGGTGGCGACGGTGCTCCTCTCGGCCGCGCCCCCCGCGGATCGCCTGTCTCGACCCTTGTCGCGACGCATCGCGGCAGCGGCCCGACTCGACGATTTCACCTTCGCCGCCCCGGGCTCGATGAACGGAACGGGACCAGTGCTGCACTTCGCCTATCGAGGGCGGCCGATCCTCGACGCGCGAGCAGCGCCGCTCGAAGCCGGTGAGGTGCTCCAGCGACTTCGCGAGCGTTTGCGCATCGACGTCGGCCTCGTTCTCGCCGGCGTGCTGGCGTGTTTCATCATCGCCGCGTGGCGAGAGACGCGAGCGGTGCTCCCGCGCCTGGCCGCGTTAGGCGTGGTGCTCGCGTGTGTCGCGCTCATTCCGCTCAACGAGTATTCCAACTTCACACGACTGTTCGATCCGAGCGTCTACTTCACCGGCATCGCCGGTACGCTCACGGCGAGCGCGGGAGCGTTGGGCCTAACGAGCGCGATCGTCCTTCTCGCGCTGCTCACGCTTCTCAGGCGCGGTCGCCGGCCGACGCGCATCACTGCCGGCGCGATCGTGCTGCTCGTTGCCGGTCTGGGTCCCTTTCTGCTGCGCGATCTCGCGCGCGGCATCCGTCCGCCCAGCTATGGAGTGAGCGCGCCGCTCTGGCTCATCTGGGAGATCCCGCTCTTCCTCGCTGCCGTCTCTGTTCTCCTCGCCGGCGCGGGAGCTGGAGGCGTGCTCGTTGGTCGATCCCACGGCGCGCCCGCGTGGAGTGGCTCCGCTGCCGCGGCGCTCGCGGCGGTGGTGGCACCGATCGTCTGGCAGGCGCCGGGTCAATGGCCATGGTGGTACACCTTCCTCTGGATCGGAGCGATCGGTGCCCTCGCCCTCAGCCGGCAGACCCGCTTCCTCGTCGTGAACTCGGCCATCGTCGCCGCACTGGGAGCGGCGACCCTCGTCTGGGGGCGCACGGCGCGCGGACGAGTGGAGCTCGCGGAACACGATCTCGCGGCTCTGAGCGATCCCGACCCGCAGGGTGCGACCCGCTCGCTGCTCGATCGCTTCGCCGCATCGCTCGAGAACGAGCCGCCGCCGGCAACGCGCGCCGCGCTCCTCCAGCACTACGTGACGTCGGCGCTCGCCGCCGCTGATCTCCCCACCGCGCTCTTTGCCGTGTCGTCGACTGGAGCGCCGCTGGCCTCCCTCACGACCGCCAACTTCGGCGTGCCAGCAGATGCCGTCAGAGAGGCTGTTACCGATGCCCTCCGGGGGCGCAGACCGGTACTGAGGACGGTCGCCGCGGACCCCGCGACGGAGCTTCTCCTCGCCGTGCCCGCGCCTAACGGGGTGGATAGCACGGCGGCAACCGTCGTCGTCGTTGCTCCGAAAACGCGACTCATCCGCGCCGACGCATTCAACGCGCTGCGGGGACTCGAGGTCGAGCCGGAAGGTGTTCCGCCGTACACGTTGCAGCTCTCGCCGCTCGACGCCGCGCGGTCAGGGCTTCCCACAGCTGGAGAGGCACGGTGGCGACGGCGTGAGAGCGCGCTTCATGGAGACTGGTTGGTCCGGGCAGGGAGCAGCGTTGCGCGCGCGCACGTCGAGGTCGAGCTTCGCGAGCCGCTCGCACTCGTCGAGCGCGGCACACTGATCGTGCTGCTCGATCTCGGCATCGTCGGACTGCTCTGGATTCTCAGCGTCGTCGCGGACGGCGGCTTCGTGCGCTGGCTGCGCGCGCGCCGGCGCACCTGGGCGCGAAGCTATCGATTGCGCCTGACGATTGCGCTCTTCGCCTTCTTTGTGCTGCCGGCGATGGCGTTCGCCGTGTGGTCCTACCAACGCCTGTCGACAGAAGCCATCGGCGCTCGCGACGTGCTCGTGCGCGAGACGCTGCGGTCCGTCGCACCGATCACCGGCGATTCGACGTGGCTGCCGGCTGAAGCAAGCCGGCTCAAGACGCCGCTTCTGGCGTACGAGGCGGGCGAGCTGCGGGGCGCGAGCGATCCACTGCTCACGAGTCTTGCTCCCGTCGGCCGCTTTCTGCGAGATGATGTCGAGCGGCTGCTCGTGATCGGCGATGAGGAGTCGGTGAGCCGGCTGATGGACGTCGGAGCGACGGCCACGCTCTTAGGGTTCCGGTCGCTCGACCGGCCTGGCCTGCCCGATCTCGTCCTCGCCGCCCCCGCTGGTCCAGAAGAGATGACGGTCGGTCTGGGACGCGACGACTTGAGCATTTTCGTACTGTTCGCGACGGCGGTCGGCGCCGTGGCGGCACTCTGGTTGAGCGGCATCGCCGCCCGCCAGCTCGCGCGTCCGATCGGAAGTCTGCGCACGGCCGCGTTGGCGCTGGCTGGTGGGGAACGCCTGCCACCGCTCGACGCCGAGCCGACGGCGGAGTTCCGCCCAGTGTTCGCGGCGTTCCGCCGAATGGCGTCGGACCTCAACGCCAGCCGGTCGGCGCTCGAGGATGCGCAGCGCCGTATCGCGGCCATCCTGCGCAACGTCGCGAGCGGTGTCGTCGCTGTCGATCGGAGCGGTCGCGTCGTCCTCGCCAACCCGCGCGCCGACGATCTGCTCGGCGGCGCGCTGCCGCCGGGCGTCTCACTCGCCGCGATCGCTCCGCCGGAGTTGATGGAAGCGATCGCGCGTGTCTGGGCAGGCGGTGACGACGACGTCGAGTTCGAGCTGCGTCTGCGCGGCGGCGAGCAGGAGCTCCGCGTTCGCCTGACACCGATCGTGGATGCCATCGTCGTCACGCTCGACGACGTGACGGAGGTCGCGCGGGCGCAACGGGTGCTGGCGTGGGGCGAGATGGCGCGACAGATCGCGCATGAGATCAAGAATCCGCTCACGCCGATCCGCCTCGGCGTGCAGCACCTGCGTCGCGCGCGGGCGGATCACCGCGTCGACTTCGATCGCGTCCTCGAGCAGAACGTGAACCGGATCCTCGCCGAGATCGACCGGCTCGACGAGATCGCGCGGGCATTCAGCCGTTACGGTTCGGCACCTAACGAGCGGCCCCGCGCCGTCGTCACCGACGTCGCCGCCATTGTTCGCGACGTCCTCGCGCTGGAATCGATGGCCGAAGGGAGTGGAGCGCAGGACACGGTCCACTGGCGTGTCGACGGCGCGGATGCGCGGCTGACGGCGCTCGCGTCAGGCGACGAGCTCCGCGAGGTGCTCCTCAACGTCTTCGAGAACGCGCGCCTTGCCGGAGCGCGCGAGGTCGTCGTCTCAGTCGGCGAGGACGGGCGTCCCGACGCGACGATCGAGAGCGCCGAGCCACGCGTCGCGATCGTCGTTCAGGATAATGGACATGGCATTCCCGCCGACGTCCTGCCGCGAATCTTCGAGCCGCATTTCTCGACGCGAACCAGCGGCAGCGGACTGGGGCTCGCCATCAGCCGGCAGATCATCGACTCCTGGGGCGGCGCTATTTCCGTAGCGAGCGACGCCGGCCGCGGAACGACGGTCCGTATCCTTCTCAAGCCCGCGACGGACGACGAACCTACTCGGTAAGGCTACCCTGGCCCGCGCCCGCGCCGAGCATGCGTACCGTCTTGATGTTCACGAACTCGCGGAGACCGAAGGCGCTCAGCTCGCGTCCGTACCCGCTCGCCTTCACGCCGCCGAAGGGGAATCGCGGATCGGACGCGACCATTCCGTTGATGAACACGCTCCCTGCCTCGAGCTCCTCGGCGAATCGCCGCGCCTCGGCGCCTTCGGTGGTCCATGCGCTCGCGCCGAGCCCGAATCGCGTGGCATTCGCGAGGCGAATGGCGTCGTCGATATCGCGAGCACGAAGGAGCGTCGCCACGGGGCCGAATGTCTCGTCGCGCGCGGCCGCGGCGTTTTCGGGGACATCGACGAGCACGGTCGGTTCGTAATAGAAGCCTGGCCCCGAACGCATCCTGCCGCCGGTGAGCACGCGTGCACCGGCGCGTTCCGATTCCGCAACCTGCCGGTCGAGATCCTCGCGGATCTGCGCCGTCGCGAGCGGGCCGACGTCGGTGCGCTCGTCCATCGGATCGCCGACGACGAGCGCCTTCGTCTGCCTAACGAAGATCTCGCAGAACTCCTCGAACACCTGGTCGTGGACGATGAACCGCTTCGCGGCGATGCACGATTGACCGTTGTTGATCATCCGAGCTTTCACCGCGACCGTCGCGGCGCGCTCGATCTCCGCGCTGGGCATGACGACAAACGGATCGCTCCCGCCGAGCTCGAGGACCGTCTTCTTGATCTTCTCGCCCGCGCGTGAAGCGACCTGACTGCCGGCGTGCTCGCTGCCGGTGAGCGTCGCTGCCGCGACGCGATCGTCGTCAAGCAGTGCGGGAATCGCATCCGACCCGACGAGGAGTGTCTGAAAAACACCATCGGGCGCGCCCGCGTCGCGGAAGAGCTCCTCGAGCGCGAGCGCGCATTGCGGCACGTTCGACGCGTGCTTGAGCAACCCGACGTTGCCAGCGCAGAGCGCTGGTGCCGCGAAGCGGATCACCTGCCAGAAGGGAAAATTCCACGGCATGATCGCGAGCACGATACCGAGCGGCTGGAACGCGACGTAGCCCGTTTCTCCCTCGACGTCCACGAGCTCGTTGGCGAGGAAGCTCTCGGCGTGGTCTGCGTAATAGCGGCAGCCCGAAGCGCACTTCGCTGCCTCTTCCACGGCGGACTTGTAGGTCTTCCCCATCTCGAGCGTCATCAGGCGCCCGTAGTCCTTCTTCCGCTCCTCGAGGATCTCGCCGGCGCGGCGGACGATCCGAGCGCGTTCGGCAACCGGCACCCGCCTCCATTGTCGTCGAGCCGCGTCGGCGCGAGCCAGCTTTCCTTCGACATCGCGCGGCGTGAGCGGCACGAAGTCACGCACTCGCTCGCCGGTCGCCGGATTCACCGTCTGAATCGCCATCCTCGTTAGGCTCCTTCGTCCGTCCACACCACCGACGTCTCGCCTGCGATGAGTCGGCGCCACCACGGCGCGCGATGTTCGCGCTCGAAGAACGACTGCACCGATTCCCGCCATGCGACCTGCATCGCGATCGCGTCGGGGAAGCGGGCATCCGGGTCAGGCGAGAGCCCGCGTCGCAGCCACTCGGCGACCTCACTCGGATAGGCGCGCAGATCGATGTCCCCGCGCAACTCTCGTGCGAGAATGGAACGGCCGTCGCGCTCGCCGAACGGCGCTTGGCCGGTCAATGCGAACGCGACGATCGCCGCGAGCGAGAAGCAGTCGACGGCGGCGTCTTGTTGTTCGCCGAGGAGTTGTTCGGGCGCCGCGAATGCTGGCGTGCCGCTCGAGCCCGCGCGCTCCTCGCCGGCGGCCTGGGCGATACCGAAATCGGCGATGCGCCAGCGGCGATACCGGTCGATGAGAACGTTCTCGGGTTTGAGGTCGCGGTGGACGATTCCAATGGCGTGCGCGGCGGCGAGCCCGCTCAGCATGAAATCGATCTGCGGCGCGATCTCCGTGATCGCGCGCGGACCAGCGCGTGCGACGAGCTCGGCGACCGATCCACCCTCGGCGAGCTCCATCGTGTACCAGGACACGTCGCCGCGACTGTCCCAGTCGTAAATCGGCACGATCGCCGGATGTGCGAGCTGGGCCGCCAGCTTCGCTTCGCGACGGAAGCGTGAGACCGCACGCTCGTCGCGAGCGATGTGAGGATGGAGGAGCTTCAACGCTACTTCGCGGCCCAGACTGAGGTCGCGCACGCGCCAGACGGAGCCGAACGATCCCGCGCCGATCGCGGCGAGCACCTCGTAGTC
>DATEPP010000403.1:0-1565 GCA_035273165.1 Gemmatimonadaceae bacterium
AAGGCTTCGGCGAGGTGATGTAGATCGGAGCTGTCGGGACGCAATCTGGCGCCCATCACGAGCAGTCGATCGGGGGTGCTAGGCGGCACCATGCCAAATTTGGGATGTCAACAATGATGCTCCCATGGAGCCACGACGCGGGCATCCCAAATTTGGCATGAAGCCGCCGCCGCACCCCCGATCGACTGCTCGTGAGTGGCGCACCGGGGCATCCCTGCACAACCGCTAGCGCCTAGTACCTAGCACTATAGGGGGTGGGGGTATATACTATTCCCCTATGCCTTCCCATCCCGAACGCATCCAGATCCCCGTCGGCGGAATGACGTGCGCCGCTTGCCAGGCGCGCGTCCAGCGGGCTCTGGCGCGCGCGCCGGGCGTCGAGGACGCCTCGGTGAACCTGCTCCTCCACAACGCGAGTGTCACCTTTGACCCGGAGACGACCTCGCCCGAACGGCTCGTCGAGGCAATTCGCGCGACCGGGTACGAGGCGGACGTCCCCACCGCACATAACGAGTCAGGGTGGGCGGCGGCATTCGACGAAGAAGCAGAGCGCGAACGGACGATAGCACGGGAGCAGCGCGAGCTCGGTGTGAAGGCGGCCGTGAGCGTCGCCGTCGGCATCCTCGCGATGATTCTGTCGATGGCCCAAATGGAGGCGCACCCACAAGCGATCGCGTACGTGCTCCTCGCCATGACGACGGGAGTCATGCTGTGGGCCGGGCGTCAATTCTACCGGCGCGCCTGGGCGGCGGCGCGGCATGGCAGCTCCGATATGAATACGCTGATCGCCGTCGGTACGGGCGCCGCGTATGCCTACTCCGTCGTTGCCACTCTTGCGCCCGGTCTCTTTCTCTCCCGCGGCCTCACGCCCGACCTGTACTACGAGGCGGTGGTACTCATCATCGCACTCATTCTCGTCGGCAACTGGATGGAGGCGCGCGCGAAGGGGAAGACGTCGGCAGCCCTGCGCCGGCTCGTTAGCCTGCAGCCACCGACGGCGCGTGTCGAACGTGACGGCCGCGAAGTGGAGATTCCCGTCGAACAGGTACGTCGCGGGGACGACTTCATTGTACGTCCTGGCGAACGGGTTCCGGTGGACGGGGTGATCGGGAGTGGCGAGACAACGGTCGATGAGTCGATGCTCACGGGTGAATCGCGACCGGTGCGCAAGCACGCCGGCGATCGAGTGGTGGGCGGCACCATCAACGGTGGAGGAGCGTTCCGAGCGGCGGCGACCACGCTCGGCGAGGAGAGCGCGCTGGCACGCATCGTCACGATGATGCGACAGGCACAAGGGAGTCGCGCGCCGATCCAGCGACTCGCGGACCGTGTCAGCGCCGTGTTCGTGCCGACGGTCATCGGCATCGCGGTGCTCACGTTCGTCGTGTGGATTCTCGCGGGCCGAGCATCAGGAAACGCTGTCGCCCACGCGTTCGCGGCGAGCATCGCCGTCCTCATCATCGCGTGTCCATGCGCGATGGGGCTCGCGGTACCCACCGCCGTCATGGTCGCAACGGGTAAGGGCGCCGAGCTGGGGCTTCTGATCAAAGGGGGCGAAGCGCTCG
>DATEPP010000404.1:0-7501 GCA_035273165.1 Gemmatimonadaceae bacterium
CGGTCGCGATCGCCGAAGCGAACGTTGGCCGCGGGCATCTGTATCTGTTCGGCCCGGAGATCACCTTCCGCGCTCAACCGCATGGAACGTTCAAGTTCCTGTTCAACGGGTTGTACGGGGGTGGGGAGAAGTCCGCTGTGGTGCCGTGATCTTCCCGCGGCGCTAGGGGCGTTAGTCAGGGATCTCGACCGAAGAGCAGTCGATCGGGGATGCTAGGCGGCACCATGCCAAATTTGGCATGTGCGCATTGGGGCTCGACGCGAGCATCCGTGTGTGCATGCCAAATTTGGCATGAAGCCGCCGTGCATCCCCGATCGACTGCTCGTGAGTGGCGCCCAGTAGCGTCCGAGTTCGTCGCAGACGATGCCTTATCCGCCGATTGTGCGCTCGACGGCCTCCATCGCCGCGCGCGCCCGCTCGCCCGCCTGCTCCACGAGCTGATTCGCCTCCTCGAGCAGCCCGGCGCCTAACGACTTGTCGTCCAGCGACGCGACGTTGATCCGGACGTTGAGTGCGGCGCCGCGGCAGCCGGCTTCGGCCAACAACGCGGCGACGCCCGCATCCGAGGCGGCGTTGGTATTCCCCTTTGTCGCAACGTCAACGGCCAGCTCCGCTGCCTTCACACACAGCCGTGCCGTCTCGAGCGGCACCTGGGCGGCGAACAGCAGCGCCTTGGTGACGGCTTCGCTCCGCTTCGCGGCGGCGTCCGCTGGCTCGTTAGGCATCTTGTACGCGGCCGAGACTTCGGCGAAGGCGGCCGCGTCGCGCGCAACGAGCGCGGAGAGCTGCGTCACCAATCCGGCGGCGTCGAGGGCGAGGGCGCGCATCTCCGCGTCGACGGACGCGTACTTCTTCTTGCCCGCGGTGAGGCCGGCGACCATCTGCACCAGGGCCGCGGCGAGGGAGCCGACGTGCGCGGCGACGCTGCCTCCGCCCGGAACGGGCGCCGAGGATGCGACGCTGCTCACGAAGCCGCTGAGCGACTGGCCGCCCTGTACAGCGTCGCGGACGCGGCGCTCGAGCACCATCTCCGGGGAGAAGTTGCGGAGCTGAACGTGCCGCGCGGCGGTCTCGAGGAGCGCGCGCTCGGGAACGAGGCCGACGATCTCGCTCCAGGTTGGCAGGACGCCCTGCGCCGACGCCTCCATCTTCACCATGTCGAATGCGCGGTAGAGCGGCGTCTTCTCGGTGTCGACGAGGTTCATCGATACCTGGGCCTGCCCGTCCACCTCGAGACCGAGCGCCTTCACGTAGCGGAGGCCGCCGGTGGAGTGCCGGAGTGCCTTCGCGACGTCCTTCGCCACCTGGAGATTGGTCGCCGGGCCGAGGTAGACATTGTAGGCAACGAGGAAGGGGCGCGCGCCGATGGCGACAGCGCCGGCTGTCGCGTGGATCTGGTTCGGGCCAAAGTCGGGGACGCGCGCGGGGTCCTTCCCGATCTGCTCCCGCAACCCCTCGAACTCGCCACGCCGCACGTCAGCGAGGTTTTCCCGGTCAGGTCGCGTCGCTGCGCGCTCGTAGAGAAAGACGGGGATCTCGAGCTCCTTGCCGACGCGCTCGCCTAACGAGCGGGCGAGGACAATGCAGTCTTCCATCGTCGTTCCCTCGAGGGGAATGAAGGGGACGACGTCGGCCGCACCCATGCGCGGGTGCTCACCGGAATGATGATTGAGGTCGATCCGCTCCCGCGCGGCGCGAATCCCGGCAAACGCCGCGTCGACCGCGTGCTCGACGGGCACGACGAAGGTGACGACCGTGCGATTGTGCGAGAGATCGGACGACGTATCGAGGATCGCGACGCCTTCGACTGCCGCGATGGCATCGCGGATGGCGGAGATGATCTCGGGGCGGCGGCCTTCCGAGAAGTTTGGAACGCATTCGACGAGACGCATGAGGGAGAAGGTGCTAGGTGCTAGGTGCTAGGTGCTAGTGCTGCGGACTAGTTCCAACAGCCACGCGTGCATCTTCTCATTCCCCGCGACGATGGCTGTGTGCGCGACTGGTGCTGGTGCGCCGGTGAGATCGGTGACGACGCCACCAGCCTCGCGCACGAGCAGGATGCCCGCGGCGACGTCCCATGGCGCCAGCCTCAGCTCCCAGAACGCCTCGTAGCGGCCCGCGGCGACGTCGGCGAGATCGAGGGCCGCCGATCCGACGCGGCGCACACCAGCCGCCTGTCGCATTACCGCGCCGAAGCCGCGAAGATATCCGTCGACGCTATCGCCATCCTTGAATGGGAATCCGGTGCCGACCAGCGCCTTGAGCGGCTCCTCGATCTTCGAGACGTGAATGGGCTGTCCGTTGCGGCGGGCGCCACCGCCAGCGACCGCCGTGAACAGCTCGCCCGTAGCGACGTTCAGGATGGCGCCCGCCGCGTGCACGCCGTCGACGAGCGCCGCGATCGAGACCGCGTACCAGGGGAAGCCGTGCAGAAAGTTGGTCGTGCCATCGAGCGGATCGACGACGAACACGAGCCCCGTCTTCACCGTCTCGGCCGCGACGTCCGGCGACAACTCTTCGCCAAGGACGGTCGCGTCAGCGTGCCGAGCGCGAATGATCTCGCGAATGGCGGTCTCGGAGTCGCGGTCGGCATCACTCACGTAATCCGCGCGCGCCTTTTCCTCCCACTCGAGATCGGAGAGATGTCCAGCGTGCGCGCGCACGGCATCCGCGCCTTTCACCGTCGCCGCAACACAGGTCGCGAGCAACGCGCGTTTGTCACTCGGTTGCGACGACTCCTGGGCACTCATACCTTGCGCGAATGTCTCGAATCTTCAGTGGAATTCAGCCGTCCGGGGAGCTGCACATCGGAAACTACCTCGGCGCGGTGAAGAATTGGGTCAAGCTGCAGCACGAGCACGAAAGCATCATCTGCATCGTGGATTATCACGCGATCACCGGGACGTACGATCCCGATCAGCTCAGGGTCCGACGCGCGGAGATGGCGCTCTCGCTTCTCGCGGCGGGGATCGATCCCTCCGTGGCAACGCTCTTCGTTCAGTCGCAGGTGCCGCAGCATACGGAGCTCGCGTGGATCCTGAACACGATCACGCCGCTCGGAGAGCTGGAGCGTCAGACGCAGTTCAAGGAGAAGTCGCAGCGGCAAGAGAGCGTCAACGCCGGATTGTTGAACTATCCGGTTCTGCAAGCGGCGGACATCCTGCTCTACCGTGCGAATCTGGTTCCCGTGGGCGAGGATCAGGTCCAGCACCTCGAGCTCTCGCGCGTCGTGGCGCGGCGCTGGAACGCGAGCTTCGGCCGCGGCGAGGACTTCTTTCCCGAGCCGCAGCCCTCGCTCGCGCCGACGAGGCGCATCATGGGACTGGACGGCCAGTCGAAGATGTCGAAGTCGATGAACAACACCATCGGCCTGCTCGAGTCGACCGAGGAGATCTGGGCGAAGCTGCGCCCGGCCGTCACCGACCCCAAGCGCATCAAGCGATCCGATCCCGGTACGCCCGAGGTTTGTAACATCTATCACCTTCACAAGGCGTTCAGCCCACCAGCGACGGTGGATCACGTCGCGCAGCAATGCTCCACGGCAGGCTGGGGCTGCATCGACTGCAAGAAGGTGTTGCTGGAATCGATGGAGAAGGAGCTCGTGCCGATTCGTCGGCGCGCGGAGGAGTTACGGGCGAATCGTTCGGCCGTGGACGCCGCGCTCGCCGAGGGTGCATCGCGCTGCCGAACCCTCGCGGACGAGACGATGCGAGGCGTACGCGAGCGGATGGGCTTCGACTAGTCGCGCGGTCGGGCATGTGTCGTGCATTTTGCCCTAACTGGTCACCAATCCGGCATTCGATCATTTCCGCCGCGCATTGCCGGAGCGGGTGTGGCGAGTAGCGCGGCTGGAACCATGCGACCGATGCAGCTCTTTCTTCAGTTCATCGCCCGGGTACAAGCCTGGCGCGCCTCTCGCCGGGCGCTCCGAATGAAAGCAACCGATGTGTTGCCGCTGATCGTGTTCCAGACCGGCATCCACCGCGAGGTGACGTCCTCGGGCGTTCGCGTCTACAGTCTGTGCGGCAGCTGCGGTGCGCGACTCGAGGCCAGCGCGACTTTGTGTGAAGAGTGTGCCAGCAGACGGAGCCGACTGGGCTAGACGGGTTGTGGGTTGTGGGGTTGTGGGTTGTGGGTTGTGAGTAGAGAGCAGAGCTGTCAGCAACGCGCAACCCGCACCCCACCGCCGAAACCCGCAACCCGCAACCCGCAACCCACTATCCCATGCCCGATCAATCCGGCCCGCGCGGTCTTCTCACCCTCGTCTGCTTGACGTGCGGCAATGAGAAGTTCTACGATCAATCAGTTCCGTCCACGGTGACCTGTGAGCGCTGTGGCGGGACGGTCTTCCGGAATTTCGCCACGCCAACCGAGCCGGACGAAGCGTCCATTGCGCAACTCGAGGATCAGGCACGCAGCATCTCGTACGGGGACTCGTCGCCGGATACGGCGCCGGGTGACGTGCGCGACCTCGACACGCGCTAGGACGACGCGCTTCAGCCTGCCTAACGCACGGCGGGGAGGCCGGTAAGCCCTCTGCACGCCCTGCACTTCCTGCTCGAGCCACTCGAGGTCGGATCGCTCGGTACGGTGAGCGACGCCCTCAAGTTCGTGCTGCTCTTCAAGCTCCTGCTCGCCACCTTCCTCGGTGGCGCGATTGGCTTCGAGCGCGAGATCGCGGGCAAGCCGGCGGGTCTCCGTACGAACATTCTCATCTGTGTCGGCGCGGCGCTCTTCACGCACCTCTCGATCAGCATCGCCCAGATCGGATTCACGCCGGACGGTCGTCCATACGGCGACACGACTCGCATCACGGCCCAGATCGTCTCCGGCATCGGCTTTCTCGGCGCGGGCGCGATCCTCCACGCCCATGGCGCGGTCGTCGGCCTAACGACAGCCGCCACGATCTGGGTCGTCGCGGCGGTCGGCGCGGCGGTCGGCGCGGGCGCGTACGTCGAGGGCGTCGGCACTTCCGTGCTGATCATCCTCGTGCTCGTGGGCCTCAGGCCAGTCGAGCGCCGGTTGTTGAATCGGCGGCGCAAGGTCAATGCGACGATCCGCGTGCAGCGCGAGGTTCGATTCGACGTGATCGAAGACATCATCCGCATTTGCGGGCTGCACCTCGTCTCGCGTCGCACGTACGAGCACGATTCCGATCGTGCCTTCGAGCTGGAGTTGATCGGCACCGCGAAGCAGATCGATCTCGCCATCGACGACATGCGCCGCCGGCAGGACATCGTCAGCGTTTCCGTGGAGTGAGATGCCGCTGCTCGTCGTGGATGGCAACGCCGCTTCGCGCACGTGGACGCTGACCTCCGACGCCGAAGCACGTATCCGACGCGAAGCACCTGACGGGTGGGAGATCCATTTCGTCCGCGCGCAGACGAGCTCTGACGGTGACGGACCTAAAGGTTCCAGCGACGAAGTGATGAATGCGATTCCCGGAGCCGATGTCTACCTCGGTTTCGGTATTCCGCGTCCACTTCTCCTCGCCGCCAGGAAGCTCCGCTGGGTGCATTCGGCGGCGGCCGGTGTCGGCAACGCGCTCTACCCCGAGATGCGCGACGGCGATGTCGTCCTCACGAATTCCGCCGGAGTGCACGCGATTCCGATCGCGGAGTACATCGTGGCCTCGGTGTTGTATTTCTTCCGTGGACTCGACATCGCGGTGGATCAACAGCGCCGGGCCGAGTGGAACAAGCATCCGTTCGTTGGCGAGCGGTCGCCGTTGCGTGAGGTCGGCGGCTCCTGCGTGCTCGTCGTCGGCGCGGGAGGAATCGGCTCAGAAGCGGCGCGGCGACTCTCCGCACTGGGAGCGCGCTGCGTCGGCGTCCGTCGTCGTCCCGGCCTTGGCACGCCTGAAGGATTCGAGCGTGTCATCGCCTTTGACGCAATCGACGCCGAGCTTCCGCGCGCGGATGTCGTCGTCCTCGCCGCGCCGCTCACCGAGGAGACGCGCGGCCTGTTGAGCGCACGGCGCATGGACATGCTGTCGTCGAGCGTAGTAATCGTGAACGTCGCGCGCGGCGCGCTACTCGACGAGGCGGCGCTCATCGAGCGTCTGCGCTCGGGGAAGATCCGCGGCGCCGCGCTCGACGTCTTCCAGGACGAGCCACTGGCGTCGGATAGTCCGCTGTGGCAGCTTCGATCAGTGCTCGTGACGCCCCACGTATCGCCGGTCTCACCCGGTCGATTCTGGACGCGCGAGCTCGATCTCTTTCTCGACAACTGGCGGCGATTCGTGCGTGGAGAACCGTTGCGCAACGTCGTCGACAAGCGCGCCGGCTACTGAGTGGCGCGTCATCTACTCTGGACTCGTGAGGCAGCCGTGAGCCTGACGCTGAAGGGAGTGCTGGGGCCCGTCGTCACCACTTTCCAATCGGCCAGCGGAGAGTTGGATCCCGAGGCGTTCGCTCGCAACGTGCGAGCGCACATCGACGCGGGGATGCATGGCATCGTCGTCACGGGCTCGACAGGTGAAGCCGCGCTCCTCGACGAGCGCGAGCGGACGACGCTCGTGGATGCGGCGCGAAAGCAGATCCCGCGCGATCGGCTGCTCATCGTCGGCACCGGTGCCGAATCGACGCGCACGACACAGCGCAACACGCGCCTCGCTGCCGAGCATGGTGCCGACGCGGTGCTCGTCGTCGCACCGCACTATTACGGCGCCAAGGCGATGACGCACGCGGCGCTCGCCGCGCACTACGCCACGATCGCCGATACGAGCCCTGTTCCCGTGGTGCTGTACAACATCCCGAAGTACATGCATTTCGCGCTGCCGCCCGCGCTCGTGGCGGAGCTGGCACGGCACGAGAACGTCGTAGGCATCAAGGACAGCTCGGGTGACCTCAATCTGCTCGGCGGTTATCTCGAGGCGCAGAGCGAGAGCTTCTCGGTGCTCACGGGTAACGGCGCGACATTCAAGCGTGCGCTCGAGATGGGTGCGCGCGGCGGCATTCTCGCCGTCGGTCTCATCGCGGCCAATCTCGCGCTCGAGGTTTACGGGGCGGTATCGCAGGGTACCGGTAGCAGCGTGGAGCAGGTGCAGGAACGACTTGGCACACTGTCGACGCGCATCGTGAGCGAGCTCGGAGTTCCCGGCGTGAAGGCAGCGCTGGATCGCATCGGTCTCGCGGGTGGTCCGGTGAGACCGCCGCTTCAGCCGCTCGCGAGTGAAGAGTTGGGACGGATCGCGGAGCTGCTGCGGCAGGCGGAGCTGTCACTCGCGGCGTGAGCTTCGGCGAGGACGCCGCGTCCGGTAATCGGTGGACCTACCAGCAGCCGTACGGCTCGGAGCTCGGCGCGATCGCTGCTGGGCATCTGCGCCGTCTCGCGGGGCAGCCGCGTCCGACAGCTAGCGAGGGGGCGGCCGACGCGCGGCAGTACTGCAGCCAGGTGCTGTCCTCGTTCGGCTACCGCGTTACGGAGCGGCCGTTCGAGTACAGTGCCGCGGTCGGACGCTACGGTACGCCGGTAGCGGGTGTTGCGTCAGTGCTGCTCG
>DATEPP010000405.1:0-6534 GCA_035273165.1 Gemmatimonadaceae bacterium
AAATCTGGGTTCTTCCGGGAATTTCGGGAGTGCGGGGGGAATGGTCTCGCACATGGAGAGGCCAGAGTTCTTTGGACGCGAATGACGCGAATTTTTGCGAATCGCTCCACAGCCGTGACAAGTCCATGCGCAACGAGCCGAGAAGTCTTTGTGAACTGCACAGCGATCACGGATCAGCCGTCCCGAGGCTCCCCGGAGGTCGTTCCAAAGACTAGTCGTCCGGGCTCGTTGAGCGAGGACCTCGCTCGGCGCCCGGTGCGATTCGCGCCCTGATTCGCGTCATTCGCGTCCAATAAACTCTGGGCTCTCCAGTGCCGCCCACGACGCCCACTTGCTCCCGGAATTCCCGGAAGAGCCAAAATCTGGAATGAGGTCTGCCACGGCGACCCAGACGCGCTGACCCGACGGCGTCAAATCCGCTTGGCGGCCTCGGCGGGCAGTGAAAACGGATCACAGGATGGCCTCACAGTTCGATCTCTTTGGCGAGCGCGCGCTTCCTTCGGGCTTCCTCTATCAAGGCGACGTCATCACCGCCGCGGAGGAGGCCTCGCTCCTCGCGCGCATCCGCGAGCTGCCGTTCCGTGAATTCGAGTTCCATGGCTACACCGGCAAGAGACGCGTCGTCTCGTTCGGGTGGCGATACGACTTCAGCGAGCGGCAAATCCAGAAAGTCGACGACATGCCGGACTTCCTCCGGGAGCTGCGTCTGCCGGCGGCTCGGTTCGCGGGGCTCGACCCGGAGGAGTTGCAGCACGTCCTCGTCACCGAGTATGCGGCCGGCGCTGGCATCGGCTGGCATCGCGACAAGGACGTCTTCAACGAGATCGTCGGCATATCGCTGCTGGCGCCGTGCGTCTTTCGGCTGCGGCGGAGCGTGGGGGATGCCTGGGAGCGAGTCAACGTGGCCGCCGAGCCACGGTCGGCTTACCTGCTGAGCGGAGCCGCGCGGAGTGAATGGGAGCACAGCATCCCGCCCGTCGACGCCCTTCGATATTCCGTAACCTTCCGCAACCTGCGATGATATCGCGTCTCCATTCGACCAGAGGTTGGCGATGCGGATGCTCCGTCGGTCGCTGCTGCTGCTCCTCGTCGCGCTCTCCAACAGCGCCGGTCAGACGATGACCATCGCGTCCCGCCTGGGATATCCAGCCGACGCCAAGCTCCTGATTCTTCATGGCGACGACCTCGGCGTCGCCCATTCCGTGAACGCGGCGAGCCTCGACGCGCTCGAGCGCGGCGCGATCAGCTCGGCGAGCGTCATGATGCCGACCCCGTGGGTGACAGAGGTCGCCGCGTGGGCCAAGGCTCACCCGGACGCGGATCTCGGACTGCACCTGACCCTAACGAGCGAATGGGAGACGTATCGCTGGGGGAGCGTCGAGTCGAAGGACAGGGTGCCAAGCCTCCTCGACGCCGACGGAACCTTTCCCAGCGACGTGCCGCCCGTGGTGAGCCGTGCCCGCCTGGCGGAGGTAGAGCTGGAGCTTCGGGCGCAGGTCGAGCGCGCGCTGGCAATGGGAATCCGCCCGAGCCATCTCGACAGCCACATGGGTTCTCTGTTCGCGACGAACGACCTCATCGCGACGTACATCAAGGTTGCGCACCAGTACCATCTGCCGTTTCTCGCGCTGCGCAGCATGCCGGGAGGCACAGCGGTGCCATTGGCGCCTAACGATATCGTCCTCGACGAGGTCATCATTGCCGGGCCGGAAGTGCCGCGCGATCGCTGGAAGCAGTTCTATCTCGATGCCATCGCGAAGCTGAAGCCAGGGCTCACCGAGATCATCGTCCACCTTGGTCACGATGACGCCGAGCTGCAGGCCGTGACGGTGAATCACGAGCCCTACGGCTCGGCATGGCGACAGCGCGACTACGATGTCGTTACGAGCGCCGAGTTCAAGCAGGCGCTCCGCGACCATGGTGTCACGCTCGTTAGGTGGCGCGACCTCCAGAAACTACTGGCGCAACACTGACGGAGCCGGCCCCGACCGTACGCCGTTAGGCAGGAGTTGACGCGCGCGCCGGTCCTCGGCAATTTGGTTCATGGAGTCCGCCGTGATGCTGCCCGCGACGGGTGTTGCCGCACGCCCCGCGCACCGACATGATGCCATCCTGCAAGCCGTGCACGAGGCGGCGTCCGTCCTCCTGCATTCCAGATCGTGGGAGAGCGACATCGTTGCCGTTCTCGGCCGGCTGGGTGCGGCCGTCCCGGCGTGCCGGGCATTCCTCCTCCAGAATGAGCCCGGGCCGGATGGCGCGCCACAGGCAATCTGGCGGCAGGAGTGGACGTCCGATCCCAGCGCACCACCGCTCTGCGACGTCACGCGAGGCCGCGTCGCGGTGCTTGCAGCTGCGCTCGAGCGCTGGCAGGTCCTTGGCCGCGGCCAGCCGATCAAGGGCCTGGTCGAGCGCCTGCCGCCCGCGGAGCGCGAATTCTTCGCCGCGCTTGGCGTCGCGTCAGTCGCGATCGTACCGGTCTTCGTCGAGGAGACGTGGTGGGGCGCGCTCGGCGTCGCCGATACATCGGCCGATCGCGAATGGGAGGACGCCGACGTCGATGCGTTAGGCGTCGCGGCTGTCACCCTGGGCGGCGCGCTCTTCCGGCGCCGAAGCGAGGAGCGGCTCCGCGAGAGCGAGGAGCGCTTCCGTCTGCTCTCGGATGCGGCGGTCGAGGGAGTCGTCATTCACGACAACGGCATCATCATCGACGCGAACAGCCGGCTCTGTGAGATGTTCGGCTATGAGCTCGGCGAGCTGCTCGGCGCCAACGTCTTCGATCTGCCGGCGCCGCAGCATCTCGGAATGATCATGGAGCACGTCCGGTCCGGCTCGACAGCGCGCTACGAGGTCGAGGCTCGCCGCAAGGACGGCTCGACTTTCGTCGCCGAGATTACCGGCCGCCCGATGCTCTATCGTGGCCGTCAGGCGCGCGTCGCGACGCTGCACGACGTCACCGAGCGCAAGCGCGCCGAGGAGAACGCGCGTCGACTCGTCGCCGAGGAGGCAAGGCGCGCTGCCGCAGAAGAAGCGCAGCGTAGGACCGCCTTTCTCGCCGAGGAGAACGCGCGACTCTTCCACGAGGCACAGCATGCGACGCGCGCGCGCGACGAGATGCTCGGCGTCGTCGCGCACGATCTGCGCAATCCGCTGAATACGATCGTCATGGGCGCGAGCACGATGCTCGAGATGCTTCCCGAGAGTCCGCCGCTTCTCCGGAATCACGCCCAGATCGTCCGCCGCGCGGCGGACCGGATGAATCGGCTCATCCAGGATCTGCTCGACGTGCGACGCATCGAGTCGGGGCGCCTCGCGGTGGATCCGCGGCCGGTGACGGTCGCGCTCCTTGTCGACGAGACGCTGGAGATGCTCCGCCCGCTCGCGGCGGCCGCGTCCCTGGAGCTCGCCACCGATCTCGCGCCGGAGCTGCCGCGCGTGCGCGCCGACAGCGGCCGCATCCTGCAGGTGTTCTCGAACCTCGTCGGCAACGCGATCAAGTTCACTCCAGCCGGCGGCCGCATAACGATTGGCGCGACGCGTCTGGACGGCGAGGTCCGCTTCGAGATCGCTGACACGGGCCCGGGGATTCCCGCCGAGCAGCTGTCGCACGTGTTCGGTCAGTTCTGGCAAGGCCTTCGCGGCGACCGCCGCGGCATTGGCCTCGGTTTAGCAATCGCGAAAGGGATCGTCGAAGCCCACGGCGGCCGGATCTGGGTCGAGAGCGTCGTGGGGGAAGGCAGCCGGTTCTACTTCACGCTGACGACGCGGGATGCGTGACTCTGTCATCTCGAGGAGCGAAGCGACGAGGGATCTGCTTCTCGCTCGCTCCGCTCGCAAGAAGCAGATCCCATTTATATGGAGTCGCGCGCGCTGTTGACGCGCGCTCCCGTTCCTCGCGCCAGGTAGACATCCTGACGGCGCTATCAGCGTTCAGCGAACTACCTGAGCTGTCAGCCTTCGGCCGGCGCACGCTTCGAAGTGGCGTTCATGGATCGCACCCGCGACGGCGAGCCCAGAGGCGAGAAGTAAGCTGACAGCTAACGGAATCAAGAGAACTACTTCAGTGGCGAGCGGGCTGAACTCTGACCCCTGAAGCTGATGGCTCAAGTAGTTCTCTTGATGCTGTGAGCTCTCAGCTTGCGTCTCGCGTCTGGGCTCGCCGTAGAGGGTGAGATGCCTGCGTCAACACGCCGAGGCCTCCCGAAATCTCGAGTCTCAAAGCAGATCCCTCGTCGCTTCGCTCCTCGGGATGACAACACGCAACGCACCCCGCGTTCAAATGATCTCGAACCGCACCCCTCCCCCAACCTTGTCGAGCATCAAGATTGTTCGCTTCTCGCCACTGGCCAGTGGGACGATCACCTTCACCGGCGCCGTGGACCAGCCAGAGGCGTCGGCAGGGGTTTGCCAGATGCGCACCTCCCACGTGCCGACCGTGCTCTGGTAGAACGGAGCGCTGAGACTGGTCGGGTCTGGCTGATAATTGAACGGGAACTGCCACGACACCGGCGACGCGAAATCCGGCTGGGTGCGATAGACCTGGAGTGTTCCGGCGTTCGGCGCGAGGTGGATGACACGCAGCTTCGTCGCCCCTGCGGGGACGACGCTGTTGGTGTCGTCGAGAATGGCCGTGCTGACGGAGCCCGACGACGATCGCACGACCGCCACCGTATTGAGCGCACCCGCCGCGGTCGTGATCGACTGCGAGCTCGATACGCCGCCCGCGCGGAGCGTCACGGTATGCGCGCCTAACGACGGACCGATCGTGTCGATCGCGCCCGCCGCCATCCCCGATACCGCTACCTGTCCGTCGACGAGGACGTCGACCGGGGCGGTGAAGGCGTTGATGATCCGGAGCGCTGGTTGCCCCCCGAACCGACTCACCGCGGCCGGGTTGCTCTCGCACGCGGCGACGGCAGAGAGAATAAGTACGGAGAGAACGGACGCGCGACGTGACATGCCAGTACTCGCTGTTGGAGACGACAACTCGAATCTATCCGCCGTCCGTCCCGAAGCGTACGCTGCGCGTCTCGACCTCGTTGCCCGTGCGCTTCGTTAGGCTCTCGTACAGCTCGGGCCGGCGCGCCCGCATCCATCGACGCCCGGAGGACGTCGGAAGCAACGATGCGTCGAGGTCCGCGAACACGATGTCGTCACCAGCGCGGGCCGTCTCGGCGATGATCTCGCCGTAGGGATCGAGCACCATCGCGTTCCCCGTCCGGATCTCGTCGTCGTCGGGGCCGACGCCATTGCTGAAGACGAGGAACATGCCGTTGTCGTGCGCCCGGCTCGGGAGCCAGCGCATCAGCCAGCCGCGCCCTTTCGTCCCACAGAGCTCGGCATGAATCGCAGCCGGATCCTCGTGCCGCCGGGCCCAGATTGCCGGGTCCACCGGCTTCATCGCCTTCGGGCTCACCGAATTGCAGCCGCCCGTCTGATGCGGCGCGAGGAGAATCTCGGCGCCGGCGAGCGCCGTCGCGCGCGCGTTCTCGACGATGTTGTTGTCGTAGCAGATGAGCACACCGACGCGGCAGCCGTGGGGCGTGTCGAAGACGGTGTAGCGATCTCCGCTCGATAAGAACTTACTCACGAAGACGTGCAGCTTGTGATGGCACGCCCATTCGCCGTTCGGCATGGCCACGACGTACGCGTTGTACAACTGCCCGTCGGCCGCGCGCTCGATGAGCCCGGCGCCGATCGTCATGCCGTGCTCGCGCGCGAGGCCAAGCAGTACCTGCGTGCACGGCCCATCGGGCACGGGCTCCGACAGCGCTTCGACCTCGGGACGCGACAATTTCCGGACGTGCCAGTAGCCAGTCAGGCACATCTCGGGGAAGCAGATGATCTCGGCGCCGGCGCGAGCCGCTTCGTCGACGTAACGCCGCACGCGGCCGAGGTTGTACGCCTTGTCGCCCGGTGCGTGCTGGAACTGGACGGCAGCGACGCGGATGTTGCGCATATGCTCAATGCACGAGTTGGCGGGTCCGTGATTTCGCCGATCGCGTCTTCTTCGCCGCGCCATTCTTCCGCGCTGGAGCCGGCGTCTCGACGAGCTTCCAGAACTGCTTGTCGCCAATGACGGTGACGGAATGTCCCTGCGCCGCGAGCCGACGGACCTCCATCAGCTTCGTCCCGCCGACCGTCCCCGCAACCTGGAGCGCATTCGGGCGGCCGCGCACGAGCACGTCCGTCATCTGCCCTGGCTTGGATTGCACGACGGCACCCGCCTTCTTTGCCGCGAGGATCGCCTCGCTGCGCGGGCGGCTCAGGAAGCCGGTGAAGGAGACGCGCAGTCCCGTCAGGCTCTTGACGCGTCCTGTCGGTGCCGGCGACGGAATGCGCTGGCGCAGGGCGTCGATCAGCTCGCCCGCGGCCTCGTAGCGCTTGCCGCGCGAGCCGAGGCAGCGGTGGATGACCTCTTTGAGGTGGTCGCTGCACGGGAGGCGGCGCACGTCCTTGCTCCGCATCGAGGCGGTGATGTCGCCGCGGAGCAACATCGCCGCGATGAGTCCGACCTGGTAGATGTCGTCGCGCTGC
>DATEPP010000406.1:0-4425 GCA_035273165.1 Gemmatimonadaceae bacterium
TCGCCGAGAAGCCAGCCGCCCGCTTCGAGCGCCTGATTCCAGGTGAGGCCGAACTCCTTGCGGTTGATCTTCCCCTTCGCCTCGAAGCCCATCCGCTCACCGCCCCACGGGTCCTTGCCGCGGCCCTGGAACTCGGCATCGAGCGTGACTTCGCGCGTCTGATCGCGGATCGTGAGATCGCCGATCAGCTTGAATTCGCCATTGATGTCGCCCTCGATGCGCTTGCTCGTGAACTTCATCGTCGGAAACTGCTCGACGTGGAAGAAGTCGGGCGATCGGAGATGGGCATCACGCTGCTCGGCACGCGTGTCGATGCTCGCGGTCGCGATCTCGATCTGCACCTTGGACTGCGTCGGCTGCGCCTCGTTATGAATGATCGTCCCCTTCACGTCGCCGAACCGGCCTTTGACGGTCGAGATCATGAGATGCTTCACGGCGAACTCGACGAGCGAGTGAGCCGGATCGACGCTCCACGTCGTGGTGCCGGTGGTGGTCGGAGTGGCGGCGGTCGTCATTGGTCGTTCCTCGTTGACTGGTCAGATTCGAAACTTGCCGATCACTGCTTACGTATGGGTAGGGACTATACTTTTGTAAGTTACTCTTGTCAAGTCAGTACATTGTCATAGATTTCTGCGCATGTCGGATGCCGTGAACCTCTGCCCGCGCTTCCATGTCGCCGTCGAGCTCGTCGGCGGCCGGTGGACCGGCGCGATCATCAGCTGCCTCCTCGGCGGCCGCGCGCGCTACAACGAGCTCCGCGCGGCGATCCCCGAGATCAGCGACCGCATGCTCTCCGAGCGACTCCGGGTGCTCGAGACGGAGGGCGTGGTCACGCGCACGGTCGTCCCGGAGTCGCCGGTCCGTGTCGAGTACGAGCTGACGGGCAAGGGACGCGCGCTCGAGGACGCGATTGAGGCAATCGGCAAATGGGCGACGCGCTGGATCAGCGAAGAGGACCTCGCCCGGAACGCGCGCAACGCGACCCCGGACGTTCCGCGCCGGCAACCTCAGACCGCGCGCCCCACGGGCGCAAAGCGGCGGCCGCGCGCGCGCAAACGTTCGTAGTCTCTCGTCGCGCCGCGCGCCCATCGCGCATTTCAAAGTTACAAATCCTTGACACCGCACAAGGTCGTGTCGCCACAGATTGTGGGCCCGTTTCGCACGGGCCCTTTTCGTCTCCCCTCCCTACCACGACCGCAGGAGGACACATGGCGACATCCGCGCAGGCAGCTGTCCGGAATCCGCAGGCGACGCAGGGTCGCTTCGCCTGGCATGACCTGATGACGAGTGATCCCGCGGCCGCGAAGGCTTTCTATGCGGCCGTCGTCGGCTGGGGTACGCAGGACTGGCCCGGCACGACGCCACCGTACACGCTGTGGATGGCTGGCGACGCGATGGTCGGTGGTGTCATGCAGCTTCCCGACGAAGCGCACCAGCAGGGCGCGCCGTCGCACTGGCTGACGTACATCGAGACGCAGGACGTCGACGAGACGCACGCGCTCGCGACGAAGCTCGGCGCGCAGACCTTCGTTCCTCCGACCGACATTCCAACGGTCGGACGCTTCGCGGTGCTGGCCGATCCACAGGGCGCGTCGTTCGCGCTCTTCACGCCGCTGCCGAGCGACAATCCGCCGATGAAGGACCTCGGTCGGGTCGGCGAGTTCTCCTGGCACGAGCTGATGACGACCGATCAGGATGCCGCGTTCGCGTTCTACGAAGAGCTCTTCGGCTGGAAGAAGACGAGCGCGATGGACATGGGCGACCACGGCGTCTATCAGATGTTCGGCCTCACGAATGATGTCCCGCTTGGCGGTCTCTACACGATCCCGGAGGGGATGGGCGCGCCGCCGAACTGGCTGCCGTACATCCATGTCGACAGCGCCGACGCGGCCGCGGAACGTGTGAAGCAACTCGGCGGCTCGATCAAGAATGGCCCCATGGAAGTCCCCGGCGGCGATCGCATCACCATCTGCGCGGATCCGCAAGGGTGTCACTTCGCGGTCCACTCGAAGGGCACATAGCAAAGAGACTCCCCTGTCATCAGGATGCCGCTGGCTTCGCCCTTGCAGCTAGAGCGGGCGCCCGTCGTCGGGCGTGAACTCTGAGCCGAGGGTGCAAGGGAAATGGCGGAAATTCGTGTCGAGCCGCAGCGGGCAGGTCGTGGGAAAATCTGGTTGCTGATCCTCCTGCTCATCATCGTGGCGATCGCGATCTGGTACTTCGCGACGCAGCGCAACACGACTTCCGGCACGACGACCGCGACGTCGACGGCACCGGCGTCCGCGCCCGCGACGACACCTTAACCGCGGGAGAGAGACAGATGGCGGATATCCATCGCGACCGGCAGCGGGACGCGGCCGGTATCGGGCCGTACGCGCAGGACGCCGAGCGGCTCGTTCGATTGAGTGATCTTGGAAAGTGGGATGTCGCCGAGGGCGAGCCCGACATCCGTGGCTGGGAAGTACGCACCGTGGGCGGTCGCGAGCTCGGCAAGATCAAAGAGCTGCTGGTCGATCCGGACGCGGGCGAGGTCGTGATGCTCGACGTCGACCTCAGTGGCAACGACCGGCACGCGCTGGTGCCGCTCCGCATCGTCGAGATCGACCGGCCAAAACGCGTCGTCCGCATGGACTCGGCAGACCTCTCACCGGAGGAGCAGGAAGCCGTCGCCGAGGCAGAGGGCAGTGAGAAGCCCGTGCGCGAGCGGAAATGGGCCGACACGGGTCGCGTGAAATACCCGTCGCAAGGCGATAACGAAGTCGTCGTCGAGCGCCGGCCAGTCGTGGAGGAAGTCGTCGTTAGGCGGCGTCTCGTGGACGAGCCCGAATCTGCCGCCGACGCTCAGCCGCTGCGCCGCGCCGAAGACGTGGATCCGGAAAGTCGCGCTTAGTTGTTGTCATCCCGAGCACAGCGAGGGATCTGCTTTTCGCGCCGGCTCAGAAAAAGCAGATCCCTCGTCGCTACTCTCCTCGGGATGACAACAACTAGCGAAAGATCGACTTGGGGATCATCACGTGCACGCCTAACGTGCCATCGACGAGCTCCGTGATGTCCACGTCGCAGGCGACGCTGGTGAGCATGTAGGCGTCGTCGCGCGAGAGACTTTTCGTCGTCACGAGGAAATCGATCGCCTGGCGCACCGCCTGCTTCGTCGCGGCGACGAGGCTCGTATCGATCCCCATCGTGATCCAGTGCGTCGGCGTCTCGGCGCGCGGCATCGTCAGGTGAAGATCTTTGCGGACGATCAGCTTGAACTTCCCCGTCAGTGACGTCTCGAGCGCGGTGATGTCGACTTCGCCGTTGCCCTGCCCCGCGTGCCCGTCGCCGATCTCGAGCAGCGCGCCTTTGGTCCAGACAGGGATGTAAAGCGTCGTCCCAGCGACGAGCTCCTTGTTGTCGAGATTCCCGGCGTGAATCCCCGGCGGCCCGCTGTTGATCCGTCCCATCGCCGCTGGCGGCGCGACGCCGATGCTGCCGAAGAAGGGCCGGAGCGGGATGTCGATGTTCGGCGCGAAATGCGCGACGTTCTTCGCCTTGTCCAGCGGAATGATCTTCGTGCGGCCGTAATTGAAGTCTTCGGGCAGCCAGCCACGCTTCGGCCCGAAGCCGTTGTACGCGTACGGAATCGCTAAATCGATGGACTCGATGCGCACCTCGAGCACGTCACCCGAGTCGGCGCCCTCGACGAAGATGGGGCCGGTGAGAATGTGTCCGCCGGGCCCGCGATTCTTGACCGAATCGTAAATCGCGCGCAGCGACTGCTGCACGTCGTTAGGCTTGACGCCGACCTGCTCGAGCCGGCTGGGGCTCGACGTGATCATCGTCCCGACGATGACCTCATCGCCCGATTGGACGCGGAGCACCGGCGCTGCCGCGGCGTCGTAGTAGCCGAAGGCGACGGTGGCCGGCGACGGCATGAGCGTATGCACGCGCTGCGCATCTACACGCGCGGCGACACCGAGGAGAAGGAGCGACGCGATTGCTATGTGTCTCATCAGGAATTCCAGGAGTTCAGACCAGCTCGATCTTCGCGCGCGAGCCTGCCGCTGTCGAGAGCCGCTCGTCGCGCGTGACGAGCGTGGCGCCCAGCGCCTCCGCCACTGCGACATACGCCGCGTCGTAAGCGGTCATGTTGGTCCGCAGCGACCAGATGCGCGAAAGCAGCGGCTCGTGCGGATATCGGGTGATGGGAAAGCGCGCCAGGATTTCGAGAGCACGGCGGCCCCGCATCGCGGAGATCTCATTTCGGGCGGCGTAGCGCCTGAGCACCTGCGCGACCTCGACATCGAGCAGGTGCGGCGCGTGGAGCGTCTCGGCCGAGTCAAGGAGCCTGGCCTCGATGGCCGGTGACGCGGGGGTCCGGAGCAGCAGCTCCAGGACCACCGACGCGTCGATGACGATCACTCGCGGTCTCGCTCGCGACCC
>DATEPP010000407.1:0-2751 GCA_035273165.1 Gemmatimonadaceae bacterium
GTCGAACAGCTCGGGCACAGCTCGGAACGCGCTCAGGCCGCCTTCGCGTGGGCGTCGCATCTCCGCCCGGACCGGCCGGAGCCGCTCTTCGGCCAGTGGCTCGCGTTCCACATGCGCGACAGTCATCGCTTCGAGCGCTACCTGCAGGACGACGAGAAGACGTTGCGCGATCCGGAAGTCGTGCGCGCCGACTCCCTGCGCGCGGCTGCGTTTCGTCGCAATCCGTTCCTGCATCAAGGGCTCATCGTGCTGCTCTGGGATCGCCTGCCGGGGCGATGGCCTGACGATGCACTGACTCGTGCCTGGCTCAGTCTCGGGCGGGCGAACCTTGCGGATGCGGCCCACGAATTCGGGTTGCTCATTCGGCGCAATCCCGAAAAGTATGGTCACCTGCGCCTCGTGCGCGCGGCGGCGCTCGTGAAGCTGCAACAACTCGACAGCGCTGCGGCGGAAATCTCGGCGCTGCTGGCGCAGGAGCGGGCGCAGGATACGAAGAGCCTCGGCAACGGCTACGAGTCGAAAGAGCTCCTCGAGTACGCGTTAGGCCTCCTCCAGTTGAATCTGCGAAATGCCACGGCCGCGCGCGAGGCGTTCGGCCGGGCCACAGTCGAGAATGCCGGCTTCGCGCCCGCGCACGCGATGCTTGGCGAGCTAGCCGTCGCCAACCGCGATACGGCAACCGCATTGCTCGAGTACGGCGTCGCCGCGGAGGCGGATCCCACCGATGTGGAAGTACTCACCGGATACGGCAAGGCACTGCGGGTGGCTGGTCGACCCGCCGACGCCGCCGTGCAATTCAAGAAGGTCGTGACACTCGAGCCCTATTATTCCGAGCCGTGGCTGTTTCTCGGTGTGGCGCTCGACGAGTCGGGAGATGGCGTGGGCGCAGCCGATGCCTACACTCAGTTCCTCTCGAAGTCGATGCAGTT
The DNA here is from genome assembly GCA_035273165.1 of Gemmatimonadaceae bacterium. GTDB lineage: Bacteria > Gemmatimonadota > Gemmatimonadetes > Gemmatimonadales > Gemmatimonadaceae > AG2. The sequence goes on from DATEPP010000407.1 coordinate 930, forward strand.
GGACGCACGCCGGGCCGGCGTCGAGCAACGACTGCAAGCGCTGAAGGCGCGGTAGCAGAGTAGCGCCTCTCGCGCCCGCGGCGCATTTTAGGCTCTCACCCTGCCCCTCAGCTGCAGCGAAGAGCCCATGCGCCGACGTCTCAGAATTTTCGCGACCACCCTCGCCACCTTCATGCTCGGCTCGCCGAGCGCCGCCCGTTCCCAGGAGATCGTCGGGGTACGTGATACGCGGGCGCTTCGTGCCGACAGCGTCTTTCAGCGGTTCGATCGCACCGACTCACCCGGCTGTGCTCTCGGCGTCTATCAGGATGGCCGGATTCTGTACGCCCGCGGCTATGGCATGGCGAGCCTCGAGCACGGCGTCGCGATGTCGCCCCGGTCCGTGCTCGACATCGGATCGATCTCGAAGCAGTTCACCGCGATGTCGATCCTGATGTTGCAGAAGGAGGGAAAGCTTTCTCTCGACGATCCGATCCGGAAATACATCCCGGAGATGCCGGCCTACGCCGACAAGATCACACTGCGGCGCGCCCTGAGCCAGACGAGTGGTCTTCGCGATCTCTACGTGATGATGAGCCAGACCGGGCGGACCTTCGCCGGTGACAGCATCGACGCCCTCCGCGTCATCACGCACTCCGCCGAGCCTAACTATACCCCGGGCGAGCGGTATCTGTACACGAACTCCGGCTGGATTCTCGCCGCGCAGATCGTCTATCGCCTCACGGGAAAGACGCTGGACCAGTTCGCGGAAGAACGCATCTTCGGACCGTTAGGCATGCACGACACGCGCTACCTCGCGGACGCGACGACGATCATCCCAAATGGCGCCGAAGGTTATGCGCCGCAGCCGAACGGACGGCCGGGCTTTCGCGTCGCGCGCTCGAGCTATGACGGCGCGATCATGGGAGCCGGCGCAGTCCACACGTCAGTCGAGGACTTCGGCCGCTGGCTGAACAATTACGACGACGCGACCATCGGCGGGCGCGACATCATCACGACGATGACGACGCCGACGATGTTGAACGACGGCACGCCCGCGCGGTCGGGACCAAGCCAGGCCTATGCGATCGGACTCAATGTGGGCACCATGCGCGGGCTGCGTGTGGTGTCGCATGGTGGGAGCTGGGCCGGCTATCGCGGCCACTTCCTTCGCTTCCCGGATCAGCACTTCGCCGTGTCGACGTTCTGCAACCTGACGACGTCAGGCCCAGACTCACTGGCTCGTAAGGTTGCGGGGATCTATCTCGCGGATCGGATGCAGCCGGACAGCACGGCCGCATGGACGGTAGCTCTCGCCAGCGCGCCGCGCGCCGACGAGCCGGCGGCGAATCTGCGCGCGCTCGCCGGCGTCTGGCGCAACGTCGAGCGGGGAGAGGTGCGGCGCATCCGACTCGTCGGTGACACACTGTTCTCGGCTGGCGGAGGCGAGCGGACACGGATAGTCCCGCTGGGCAGCGGCCGCTACCGCTCCGGCGAGAGCGAGCTGCGGTTCGAGGGCCCGGGCGCGGTTCCGTCGCGTATGATCGTGCGGACGCCCGGGGACTCGGTCACCTTCATGCGTGCGGACACTGTCGCGCTCACACCGGCGCAGCTGGCAGAGTATGCGGGCAACTACCGAAGCGACGAGGTAGAGACGACGCAGACCTGGAAGATCGAGAAGGGGCAACTCGTCGTCTACGCGAATGACCGCCGCCTCGGCGTGCTCGAGCCGACGTACAAGGATGGCTTCACGCGCGGCGGTGGCAACGTCATCGACGTCACGCGCGACGCGAAGGGGCGTATCACGGGATTCGTCGTCGAAGCGGGCCGGGTGAGGCATCTC
>DATEPP010000408.1:0-1645 GCA_035273165.1 Gemmatimonadaceae bacterium
GTGGCCTGAGGATACGATCCAGCGACCTGTCCTTCTTGAATGGAACGGCTGTGCTCTTGAACGTAACGGTCGATCAGCGCCTAACGGCTGATCGGTCGCCCTGGCTGCACCGTCGAATACTTGGCCGCGCTGCTCGACACCCCGTGCGCCCCTGCGGGTTCGGCGGCGAGCGGTCCGGAGATCTGTAACATCGATGGCGGGAAGCCGAACATGCGGCGCGAGGTGCGCGACAGATGCGCCGCGTCGGCAAAGCCGGCCGAGTGTGCGGCCGCGGACAGTGATTCGCCGCCCTGCATGAGCTCCCACACGCGTACGAACCGGCGCCAGAGGATGTACGGTCGCAAGGCCTCACCCGTCTGCTCGACGAAGAGGTGGCGAAAGCGACTCGGCGAAAGAAACGCGACCTCGGCAACCTCTTCGAGCGTGAGCGGTGCATCGAGGTGGCTGTTGATGTACGCGATCGCGCGAAGGATGCGCTCGTCGGAGACGACCGACGGCTCGACGCCTCCCGTCAGCTTCCGCACGACGCGTTGTGCCCCGGCAATCAATGCCGCGGCGCTGCGCTCCTCGTGCCACGACGTGAAGAGCGCGGGACCGACGTCGGCAAGGAGCTCCGCCGGTATTGCACTGATGCCGTCCGAGCCGAATCGCTCGCTGAGCGCGCGCCCTTCGCGACGCTCCGGCTCGATGAAGATGATCGCGTTGAGCGGGACGTGCGTGGCGTCCATCGTGTGCGGCTGCCGCGACGCGATCACCACGCCGTCGTATTCCGTCCACGGATCCTTGTCGTTAGGCCGGAAGCGAATGCCGTGCGTCGGACCGAAGCCGATCTGGATGGCATAGTGCGCGTGCATCGGCGTGATGCCGCGCGCTCGGCCGATCATGAGGCAGCCGCCGTCCCACGACACGAATTGTCCGATTCCGCCTGTGCTCATCGACGCTCGCAGTTGGTCATTAGCAAGTTACGTCTCGAGTGCCGAATGGGCCACAAAGAGCGGCAATGACCTTCAAGAGTCATCGCCGCTCCTTTGTTTTCTCATTTCGGGATTTTGTGGTGCAGGTGATCAGAGCGAGCGAAGGCTGCTGATCGCCGAGCATGGATCGCGACGTCGCTATACCAGTCCAGGTGCGAGAGGCCAGGGCCGAGAGGGCAGGCGTGAGATCAACAGCGGCGTCAGACTGACGCCTGTCTGATGTCTGATATCGCTCTCTATCTCACGCCTGCCTTCTCGCTCCTGAACTCTCGCACCTGGACTCGCTGTCGACGTCGCGATGGCTGCCGCGCACAGTGATCTTCGCTCCAGCTTTCCCGAAATTGCCGCTGCGCTCAGGATAGGTGGCTTATGCCAGTACCTCACTCCTCTGCGCAACCTGCTCGGCGATGTACGCCGCATCTGTGCCGACGCCACCGATGAGTGAGGAGCTCATGCTTCGTTGGAATCGAAGGCCGAGGAAGAACAAGCCGGGAGCCTCCGAGACCACGCCGCGATCCTGCCGAGGATAGCCGGCGTCGTCGAAGACTGGCAGGTTGATCCAGCGATAGTCTGTGGCGAAGCCCGTGCACCAGACGATGATGCGCGGCTCGAGCACTTTCCCATCGCAGACCGGAAGTCCGCCGCGCTCCGCTTCCAGCCGCCCGACGCGA
>DATEPP010000409.1:0-2934 GCA_035273165.1 Gemmatimonadaceae bacterium
CGCAGTCATCGTCCCGCGACTCTCCGGGAGAATGAAGGCCGGCCAGTCGCGCTTCTGCTTCGCCATCCTCATGTGCGCGAGCTGCACCTGCCGTCCCGTGAGCTGACGCTCGACGTGCAGATACAAACCTGCTAACGCGAACGTCACGCCGATCGGCTTGCTCTCGGGCGTCGCGTGCTGCGCCGCCCACGCATCGACGACGTGCTGGTGGATGAAGGTGACGTCGCCGTGGGTGAGCGTATACGCACAGAGCTCGTCGTACGCGTCGCGCTCCGCACCCGAGCCAAGAGTTCGTGATTGCAATGCTATTACCAGGCGCAGGGCCGCCGCGTCGCGCGTGGACAGCCCAGAGTGGTTGTGACGCGAATGGCGCGAATCAGGAGCCTGCTATTAACGTGAGCTTCCGCAGCAGCATCCCAAAGAGTCCGAGAACGATGAGAGCGATGGCCGGGCCGAAAGCAGATCCCTCGTCGCTACACTCCTCGGGATGACAATTGTCATTCCGAGCGCAGCGAGGAATCTGCACTGCGCGAATCATTGCCGCACTCTGGTCTCGCGATTCAGCACGGCGACGGTGTCGTGAAAGAAGCGTTCCGATTCTCTGTCAGGGAGATCTGGATTCGGCTCACTCAGACCTCCGACAACCCCTGTCGCAGGCGGATATCAACTGCTGGCAAGTCGAAACTGCCGGAAACGGCCGGAAAGAGCCGGAAACAGGAAGAGCGGCAACGACCTTTTGAAAAAGGCGTAGCCGCTCCTTGGTAGTTCTCTGCGGCCTCTGCGTACTCTGCGGCTTCTGCGTTCCCTCCGGTGTCTTCCGTCAGGGATGCTTCCGAGCCACGAAGAGCCGAAGTGCAGATCACTCGCTGCGCTCGGGATGACCTCAGCAAGCTGTTCGCTTTGTGTCAGGCTTCTGCAATCACGGGCGCGGCCAGTCCTGATTCGCGTTTATTGATCGCTCCTCTCGAGTCATCCCTCGCAATCCCGATAACCATGTTCGCCTCACTCCTCGCGGCGTTGCTGATCCCTGGGTGCACGCCTGCCACCGGTGATGCACGCGCCATCATCCAGCGCTCGGCGCACGCGATCGGCCTCGACGTTGTGCAATCGAAGGTGCTCATGCTCCGCGGCAGCGACGTGGTCTCGCAGGACTACCAGTCCGATCGCACGAGCTATCCACCGTATCTCTCGGACGTACAGCCTCTCGAGCTCTGGTACTCGCCCGTGTCCGGCGTCGAGCGCCGCTCCGCGAGCAGCGCGATGGCGGGGTATCAGTACGGCGGTCCGGTGAGGGTTGGGACGGAGCGGGCAACCTACATGGTGCGCGATACTGCGCTGGTACCAAGCGAAGATTCGCACGCCGCGATGTATGCGTCCCGGCCGCTCAACGCCTGGGCTGTAGTCCGCGACTGGGAGAACGATGCGACGGCGCGTGTCGTCGAGCGCTGTGTCTATCGCGATTACCCACGACTCGTGCTCAGGCGCACCGGTGCGTATGGAGCCGAGCGTCTCTTTGTCGACGAGAAGTCCGGCTTTCCGGTGAAGCTCGAGCGCGACGAACGGCATTATCTCTGGGGACAGAACCGTGTCGAGTATGTCTACTCGACCTGGCAGCGTATCGGCGACGCGGCGATTCCTGGCGTGAGCTTCCGGATGGTCGACGGGCAGACGAATGTCGAGCGAAATCTCAACGCCATTCGACTGGTGTCGTCGGACAGCGCGCCGCCGCTCGAGGTGCCACCGGCTGCGTCACCGATGAGCTTCGCGCCGCCGGCCTTTTTGCGTCCGTCGAATCCGGACACGATTCGCCTCGCGCCGAACGTCTTCGTGCTGAGGAATCCGGGCTACGCCGAGATGGTTGCTCTCGCGAGAGATACGGTATTCCTCTTCGACGCGACTCAGGGTGACGAGCGTGCTCGGCTCGATTCCGTCTGGATCGGCGCGCTCTTCCCAGGGAAGCATCCGATCGCGCTCGTCGTGACCGATGTCGCCTGGCCACACATCGCCGGGGTGCGCTACTGGGCGTCGTTAGGCACGCCGATCTACGCGCATCGCGCCGCGGTTCACATGATCGACTCGGTCATCGCGCGGCACTGGACTATCACTCCCGATCGCCTCGAGCAGACGAAGCGGAGGCGCGCGCCGCGCATCCATCCGGTCAGCGACACCCTCGCCGTGGCGGGAGGCGAGCTCCTGCTCTTCGCCATCGACGGCGCGTCGAGCGAGGTGGCGCTCGCCGGATTCGACAACGCGACTCACGTGCTCTGGGGCAGCGACTACATCCAGGATGCGACGGCGCCGTCCATGTATCTCGACGAGATGTGTCACGCACTCCGTCGAGTCCATCGCACACCGACGACCGCCGCCGCCGAACATCTTCGCCCAACGGCCTGGGAGAAGCTCCGCCCGTTGGCGAAGTGTTTGTAAACGCTCATGTCGCGAGCGGTGCGTGGGGCCGTACTGTCATCCCGAGGAGCGGAGCGACGAGGGATCTGCTTTGAGATGCGAGCTTTCCGGGAGGCTTCGGCGCGCGATACAGCCATCGCTCCCCCTACGGCGAGCCCAGAGGCGAGCGGCAAGCTGACGGCTTACAGCCTCAAGAGAACTACCTGAGCTATCAGCCAGCTCGAGGCATCGGGGGGTCAGCCCGCTGGCAGCTGAAGTAGTTCTCTTGATTCCGTTAGCTGTCAGCTTGCATCTCGCCTCTGGGCTCGCCGTCACGGGTGCGATCCATGAGCGGCACTTGAAACCGACGCAGGCCGACAGCTGACGGCTCAAGTAGGTTTACTGAATGCTGACCAGCTGACCGCCTCGCGCCGAGCGCTCAGTCGAATCCATCGGCCACCGATCGTTGGCGAAGTGTCGGTGACGCTCACGCTTCAATCGCCGCGCATGGCAATCAACGGATCGACCTTCGCTGCACGTCTCGCCGGC
>DATEPP010000410.1:0-6604 GCA_035273165.1 Gemmatimonadaceae bacterium
CTTCGATGCACTGTTCGCGATGGCCGTGGACGATGCGCATCAGGCAAGCGTCAGCGAGATCCGCGACGGCTCGTACAACGACGGGCAGCCCATCCGCTGTCACTGTTTCGAGACGGGCGAGAAGTGGCACTACGTGTGGACCCGCGACCTCGCCTACGCCCTCGACCTGGGCCTCGCCGGCTTCGACCCCGAGCGCGCCGTGAACGGATTGCTGTTCAAGACGAGCGGATTCCGTCCAGGGGTGGCCGTGCCAGCAGAGATTCCCGACAGCTCCGAGCAGATCATTCAGGATACGGGATCCGGCGGCAGCTGGCCGGTGAGCACCGACCGCGTCGCCTGGTCGTTAGGCGCCGGGCGAACGCTCGCCAATCTCGAGGGCGAGGGGCGAACGCGCTTCGCGCGGCAGGCGTACCGCGCGCTGCGCGGCACGGCGGAAGCCGACCGCGTTGCCGCGTACGATCCGCGCACAGGACTGTACGGCGGCGAGGAGAGCTTTCTCGACTGGCGCGAGCAAACGTACGCGCCGTGGATCGTCCACGACTTGCCGTGGATGGCGCAGTCGAAGGCGTTGTCGACCAACGTCGACCAGTACCGTGCGCTGCGCCTCCTGGCGCGGCTCGCAGGCGAGGTCGGTGCCCGGGACGCGGCGTCGCGGTACGTGGGGTGGGCGGACTCCCTTCGCGTCGCGATCGACCGAACCTTCTGGGTGCCGGCGGCGGGGATGTACGCGACGTACACGACGCCTAACGAGCCGCCACGTCCGATCGACAAGTACGACCTGCTCGGCAACGACCTGGCGATCATCTCGGGGGTCGCGAGCGAGGCGCGAGCACGAAGCATCCTCTCGCATTATCCCTTTGCGCCATTCGGACCGCCCGTCGTCTGGCCCGAAGCGCCCGATACGTATGTCTATCACAACCGCGCGATCTGGCCATTCGTGACCGCGTATACGCTCCGCGCCGCAGCTCGCGTCGGACACGTCGCAGGGGCCGACCGAGCGATCGCCTCGCTGATGCGCGGCGCGGCACTGCACCTCTCCAACATGGAGAACCTCGAGTGGCTCACCGGCGAGTCGCAGTACGACGACGGGCCGGCGATCAATTCGCGCCGGCAGCTCTGGTCGATTGCCGCCTACTACGGGATGGTGACCGGGACAATCTTCGGTTGGGAGCCGGAGATCGACGGCGTGCGCATCGCGCCCTTTCTGACATCGCGGACGCGGGCGCTCCTCGGGCCTGGGAGCTCGGCCCGCCTGGGCGGACTTGTGTGGGAGGGAAAGCCGATCGAGATCGTACTCCACCTCCCTCCACCGGTGCCCGCCGGGCGCGTCTACAGCGTGCGTGAGGTGCAGCTCGATGGACGTCGCCTAACGGGTCCGATCACCCGGAACATGTTGAGCACAGGAACAAGCCGCATCGACGTCCGATTTGGCGCCGCGACGGTGGCGCGAGACTCCGTGACCTCCGTCCCAACGGTCCCAGCAACAAGCCATGACGATCCGCGAGTGTTCATGCCCCGAACACCCTCAGCGACGGTGAGTAGTGGCGCGGGCGGGGTGAGCGTGACGATCTCGACCGCGCGCCAGGCAGCGCCAGTGACGTACCGCGTCTTTCGAGATGGTCAGCTGGTCGTGAACGGCCTAACGACCGAGCGCTGGACCGACCCCCGGCCGAATGCGTCGGCCGTTACGACGTGTTACTCGGTGGAGGCGGTGTTCGTGACGACGCACCTCGCCTCGCAACCTTCGGCGCCGTCGTGCGTGCGTGGCACGGCGTCCGAGACCATCGCCGCCACGGACTCGCGGATGAGCGGCGCCGAGCTCGTGCCGCCGGGAGACAGCGTAGACGTCGCGACCCGTCGCGTGGGGATTGGCACGCGGCTCGTCGTTTCGAACGTACGGATTGCGGCGGATGGCGACTACGTGCTGACGATCGACTACGACAATCATGTTTTCGCTCTCAATACGGGCGTCACGAATGGCGTGAAACGGTTGGCGATCGTGGACAGCGCCGGAACCACGCAGCATCAGGTTGTGATTCAGATGCCGCACACGCGAGCGATCGATGGAAAGCATCCGGTGCGTGAATCGACACGGGCGTACATGCACCTGGCGCCCGGCATCTATCGAATCGAGCTTTCGAACTTCTTCAACATGAGCGAGCTCGAGTCCAACGCGCGCTACTCCGGGCCGGGGGGAAAGGCTGGCGCCGTGAACGAAGTCAGGGTTGCGGCAATCCGCATCGACGCGCGCTGAGGGGGGCGCCAAGTTCCTTTTTTCCAAGACAAGCCGCGCACGAGAGGCTAGCGTCCTCGTATCCAGCCATCGCGAGGGACGAATGCCGGCCCCAACTCATGTTCGATCCGCACTCCTCCTTCTCCTGGCGACCACCCCGATCGCCTCGCGACGCGAGCGCGTGCCCGTACAGCCAATCACAACCCAGATGAGCGTCTACCGTGCCGAAGTCGTTCACGTTTCCATTCTGGCGACGCCGGGGCAGGTTTTCGACTTTCTCGCCAACGTGAACAACTGGAAGACGTGGGCGCCGTGGGTGCGCTCCGTGGCGAAGTCGTCCGCCGGTGACTGGACCGTGGACACCGACGGCGGTCCGATGCACCTCCGCTTCGTCGAGGCGAATAGCCTGGGCGTCCTCGACCACACGGTCACACTTGCCTCCGGCGTTCGCATCTATAACGCGATGCGCGTATCGCCAAACGCTTCGGGCAGCGAGCTCTCGATGGTCGTCTTGCAGACGCCGCCCGCAACGAGCGCACAGTTCGAACAGGATGTGCAAGCCGTCCGCGACGACTTCGGCCGGATCAAGCGCGTGGTCGAGGCGGTTGCGAAGGACGAGCGCCGATGAACTGGTTCGTCAGACTCTCTTCAATCCCATCCGTCGAGGAAGTCGCACCATCATTTCTCTCGATGAGTCGGCAGAATGATGTTGAACGTCGCACCGCCGTCCGAATTGTTCTCGGCGCGAAGCGTCCCGCCGTGCGCGGTCACGATCGACCGGGCGATTGCCAGTCCAAGGCCGAGCCGCTCCGGCTTGGTCGTGAAGAAGGGCTCGAAGAGACGATGGGAGTCGTCAGGCAGGCCAGCGCCCCGATCCCTGACAATGACGTTGACATGCTCATCGCCGGAAGGAGCGACCCGGACGTGAATGCGACGCTTGCCAACACCTCCTGCCTCTTTCGTCGCCTCGCTCGCATTGATGATCACGTTGAGCACCGCCTGCGCGACCTGCAGCGCATCGCCGCGAACCTGCCGGTCATGAGCGAGAAGCTCGGTCTCGACTTCGACCCCGTCGCACGCGATCAGATCGGCGCCTAACGCGAGCGCGTCATTGACGAGCGTCTGGATGTGGACGACCTCCCATGACCCACGCGGTACTTCAACCCGCCGCCGCATTCGAGCGATGACGGCGGCCGCCTCGCGATCCTGCTCCTCGATGTGGTCGAGCATCTCGCGCACGGTCACGCGAGAAAAGTGATCGCGGCGGAGCATCAGACTCGCCGCCTGAGCATTCGAGAAGATGGCCGTCAGCGGCTGTCGGAGCTCGTTGGCGAGCGCACCGGAGAGCTCGCGCGCGACTGCCAGCCGCGCCGTCTCCGCGAGCTGGTTGTGCTGTCGTCGACGAATCTCGCTGCGTCGCTCGCGTTCCCGCAGCTCGGCCGCAAGCAGCAGGATCGGTGGCGCGATCACAAGCCAGTAGATGTGCAGCGAGCGCACGACGTCATCGTTCGAGAGCGCGACAAACGGTCCGTGGTCCCGTGTCGCGCCCCAGATGGACAGGACGAGAACCACGAGGAGTGATACAGCGGCGCCTTCCGGGCCCAGTCGGACGGCGGCCCAGACCAGGGGGAGACACGCCACGACGAGGAGCCAGGGGAAACGCGCGAGAGCGGTGCTGGCATCGAAGACGATAACGCTCGCCACGACCACCCCCGCGAGAATGAACGTTCCTTCCAGCCAGCGACGGCGCGGCATCTTGCCCAATGCCGCACGGTCGAACGACGCGCAGGCGAAGACCGCCGGTGCGACCAGCAGCATCGGCGAGACGTTCGCGAGTACCAGCCGCGTGAACGCGACCGATGGGTTGAAGAATGTCTCGAGCCGAAGGAACGAGAGGACGAACGCCGGCGCGACGTACGCGAGGAGTGCCGCCATCACGAACGTGAGCGCCAGATACGCGCTCACCGCTCGGCGACTGTCGAGACGGACCGGAACGCCGACGAGACGCCGCAGGGCTTCCGCGGTCCCGACGGCGAACGCCGCATTCGAGACGAGTTGCCAGGCCAATCGCCAGCTCGGATTGAAGGCGCCAATCGCGGTCACATGGGCAATGGCCGCCGCTGCGAACGCCAACCACCACCACCGGCGGGGCGTCAGCACCAGCGCCGCGACGAGCAACGCGTTAGGCGCCCAGAAGAGGCCGATCCGGGAGTGCTGGAAGAAGACGTGGTGGCTGAACCGGGCGGCGAGGAAGTACGCAACGCCGAGCAGGAGAGCCAGGGCGCCGGGGCGCGCTATCTGTCGGAGAGCGGTCTGTAGCCGTCGAACGAGCGGTCTGAGACTCGCTTCGGTCGGATCTGAGAGGAGAGCCCATCGAGGAAGGGTCGTTTGTAAGTCCGTCATCTGCTCGGCTGCTGTGGTCGGGCAGAGATACTCCTCGGACCACACAGATTCAACTCCACGCGCCTCACGAGAGCGGCGCTCCCTCCTAACTCCTCGGAACGAGGTTCTTGGCGGTCGACCCGCCGCAGATCGCAGCGGCCGCGTCGCGCTGAAGGGATCGGAAGGCAGTGCGAATGTCGTGCGCGAGGGCGTCGGCGAGTGTCATCGGCGGTTGAGACATGTGCCATTCGACCATGGGTGGCCAACCCGAGCTCTTCCACAGATTGATGAATCTTGTCGCTTGCTGCTTACCGTGGGGCGCCTTACGAGTTAGCTCTCCTGGAGGGTTACGCTGCGTCTCGGGCCATGGGCCTAACGATGAGCACCGCTGGGCCGCAGCTGAACACTGCCGAAGTGATCGCTGCCGTCGACGTCCGAGCGTTCGAGACGACGGTCCGCCGGCGCGACGCCGTGATGGGCGCGGTAGCCTTCGCGGCGACGCGCTTCCTCGGAACGGCCGACTGGGATGAAGACGTTCGTGCCGTCCTCGCGCGACTCGGGAATGCCGTCGAAGTCACCCGGGTCTACCTCTTCGAGGGGTGTCACGACGACCGCGGCGCGCTCTGCGTGACCATGCGTAACGAGTGGATCGCGAGCGGATTTCCCTCGACCGACTGGCCGCCCCGGCTCGATCTCGAGGCAATTGGGCTTGGCCGGTGGAAGATGCTCGAGCGTGGCGCCGTCGTGCACGGGCCCCTCGCTTCCCTACCGCCGAGCGAGCGTCAGTACTTCGAGCTGCGCGGGATCCGCTCGATTGCCGCTGTCCCAGTCTTTGCGGGTGCCGCATGGTGGGGCTATCTCGGCTTCGCCGATTCCGTGACCGACAGAAGCTGGTCGGAGAACGTGCTCGAGGCACTCCGCGCGGCGGCGATGACACTGGGCGCCGCGATCTACCGCAAACTGGCCGAGCAACAGCTTCGCGAGAGCGAAGCGCGTTATCGCCTGCTGACCGAGGCGGCGTTCGAGGGCGTCTTCATCCACGATAAGGGAGTACTCATCGAGGCGAACCGGGCGCTCACGCAGATCTTTGGCTACGAGTTCGATGAGCTCGTCGGCCGCAATGTCATGGACTTCATTCCGACCGATGACTCACGCGCACTCATCGCCGAGAAGCTGGCGAGCAACTCCCACGAGCGCTACGAGGTCACCGTCGTCCGGAAAGACGGGCGGTTGCTGACAGCGCTCGTCACCGGCAGGGACACGACCTACAAGGGCAAACCGGCGCGGGTGACGACCGTGCAGGACGTCACAGAGCAGAAGCAGACGGAGTCGACGCTGCGGCGGCAGGCGAAACAGCTGCTCGAGACGCAGGCGATCGCGCACATGGGTAGTTGGGACTGGGACATCGCTCGCAACGAGCTCTCCGGATCGGACGAGGTCTATCGGATCTATGGCTACGAGCCGAATGAGAAGCTCGTGCCGAGCTCGTTTCTCGAGCGGGTGCACCCGGACGACGCAGAGCTCGTGCGCCAGACGATCGATGACGCCGTCCAGCGTGGGGTTTCGTTCAGCATCGAGCATCGCATCGTCCGCCCGCCTAACGAGGTCCGCCACTTTCAGGTCGAGGGGCGCGTCATCGTCGGTGCCGACGGCGTGCCGATCCGGATCATCGGTGCTGGTCAGGATGTCACGGCACGGCATGAGGCCGAAGCGACCGCACGACGGTTGATCGAGGAAAAGATCGCACGCGCCGCCGCCGAGGCATCGGAGCGACGCGCCGCATTCCTGGCGGAGGCGAGCCGTCTCCTCGGCGCCTCGTTTGACTATCGCGCGACCATGACGACGCTGACCGAGCTCGCCGTGCCGGCGCTCGGGGACTACTGCACCGTCGACGTCTTCGGCAAGGACGGAAAGATCGCGCGCGTTGCCGCCGCGCACGTGAGTGAGGAGAAGCAACTGCTTCTCTGGGAGCTCTCGCGCTGGCTCCGC
>DATEPP010000411.1:0-27768 GCA_035273165.1 Gemmatimonadaceae bacterium
GGTGTCGAGCAGCGCGGCCAAGTATTCGACGGTGCAGCCAGGGCGACCGATCAGCCGTTAGGCGCTGATCGACCGTTACGTTCAAGAGCACAGCCGTTCCATTCAAGAAGGACAGGTCGCTGGATCGTATCCTCAGGCCACGTCAGTACGACGTGGCCTTTTGCTCGTCGCACCCAAACTGAGCCGAGGATTCGACCATGCCTTTCGCGATCCGACATCGAGATGATCCGACACCGGCGCTTTCTCCCATCGAAGGGATGTCCATCCGCCGCGAGCTGGACGCTGGCGCGATGGCAACACTTCAGAATCGAAGTGTCGAGGAGATCTCGAGTCGGTTCGCGGCCGGGCATCGAGCGTACGTCGCGATCATCAATGGCCACGCGGCAGCGTGGGGCTGGGTTGCAACCAGCACGGCGGACATCGGCGAGCTGGGCGCTCACCTCACGCTGAGCAGTGAGGAACGGTACCTCTGGAATTTCGTTACCCTTCCCGCGTACCGCGGACTCGGCATCTATCCTCGGCTCCTCCAAGCCATTGTACGGGCCGAATCAGCGGATGTCGAGCGGTTCTGGATCGGCTACGCGCCGGAGAACCACGCGTCAGGCGCCGGCATTCGTAAGGCAGGCTTCGTTACGGCAGTCGAGATGTCGTTCGACGCGAACAGCCAGCCTGCACTGCGCGCCGAGCTCCCGACCGAAGCCGCCGCTGCCTCGCGCGTGCTCGGGCTTCCGATCACGAGCGAGCCGCTGAGTCCCTGCTGGCGCTGCGTGAGGGCGGGACGTTCAGGCATGTCGTGCTCCGAAGGCAGCTGCCAGTGTGATTATCAGGAGCCGAAGAGTGGATGCGCAGCTTAGAGTAACTGCTAAGGGCGCGAGGTCCCGAACGGCGCGAGGTCCCGAAAGGGCGCGGGGTCCCGAAACGGCGCGAAGTCCCGAAACGGCGCGAAGTCCCAAACGACGTTTAGCGACGCCTAACGACGTTTGGGACCTCGCGCCGTCTGGGACCTCGCGCCGTTTGGGACCTCGCGTTCTTTCGGACTTCGCGCCGTTGGGGACCTAGCGCTCTTTCAATCAGTTCAAAAGATCAGTGTTTGTATTGAGTGCGGCATACTTTTCACTTCTGCCGCATTCCCCGCGACCCAGAGAAAGTATGGCACTTCGTTTTCGGTCGGATTCATCACCACGACCACGATCTTCCCGTCAGGATTTGCGAACGCCGTCGAGAGCAGCGCGCTCCGGCTCGGCGAGCTGACGATCCGGCGCGCGCCGGGGCGGACGAACTTCGAGAAGTGGCCGATGTAGTGATATGAGTTCGTGTACGTCAACTCCACGGTCTTCGTATCGGCGTGCACGGGCGCAAAGCAGAAATTCCCGACGTGATTCGGTCCGCCCTGCTCATCCAGCAACACGTTCCAGTCCGTCCAGCCCACGGCGCCGTCGTTGAAGTCGTTGATCATCGACCGACCGTAAATCTCCCCGAGACGCCAGTTGTGGATGTCTTCGGGCTTGAACGAGTCGGCCGTGCCTTCGGTGAAGAGCAGCTTCTTGTCGGGGAAGTTCTCGCGCACGAGGCGCACGTTGTCGAACATCATCGTGCCCCCGCTCCATGGCTCGTACCAGTGGTAACCAATTCCCCACACGTACCGCGCCGCCTCCGGATCGGCGAGGATGGTGCTCACCCGCTGATAGATCAGATCCCGGTTGTGGTCCCAGGCGATGATCTTCTTGTCCGCGAGACCAGCGCGTCGCAGCGTCGGTCCGAGGAATTGCTTGATGAAGTCGCGCTCCTCCTCGGCCGTGAAGATGCACGACTCCCACGTCTGCGTCGCCATCGGCTCGTTCTGGACCGTAATGCCCCAGATCGGAATGCCTTCGCGTTCGTACGCGCGTATGAACTTCGTGAAATAGTTCGCCCACGACTGCCGGAGCTCGGGACGCAGCTTTCCGCCATGCAGCATGTCGTTGTTCGTCTTCATGAACGCCGGCGGACTCCACGGACTGGCGAAGAGCGTGAGCTTCCCGCCAGCGGTCGCCATCGCGCGTTTGATGAACGGAATCCGGAACTGGCGGTCGTGCGCGACCGAGAATGACGCGAGCGCTGTGTCACCCTCGTCGACGTAGGTGTAGCTCGCCGACGAGAAGTCGCAGCTGTGGATGTTCGTTCGGCCGAGCGTGTACCCGATGCCTTTCGTCGGATCGTAGTACGCATCGAGCAGCTCGCGCTGCTTTGCCTCCGGCAGCTTCGCGCAGACCTCCGCCGACGCATCCGTCAACGCGCCGCCGATACCCAGAATCGTCTGGCTACGTTTCGTGGGGTCGACGAAGACGCAGATCTGCGACTCGAGCGGCTGTCCCATCGGCTTGAACGTCAGTCTGTCGGTGGCCGAGAGGCGGTAGTCGGTATTGTCAGCGGTCGTGTAGACGGTGATCTCCCGTCCCTGAGCATCGACGAGCTCCAGCGACGGCGTCTCGGCGGGCGACGCGAGCGCCGGCAGGGGCAGTCCGGCTTTGCCTAACGCGAGCGCCGAGGCGGACGCGGAGAGAAATTCACGGCGATCGATTGTCATGGGAGGTCTCGAGCGGGCTTCGTTCGAATCGGTGGTCCGTCAACGATAACTCCAACGGCCGCCGGGGCCACCGTGCGGCGAATTCGTCCCCGCATGGCCCGGTTGGTGCAAACTCGATCCGTCGGACCCTGAGCGAGGCCAGCGATGCCGACGACAGCAAATGACCAGGAGATAATCGATCTCGAAGTTCAGTTCTGGAGCGCTATCCGCGACGGCGACGCCGTCGGCGCTTCGAGCATGGTCCACGAGCCCTGTCTCGTCACCGGCGCGCAGGGAAATGGGATGATCGACCGTGCGACGTTCGCGAAGATGATGACCGCACCGTCATGGACGCTTCACGAGTTCACGTTCGACAAGGTGAACGTCGTCTTCGTCGACGACGACACCGCGGTCATCGGCTACACCGTGACGGAGCGGCTCAGCGTGGACGGTAAGCCGCTTACCCTCAAGGCGGCCGACGCGTCGACGTGGGTGCGACGGACCGGCCGCTGGCTCTGCGCGCTCCACACCGAGTCGGTGCTCGGTGACCCATTCGGGCGCGACAGGACGAGCGCATCGCGAACTGCCTAACGGCTCTCCGAAATCGATCTCGCGCTCAGCGGGGGATGCGTGCGGTGAACCGTGAGCCGACGCCGACCTCACTCGTCACCGAGATGTCACCACCGAGGAGCCGCGCGAGCCCGCGGCTGACGGCAAGCCCGAGCCCTGTTCCCGGTTTCGGCCGGTCCCGGCTCGGGACGCGCGTGAACGGATCGAAGATGCCGGCGAGGTTGGCCTGGCCGATTCCGGGGCCCGTGTCGAGCACACTGAAAGCAACGGTACGTCCCTCGTCGACGAGCGATACCTCGAGCTCGATCGAGCCGCGCTCCGTGAACTTGATCGCATTCCCAAGCAGATTGATGAGAATCTGACGGACCTTCACCTGGTCCGTGCGAATGGGAATTCGATCGGCGGGCAATCGGCTGCGCACGGCGAGCCCCTTCTTCACCGCAAGCGGCTCGACGGCCATCAACGCTTCACGAGCGAGCGCAATCGCGTCGCCGTCCGTGAGCTCCGCTTCCTCGCGGCCCGCGCCAATGCGCGCGAACGAGAGCACGTCGTCGACGATGTGCTGCAGATGTGACGCGATCGTCTTGATCCGCGCGAGACGCTCGCTCTGCGTCTCCGTGACGCTGCCGAACATCCCATTCGCGAGCAGATCCGCGTACCCGGCCATCGCGCCGATGGGCGTTCGCAACTCGTGGCTCATCGACGCGAAGAACTGCGACTTCGCCTCGTCCGCGCGCTGGGCCGCCTCCACCGCCGCGCGAAGGTCAGCCTCCCGTGCCACGCGCTCGGTGACATCCTCGATGAATGCGGTCGCGCCTAACGATTGCGACCGCTCGTCGCGCAGCGGCAGGATGCGGACGCTCTGCCGCATCCGCCCGAGGTGCTCGAATCCTCCCGGGGCGGGCGCCTCGAGCAGATACTCGTGAAGCGCCTGAGACATCACCACCACCGAACCCTGGATGGCGCGATCGAACGCCGCGACGGCCGCTGGTCGCAATGTCGGCTCGACCTCGCCTAACGGGCGACCGATGACGTCGGCACGAGATTTTCCCGTTGCGCGCTCGAGCCATTCATTCCATCCCGTCACGATCAGCGTCGTGTCGACGGCCAACACGCCGAGGCCAAGGAGGTTGCCGATCTCCGCCATCGCCTCCGAGCGAATCGCCGCATTCCCGGCGTCCTCGGCCGGCGTCACGGGACCCTGTTCTTCAACGCCTCTGATATCCGTGCGAGCGACCTCGCACCGACCGCGATGACGAGGTAGCCATCCACGGCGAGCTCGCTGAGGCGAAACTGCGTCGCGACGACGACGGCATACTGCGGCTCGTTCGTCGCGACGAGGAGCGAGCCGAGGATGGTGCGCAGCGATTCGATGTGGATGCGCGGGACGGAGAAGGATACCGGCAGCTGCAGCATGTCACCGAAGCCGCTCAGACACGCGCCGAGCACGATGTTCCCGATCTCCGTCAGCACCTCGCGCGCCGACTGGTCCAGCCGGCCGCCCGTCGCCGCGTCGCCGTCGGTCATCAGTCGCGCCAGCGCCGCCGCCTTCTCGTGCTCGATCAGCAATACCGCATCGCCCGCGACAGAGCCGCCGAAGATCTGATGAACTGTCGCGATCTCACCGCCCACCATATCAGCGAGCCGCTGCTCGATCTCCGAGATCTCGCAGATCACGAGCTTCGGCATGTCGACGATGATTCGCTGGCCGGTGACCTCGGAGAGCGACGCCGCCGCGCGATGCAGGCCGACGTTGAAGAGCTCCGCGAGGGCGTCGGTTTCCGCTTCGTTCAATGTCATACCGTGTTCCCCGCGACGGCGGTGATGGCTGCGACGAGGTCGCCAGCGCTCGTGGGCTTCGGCAGGAACCGATTTGCGCCGGCAGCCATGACACTCTGGGCGGTGGACTTCTGCACATCGGCGCTCACGACGATCACGCGCGACGTTGGGTCGATCTCGCGGAGCGTGCGCAGCACATCGATGCCGCTGATGTCTTCCATCGAGAGATCGAGAATGACGATGTCTGGTCGCTCGAGCGTGAAGCTCTCGATGGCGCCGGTGCCGGTCGACGCTTCGATAACGGTGTGCCCTGCCGCCTCGAGGATGGCGCGGTGAACCCGACGCGCGTACGAGGAGTCATCGACGATCAGGACTGTTGCCATGTCAGACCATTTCCGTGATGGTGCGTGCCATCTCGGCAAGCGTTGCTACTCGATCGCTGACGCACGCCTCGACGACGGCGCGCGGCATTCCGTACACGATGCACGATGATTCTGCCTCGGTCACGATACGTCCGCCATTGGCCTTCACGTGCGCGGCGCCGACGACCCCGTCGTTCCCCATGCCCGTCATCACGACACCGAGAACGCGTGGGCCGAACACGTCCGCGGCGGAACGAAAGAGAACGTCCACGGCGGGCCGGTGCGGCGTGTCGGCTGGCCGCAGATCCAGATGCGCACGCACGGTACCATCCCCGTTGCGACGCATCGTGAGATGTCGACCCGCGGGCGCGAGGAACATTGCTCCCGCCCGAATGTGGTCGCCATCTTTTGCTTCCACGACCTCCAGCTGCGAGATCTCGTTGAGCCGCTGCGCATACATCTCGGTGTATCCGAGAGGCATGTGCAGCACGACCGCGATCGGAACTGGAAAGCTCGCCGGAAACCGTGGAATGACCTCGCGCAGCGCCTGGGGGCCGCCCGTCGACACGCCGATGACGACGATATCCGCCTGACTCGCGGTCGCGGGCGACGCCAATTTCGGCGCGGCCGCGCCGTCTCGCGCCGGCGGCTCCTGCGAGCGCGGGACTCGCGCCAGATGGACGGCCGCCGCCGCCTTCACCTTCGCGACCAGCTCGTCGGCGATCTCGAAGACACGATCCGTCGCCAGCGCCGTCGGCTTCTGGATGAATTCTACGGCGCCGAGCTCGAACGCCTCGAGCGCCGCCGCCCCAGACTCGTGACTGATGCTGCAGACCACGACCGGCAGCGGCCGGATCGCCATCTGGCGGCGCAGGAACTCGAGGCCGTCCATCACCGGCATGACGAGGTCGAGCGTCACGACGTCCGGCCGAAGGCGTTCCACCATCTCGAGTGCTTCGGCCCCGTCGTGCGCCGCGCCAACGACGTCGATGAACGGGCTGCGCGACAGCATCTGTGTCACGACTTTGCGCACGAACGCCGAGTCGTCGACGACGAGCACGCGAATCAATCCGGTCACGGATTCCCCTGATGATGAGTGAGCACCGGACCGCGGGCCGCCGCCGTATGCGTGATCTTCGCCGCCTCGACGACCTCGCGCCGGCCGAGTTTCACGTATGTGAAAGCACCACCAATCTCCGCGAGCTCGAGCGCGACGCCGAGCCGGCCGAGCGACTCGGACGCGCCGACGAAGAGAAAGCCGTCCGGCGACAGGTATTCTGTGAAGAGCCGTACCGTAGAACGAATCGCGTCGTCCGAAAAGTAAATGAAGACGTTCCGGCAGAAGATCACATCGCACGCCGCGTATCGCTTCACGTCCTCCGGGATGACGAGATTGGCGACCGCCCAGTGAATCGACCGGCGCAGGGATTCGATCGGCCGCCACCGATCGGAGCCGTCGGTCACGAAATATTTCGCCTTCAGATGTCCGGGCAGCTGCCGAAAGGAGCGATGCGGATAGCTTCCGCGCTCGGCTCGGGCGATCGCCTCCGCGCTGGCATCCGTCGCCACGATCTCGATCGGCTGCCGATCCAGGAGGCCCTGCTCGGCCAGTGCGATGGCGAGGCTCACGGCCTCCTCACCCGAACAGCATCCCGCGCTCCAGATTCGAAGCGGACGATTCGGATAGGCGAGAAAGTGAGCGGGCGCGATGACGCTGGCGAGCGCGTTGATCTGTTCCGGCTGTCTCCAGAAGAAGGTTTCCGGGACCGACAGCCGGTTCATCAATGCCGTCCAGTGCGCATCCGCGGCGCTGTCGTATCGCAGCAGATAGTAGTAGTCGAGGAACGACGTCAGCCCGTTTGCCGCGACGAGCTCCGAGAGCTTGTCGGCCATGACGCCGCGCTTGGACTCGTCGAACAGAATGCCGGAGCGCTGCACGATGAAATCGCGCAGGAGCGCGAAGGCGGCGTCGGAGAGCGCGAAGGGGCTGTTGCCTAACGTGAACGGCGCTTGGATTCGACGCGGTTCGGTCATCGCAGCAGCGCGTCCTGGGCGGCGACGCGGACAGCGAGGCTCTCATCGGTTCGAGCCAGCGTGGCGAGCTGCGCCCGGGCGTCGCGCAGATCGAGTCGACCCAGCGCGCGTGCGGCGGCGAGGCGAACACCGGGCGAGGAATCATCGAGCGCGACCGCGAGCACGCTCGCCGCGTCCGTGCTCTTCGTCCGCGTCAGCGCCTCGACGATCACCCGGCGCTGACGCTCGTCGCTGCTCGACAGCTTCTCGCGCAATATGCCGATCTGCTCCGCCGCGACGGCGCTCAGCGCGATCGTCACCGCCTCGCGCAACATGCGATCGGCGGACAGCTGGAGTAGTGCATCGATTGCCGCTCTGCCACCGATGCGGCCGAGCGTCAGAATGCCATCGCGGCGCAACTGGTCATCGCGCGATTCGCGTACCAGGCCGGCGACCGAAGACACCGCGTAGGCCGCGCGATGCTGGCCGAGCGTCGCGAACGCCGCACGGATCATCCGCGGCTCGACACTGTCGAGGGCAAACCGAAGCGCGGGTTCGCTGCCATCAGGCCCGATGTGGGCGATCGCCCCGATCGCCGCACAAGCGACATCCAGGTCTTGGTCGTGCACGAGGGCAAAAAGCACCGGGGCCACGCTCCGCGAACGCAGCGTGGCGAGGGAGTCAATGGCGGCAATGCGCACCGGTGGGGCATCGTCGCGCGTCGCGCATTCGGCAAGACAGATGATCGCATCCGCGTCCGCCACGCCCTGCCGGCCGAGCGACCGGATGGCGAAATACCGCACCCACAGGTTCGGGTCACGCGTTGCCGTGATCAGCGCCTCGAGGGCTTTTCGTGAGTTCGTCTGTCCCATGGCGCGCGCTGCCGCCGCACGCACCGTCGAGCTGGGATCCGAGCGTAACGTCTCATCGATCTTGGACCAGGCTTGCGTCTGATCGTAGCTCGCGAGATGCTCGACCGCGGCACGACGCACGATCTCGTCATCGTCGTCGCACAACTCCACCACGCGCCGCAAGCAGGACGCGTAGCCGAAGTATCCGGCGATCCGCGCCGCGGACTCGCGTACTCGAGGCGACGGATCCGTGAGGCGCGCGGCGACGGCTTCCTCCATTCGCGGGTGACCGATGGAGTTGAGCGCCGAGACCGCCGCCTGGCGTACGGCCGCCTCCGCGTGATCCAGCACGGCGAGGAGGGGAACGAAAGCGCGCCGATCGCCGATCGCGCCTAACGCGCCCGCGGTCGCGATGATGACTTCGGACGGGTCGTCGAGCCACTCGATGAGCGTCGGCGTCGCGTCGTCACTGCCGATCCGCCCGAGCACCTCGGCGGCAACGCGACGTGCTTCGATGGATTCGCCGCTGCCCACGGCAATGATCTCCGGCACGGCCGCGACGCCTCGTCGCATCAGGCACTCGCCAGCTACGGCCCGCACCTCGGCGCGCGTCAGAAACGCCGCCAGGGTGCGGTCGATACCCGCGAACGGCAGCCATGAAAGTACGATCAACAAACCGCGAACGTCCTCCACTCGCGCCGTGCCCAGCGCGACCATCAAGGCCTTCGCCGACGTCTCCGTCATGACGCGACTGGCGAGATCGGCGACGAGACCGCCTTCCCCGATCTGCGCCCGCATGCGGTCGTGCACGGCGACGAGCGCGGCGGCAATCTCCGTGACCGGTGCTCCTGGCAAATCCACGAGGCGGGCGAGCGGGATCGCAGTCTCTTCGGCGCCTAACGAGCCGAGACAGCCGACGACGGCTGCCCGCAACGGCGGTTCGTCGAGCAGCGGGATGAGGCGGGGCACGACGGTTGGCTCGTCGATCGCGGCCAAGGCGTCGAGTGCGGCGAAGGAGAGGAAATAGTCCCGCTCCTCGGCGATCGTCACGAGCAGCTCGGCAGGCTCGGCGTCCCCGATTCTGCCTAACGCTTCGATCGCGTGAAAGCGGACGTTGACGTCCGGATCGCGCAGCAGCTTCATCAGCCCCGGCACGGCGCGCGAATCCGCCATCAATCCGAGGGCCAGCGCCGCGTACATTCTCGCCTCCGCGTCGCCTGACTCCAGCAGCTCGAGCACCGCCGTCACCGCGTCGCCCCGTGCCTGCGTGAGCGCCGTGAGGGCGGCGTTGAGCAGTGCGGGATTGCGATGATTGTCACGAAGGCCGAGCACGAGGGTGGCGATGATCTCCGATCCTCCGCCGCTCGCCAATCCTTCCGCGGCGACGCGACGGACGCGCCAATTCTGATCGGTCAGCGAAGCGGAGAGGAGCCCCGGCGACTCGCCCGCAGCGGCGATCGCTTCGGCGGCGCGCAGCCGTGTTGCTTCGTCCTCGCTGTCGAGGTCCGCCGCGAGGCGACGATCCCGTTCGAACGCCGCCGTCACGTCCTCGATCGTGACGACGACCCCGGCGATCGCGCCGCGGTCGCGAAGCGGCGCGATCGTCACGTGCTGGCGCATGTGCTCGAGTCGCGACGTCTGTTCGCGCGGCCGGCACGGAATGAAGTATTTGTGAAACGCCGGCGCCAGCACCTCCACGCCCGCGCCATCGGCGACGCGTCGAAGGCGGGCGAGCATGCCGCGCTCGGCAAGCTCGGGAAAGAGACTCGCCAGCGCTTGACCGGAAGCGACGAACTCGGGGATCCCGGTGGCCGCGGCCATCCACGAATCCCACGATTGCACGACGAGCGCGGTGTCGGTCGTGAAGACGCCGATTGACTGCCGGGACGTCACGCGATCAGCCGGCCGCTTGACCGAAGAGGCGCGCCCGCTCCGCGAGCTGCTGCGACAGGGCCGAGCTTTCGCGTATCCCCTGCGCCGTATTCGCGCTGGCGCGTTGTGCGTCGGTGAGCACGCGAGCCACGTTGGCGACGGCGGCTGCCTGCTCCCTGTTCGCTCGCGTAATGAGACCCATCTGCTGCGCGACGCTCTGAGTCGCCGTCGTGATCTCCGCCGCCGCGCGGGCTTGCTCCGCCATCCCCTTACTCGTCTGGTCGGTCTGCCGGCGGATCGTTTGCGTTGCCTGGGTCACCTCCGCCATCGCCGTGGCCTGCTCGACTGTCGCCGTGCCCACCGCGACGATCATCGTCGTGAGGCGTTCGACGTCGGCACTCGCCGTCGTCGCGGCGGCGCTCTGCTCGCCGAGCGCACGAGCCGTCGCCACCGCACCGCGCCGCACCGACTCGATCGCCTGCGTGATCTGCGTGACCGAAGTCGCCTGCTCGTTCATCGCCCGTCGCACCTGCGACGCCAGGGTCGCGCTCTGTTGGCCCGCCTTGAGAATCTCGCGCGACGCCTGGCCCTGATCGCGCATCGCCTGGTTGACCTGTTGCGCCACGGTTCGCATCTGCCCGGTCGCGCGGACCAATCCCTGTATCGCCGTCGCTTGCTCGACAGTCGCACCCGCGACCATTCTCGATTGCGCGGCGATCGAAGTCATTGCCTGCACGACGTCCTGCCCCGCGGCAATCTGCTGCTCGCTCGCCGTCGCGATCTGCTGAACCTTCGTCGAGCTCTGAGCGACGCCCGACAGAATTCGCTTGAGACCCTCAGCGCCTTCGGACGCGAGCCGGCCGCTCTCGGTCGCCACGCGCTGGCCTTCGTTCGAGGCTTCCAGCGCATCCTGCACGACGCTCTGCAGCGCCTTGATGATCGCCGCGATGTCGGCCGTCGCCTTTGCGGAGCGATCGGCAAGGTTGCGAATCTCTTCCGCCACGACAGCGAATCCACGACCCGCTTCTCCCGCGCGCGCAGCTTCGATCGACGCATTGAGCGAGAGCAGATTCGTCCGCTCGGCGATGAGGTTGATCGTGTCGACGATCGAGGTGATATCGCTCGTGCGTTTGCCGACTTCTCGAACCACGCTCGCCGACTGCGCCATCGACTCGCGCACTCGCGTCAGCCCTTCGATCGAGCGGTCGACTGCCCGTCCACCTTCTTCGGCATCCTGCGTCACGCGCCGCGCGATGTCGTTTGCTTCGCCAACAATGAGCGAGACACTGCGGATCGAGCGATCGAGCTCCGTGGCGCTCGTCGCCGCGCTCTCGATCGACCGGGAGATACTTTCCGCGCTCTGCGCAACCCCGTTCACCGACCGAGCGTTCTCTTCGGCGGTGACGGCAACCTCCTCGATGAGCGAAGCCATGTTCTCGGCGCTTGCTCCGACCTGCTCGATCGATGCGGCCATCGAGTCGATCGACGTCGAGGTCTGCTCCGCGGCTGCCGCCATCTCGTCGGCGTTGCCTCGCACCGCGTCGATCGACCGCGACGTCTCCTCCACGGCAGATGCAATCTCGATGATCGAGCTGGCCAGCGAGTCGCCTTCGGCGGCGACACTCTTCACGGACGCTGTCATCTCCGTCATGCCACTGGCGAGCGCCGTCGCGGCAGCTGTCATCTGCCGAGCAGTGGTCGCGACCGAGGCGACTGACTTTCCAGTTTGCTCGACGGACGCTGCCGTCTGGGCGATCGACGCGGCAAGGCTAGCCGTTCCCGAGGTGATCTGTTCGATCGACGCCGCGAGCTCGTTCACCGATGACGCGAGCTCTTCGCCCGAGGACGCGACCGACTCGGCCTGCTGCGCCGTCTGCGCGAGGGACGCCGTCAGTTCCGTCGTCGTCGTTATGGCGGTTTCGATCGCTGCCGTCTGAACCGCCGCCCCCTCACTGATCGCCGAATAACTCGCCGCGAGCGTCGTGGCCGTTGTCGCCAGTTTTCCGGCCTCGAGATGGGACGAGCTCGCGCCGTTCGATCTTCCGTTCGCCGTCCCGTTCGGTTTCACAAATGGTAAACGCATCGCTCGAGGCCTCGAGTGTTATGAAAGGACCGGAAGCACTTCTGTTGAAATCGCGGGCACCGCGTCCGCAACCCGAAGCAGCTCGCCAACGTCGAGAATCAGAACCAACCGCTCGCCAAGGTGCGCTACGCCCCGTAGATAGCGCGTGCTCAACTCCACGAGACCCTCGGGAGGCGGCTGAATTGCGCTTTCCGGGATGGCGGCGAACTCGCGTGCGCTATCGACAATGAGGCCCACGGACCGGTTCTCCGAGCGCACGACGATGAGCCGACTGCGCAAGTCGTGCGCCTGCCGCTCGAAGCCAAAGCGCGCACGCAGGCTGATAGCGGGAATGACCCGCCCACGCACGGATGTGACCCCGTCGACAAAGGCGGGCGCATTCGGCACTGGCGTGAGATGGCCAACCATTTCGAGCTGCTCGATGTCGTCACTGCGCAGCGCGTAGGTCGTTCCCGCCAATCCGCACAGGATGTATGACTCGGCGCCGCTCGCGATCAGGACCATGTGTGCACACCGGTCAGTGTGGGAGTCGTCCGAGCCGGAAGGTTCACCGGTTGCCGGCCGCGTACAGCGGACTCACGAGAGCGCCTCACGAGCGCGGCGGCGTCGAGGATGAGGCTCACCCGCCCGTCTGGCAACTCGGTGGCACCGGCCACTCCGGGTACGGCCGTGAGCGGGTCGGTGAGTGGATGCACGACGATCTCGCGCAGTCCAACGAGGCGATCCACGACGAGCCCGGCAAGATGCGTGTCGCTTCCGACGATCAATACGTACCGCCGAGCGTCGGGCTGGGAGCGGAGATGAAAGAGGGTGGCGAGATTCACCAGGGGAACGACGCGCTCTCGATACGAGAGCACCTCATTGTTCTCGAACCGCGTCACCAACGACTGCTCGTAAGGCACGATCTCGCGGAGCGTGACCTGCGGAATCGCCATCGCCTGATCCCCGATTTCCACCAGCAGCGCATCGGTGATCATGAGCGTGAGGGGAAGCTCGATCGTGAAGCGCGTGCCCCGCCCGAGCTCTGAATGCACGAACAGCTCGCCTCCGAGGGCGCGGATGGTCGTGCGCACGACCGACATTCCGACGCCGCGTCCGCTTGCCAGGTCAGCGGTCTCGCGCGTCGAGAAGCCCGGGGTGCAGATGATATCGAGCAGCGCGTCCGGGAGAAGCTCCGCGTTTGCGCGAACGAGTCCCATCTCGGTCGCGCGCTTCACGACGCGGCTGGTATCGATGCCGCCGCCATCATCTTCGATCTCGAGCACGATACGGTCGCCAGCCGCCTGTGCCCGCAGATGGATCACGCCTTCGTCCGGTTTCCCACGCGCACGGCGTTCCGCAGGGTTCTCGATGCCGTGGCTCGCCGAGTTGCGCACGAGGTGCAGCAGCGGCTCGAGCATCCGGTCGACGACGAGCTTGTCGATCTGAGTTTCCTGTCCGCTGAACTCGAGGCGGATCGATTTTCCCGCCTCACGAGCGACGTCGCGCATTGCAAAGCGCATCCGCTCGAAGACCTCACCGACGGAGACGAGACGGATCCGCATCACCCCTTCGCGAATCGTGCGCAGCTGGTGCTCGATGCGATCGTTCGCCTCATGGAGATCGTCGAGCGGGGCGCCGGCGCCGCTCGACAGGTGCGCCAGCGACTCCCCGAGCCGCGCACGCATGATCACGAGCTCGCCCACCATCCGCATCAGATCGTCGAGGCGCGCCAGATCGACCCGGACCATGTTCGAGCCTACTCCCATCGCCGACACCGGCTGCGGCGCTGGCTCGACCCGCGGCGCGGGGGCCGCGACCTGTGCTCCTCCAGTGTCCCAACTCCAGCTCATGCCATCGTCACGCCACCGTTCCTCCGGAGCGCTACCGGCATTCATCGCAACCGCGAACTCGAAGATCACGCCGCCCGACTGCTTCACCCTCGGGACAATCGACGTGATGTTACCGAGCGAGATCAGTCGCTGGCGGACCACTTCGACACCGATGCCGCGCGCGGCGAGCTCCGCCGACGGCGCAAACTCGAAGTGACAGGACACAGGGCCGGGGCGATGGACCGTGAGCGCGTGCGATGTTGCTGCCGAGCTCCCTGCAATCGCGCGACCCACCTGCTCCACGTACTCGTCGGCGGAGGGAGCTGGTTCGCCTTTGCGGCGCGCCTCGATGCCCGCCTCGAGCGCCGCCTCACCCGCGAACAGAAGCTCGACCAAGGCACGATTCACCGTCGCCGTCGTTGCGAGCGCGCGCACGAGGTCTTCCATGGCGTGTGCTGTCTGTTCGACAGCAGCAAGGCCAACCATCCCGGATAGACCCTTCAGCGTGTGCAACGCACGCGCAATCTCCTGCAGCTGAAGCGCCTCTGGCCGTGCGTCGGTGTCGATGGCGAGGAGTGTCCGCCGAAGGGTGGCGAGCAGCTCGTCGCATTCCGAGAAATAGTCGTCGATGAACTGCTGGAAAAACTCACCGCCGCCCACCATGCTCACCTCGCCTCGAGGAGCGGACGGAGCTGGGACACGAACGCCGACGCCGCGAATGGCTTCGTGAGATAGAGCGTAGCACCCTCGCGGAGCGCCGCGGTCCGGCTGTCATCGTCTCCGCGAGTGGTGAGAATCACGACCGGCAGTGACTTGAACGCCTCCTGCCCACGGATGAAGCGTAAGACTTCCAATCCGTGCATGTCCGGCATGTTGATGTCGAGGAGCACGAGATCAACGGGCGCCACAGTGACGCGCTCGATAGCATCGAGCCCGCTCACCGCTTGCTCGAACGCCAGATCCCCGATCGACGTCAAGGCCGCAATGACCATTCTCCGCATCGTAGCGGAGTCGTCCACAACCAAGACTCGCTTCATCAGTCAATTCGAGACAAACTTTTGTAGGCTTGCCAATCTATCGGAGGGAGAAGAAGCGGGTAAGGCAGGCGCGTTCGCGCTTGAGCGCGAGGAGGCCACGCGATAGCATGGCCTCATGCCTCGTTCACATTCGATTTGCTTCGTTCTCGCCGCGGTCGCCATGTCCGCGGCCACGTCGCTGCCCGCCCAGCAACTGTCACCAGTCGAGCAGCGCATTCGCAGCTATCTGGAGCGGCATCAGGCCGACGAGATCGCGCTCCTGGCCAAGTCCGTCGACATCAAGAGCCAGACGCTCGACCTTCCAGGCGTGCGCGCCGTTGGGCAACTCTTCGCCGATCGACTCGCCGCCCTCGGCTTTCACACCCGCTGGGTGCCGATGCCCGCGTCGATGCACCGCGCCGGCCATCTCATCGCCGAGCGCACGGGCAACTCCGGCACGCGGCTGCTGCTCATCGGACATCTCGACACCGTGGTCGAGGGCGACAGTCTCAACTTTGCACGCATCGACAGCGCAACGGCTCGCGGCGCCGGCTCGAGCGACATGAAGGGCGGCGACGTCGTGATCATCGCCGCGCTCGAGGCACTGAATAGCGTCGGCGCGCTCAACAACAAGACCATCACCGTCGTCATGACCGGTGACGAAGAGGCCGCCGGCGATCCACTCACCGTCGCGCGCGCGCCGCTGATCGATGCCGCGAAGCACAGCGACGTCGCGCTCGCCTTCGAGGGCGGCAATCCGCATGATGCGACCGTCGCGCGGCGCGGCGCGAGCAGCTGGCTCCTGACCGTGCATGGACGTGGCGCGCACTCGGCGGGCATCTTCGGCAGCGGCTCGGGGTACGGGGCGATCTACGAAGCCGCGCGTATCATCAACGAGTTCAGAACACAGCTCGCTGGTGAGCAATATCTCACCTTCAATCCCAGCGTCATCGTCGGCGGTACGGACGTGACGTACGACTCGACGACCGTGAGCGGCAGCGCGAAGTCGAAGCTCAACATCATCGCCAGCAACGTCACGGTGAGCGGTGACCTCCGCTTTCTCACCGAGGGCCAGAAGGACTCGACTCGCCAGAGGATGCGCGACATCGCGACGCGCGGCAATCTCGCCGGTACGTCCGCCGAGATCGCCTTCGCCGATGAGTATCCGGCGATGGCGCCGACGACGGCGAACCTCGCCGTCCTCGCCGTCTACGATTCCGCGAGCCGTGCGCTCGGCTATGGTCCGGTCGCCGCGCTCGATCCCGGCCGCCGCGGCGCGGGCGACATCTCGTTCGTCGCACCAATGATCACCGGACTCGACGGACTCGGCGCGATGGGCTCGGGCTCGCACACACCGGCCGAGCGCGTCAATCTCGCGATGCTGCCGATGCAAACCGAGCGCGCGGCAATCCTGATGTACCGGTTGCTGAACGCCCGGCCGGCTACCGTCGGCGCTGCTCGTTAGGCGTCCGGTCCGGTTCGGCGCCGGCCGCCGTGGTCGTCGGCCTGGCGCCGCGCAGCATGCGATCGAAGAATCGCGCCGTGGCGCTGTCGGCCGCCAGCCACGATGCGTGGCGAAGGAATCCGTGGATCTCGTCGGGAAGTACGAGCTCCTCGAAGGGAACGCCCTGCTTGGCGAGTCGACGGGCGAGATCCACCGTCTGATGGAATCGCACGTTGCGGTCGTCGTCACCCTGAATGAGGAGCACCGGCGACCTCCACGTCTTCACCGACGAGACGGGAGATGACAGCCACGCGATCTCACGGGCGCGCGCGAGATCGGGCGGCTGGTTGAAATGCGCGCCTTCGCCGGCGGATGCAAACGCTCGTCCCGCTCCCGATTCCGGCGTCGTGAAGTCGTGCACGCCGTGGAGATCGACGCCGGCCGCGAAGATGTCCGAGTTGCGCCCGAGCGCGAGCGCGGTGAGGAAGCCGCCGTACGAGCCACCCCAGATACCGATCCGCTTCGGGTCCACCTCGGGCAACGAGCGGAGATAGAGACCGCCGGCCTTAACGTCCTGATATTCCGACGCGCCTAACGCGCCGGCATGCGCGGGGTGATGGAAGTCGTGGCCGTAGCCGACGCCGAGACGATAATTCACCGCCAGCACGACGTAGCCGATGCTGGCGAGGTACTGATTCATCGCATACGAGTTCGTGTAGTAGTCCATGTAGTGCCAGCCGAGCAGCATCTGCCGCGGCGGGCCCCCGTGGACGAAGACCACCGCCGGCTTTCGCGACGCGCCGCCCGCACGCTCGAAGAGCTGGCCGTGCACCATCGTTCCGTCGGCAGCGCGGAAGACGACCATCTTCGGTGTCACCAGCTGATCGGTCGGGAAATTCGCGGGGATGTGATCGGCCGCGAGCAGCCGCGGCGAACCTCCGCCAGCGGGCATCACGGCGGGCAGCGGCGGGCGCTTGGCACCGGCCGCGATGAATGCGATCGTCGAGCCATCGCCGGTAACGAAGGGCATCCACTCGATACCATCGCCTGGAGTGCGCTCGACCGGTTGCGCGCGATCGACAGGCACAGTGAAGAGGTGCCGCCGGTCGATGTCTTCGCGATTGGCGCCCGTGTTCGCATTACAGACGAGATAGGTGCGATCGGCGCTCGGCGCGACGTACTCTACCATGAAGTTGCCAGGCGTGAGCAGGAGCGGCGCGCCGCCAGTCTGCGCAATCGAGTAGAGATGCGGCCACCCATCGAGATCGGCGAGAAAGGTGATGCGGCCACCGCTCATCCATTGGAGGTTCGCCTGGCCCTCGCTCGTGGGATACGAGCCATGGAGCGTCTCAGGGCTCTTCCACAACAGTGAGCCTTCGCCGGTGCGAGCGTCGGCTGTCCAGATCTGCCATGGATTGGTGTGGAGCGAAAGCAGCGAGTCGGGCGCCCCACCAGCGCCACGCAGCCTAACGAAGGCGACGCGATCGCCGTTAGGCGACCAGCGTGGCATCACGTCGCGACTCGTCGACGGGGCGAGCCAGAGAATTGGCTCCGCGTCCGAGCTGTAGATGCCGATGAAGCTGTGATCCCCACGGTTGGAGACGAACGCGAGCCGGCTGCCGTCGGGAGACCATTCGGGCGAATCGCTCGTGCCCCGACTGAAGAAGAGACGCTTGCCCGCCGCGCTGCCGTCGATCGGAATCACGAAGATCTGGCCGTTGCTCTCGTAGGCGACCCGATCGCTCCGGGGCGAGATTACCGGCGCGTCACCCTGCACGAGCAGCTTCGGCGTGCCTCCCGCGAATGGAACGGTCCAGATCTCGACATGCGGTTGCACGGGACTCGACGTCGGATCCGGTGCGAGCCCACCTTCCGCCGTCCAGTTGGCGTCGTGATCGCCGCCGCGCACGTACAGTACCCATTTGCCGTCGGCGGAGATCGCGACATTGGTCAACTCCTGGCCGTCGTCAC
Source organism: Gemmatimonadaceae bacterium (assembly GCA_035273165.1). Lineage (GTDB taxonomy): Bacteria > Gemmatimonadota > Gemmatimonadetes > Gemmatimonadales > Gemmatimonadaceae > AG2. The sequence goes on from DATEPP010000411.1 coordinate 18,318, forward strand.
TGGTGTACGCCGTGAGCTTGCGCGGCTGGAAGTCGGGCCCGTCCGCCGCGTAGATATTGCGGACGCCGCTCTCGTTGAAGACCCAAGCGAGTCGCGAGCCCGTTGCGGCAACGGCCAGCTCACTGGGATACGGGTAGCTCGTGATCTGCTCGATCGTGAAGCCGCCGCCAGGTGACGCTTGCGCCGATAGATGCATCGGGCAAATCGCGAGAGCACTGGCGACGGCCGCGAGCGCGGCACGGTTGACGCGCCGAGGAGGAGCGGCAGGGTTGCGCTGCGGCATGGAGGCTTTCCGGGAACCGAGGGTCGAAAGCAGCAGGAGGGACATGCTGGATCGTCGCCCCGTGTCGCCGCAGATGCAAGGCCGCCGCGGCAGCGTTCATCGAGTTTTAGCGTAATGGCTCGCTGGAGACGATGCGAAATGCGACCTGCATCTCGTACAGCTGGCCATTGTCGAGGCAGAAGGCATGATCGTTAGGCCATGGCTGCGATCGCACGTCCCATGTATGATCATCGACCCGTGTGACCATCACGCTGTCGCTCCCAGGAGTCGGGAAGTTGCCGTTCGGGCCAAAGACCAGGCCTTGCGAGCATCGCGAGAGCGCGGGATTGCCAGTCGGGCCCGAGCTGGGCGCTCCGAACCGGAAATGCCGCAGCGTCGATGTACCGACGGGAATTGAGAAGTTGCTGTTCTCGAGCACCTGAAGTCCGCCGCCGTACGCAAGGGTCTCGCTGAAGTGGTCGGGATAGGTCACCGTCCAGGTGCGCCCGCACTTGCCGGGTCGCGGATAGTTGAATCCGAAAGTGTCGTCTCCGCTCCCCGTCGTGAACATCGTCGAGGTAAAGGAACACACACCGGGCGCGTAGACGGAATACGTGCCCGTCGCATCCGGGTACTGGCCATCGCTCTTGACCGACAGGCCACTGCTGGCGAGTGGTACTTCCCAAGTCGATGTGAGCGTGGTGGTCTTCGCGGCGCTCGCTGCGGCAAGCGCGGTGGGCCGCCTGGACTCTGGCTTTGTGAAGTCGCTGCCGCAGGCCGCTAGAGACAGTAGCGTGGCTACCGCGGCAAAGGCCGTGGTTTTCATGATGATTCTCTCAGTTGGATGGTGAAGGATGAACTGCGGAGAGGTATCTTGGTCAGAAGCTCCGCCAGAATACGCCCGACCCAAACCCTGACGTGCTCTGGCCCGCTCCGCCCGCCGCGTTAGGCATGTCGAGATTGTTGATGGCGAACGCCGATCCGGAATTCGGCGGGCCTAACGTGCCGAGCAGACGTCTCGTCGCCGTGGTGCCCGATATGAGCCAGGCAACGGGTTGGTTGCAACTTGTGCCGACGGCGGCCGTTCCGGCGGCGTTCACCGCGAACGCCGCCGAGCTGGGACTACTACAGGAGTTGGCGGGCGTATCGAGAAGGATGTCGCCACTCCACGGGCCGTAGACGCCGCCGGAAAGCGTCCGCACCCACATCGCCGCTACTCCGTTGGCGCTGCCGACCACCACGGTGCCGTCGCCGTTGATCGACCAGGCGGTGGCGTTGTTGCTCGAGAGAAGTGCGGGAGTGCCGAGCGAATCCCAGTAGAGCGCGTACGCGCCCCCGGAGCCGTCCATCCCCGCACTCTGTCCCTTCGCATTCACGCTCTGGACCCAACCCGAGAGCACGCCGGGCGGAAAGCCATACCACCTGGCCTGCCAGCCGCTCGCGGTCCGCGTCCAGACGATCGGGGCGGTCGCCATCGTCGCCGTTCGATAGCTGCCAGCGATGAACAGAGCGTTGCCACTCGCGTCGCTCGCCAACGATCGAGCCGAGCCGACGCTCGCCCCGGGTGGCAACGGAAGTGGCGTCTCCGTCCATGGTCCAGCCGGACCGGTAGTGCTGGTCCACACGGCGGCGAAGTTGTCGTTCCCTTTGCCGCTGATCGTGGTACCCGTTTCGTCGATGCCCCACACCTTGTACGCGTTAGGCAGCGGAACCAGACCGATGGACGGATCCCAGAGCGCGGCAGTGGTGCTCGAGTTGATCGGCTCGCCCACCACCTGTCCCGCCATATTGATGGCTCTACCCACCAGCGGTATGGGCTGGGCGAGTGTCACGGTGAAGAGATCGCTCCCGATCCCCTGCTTCGAGCCCGACATCATGACGACGACGTCGTAATCATTGACCTCGGCGTCGGCGGCAATGGAGATGTTCGCCACGATCTGGCTCGAGCTCACGAAGCTCGTGCTGTTGACCGCGATCTTCGCGTACGGCACGCCGTTGAGATTCCAGCTCGCCCGTGCGCTCTTGTCGAAACCCGAACCGTTGATCGTGACGCTCAGGTTCACCGCTCCCTGCTCTGCCCAAGCCGGCGAGGCGCTCTTGACGGTCGGCGACGCCGCAGCCTTGGCAAACGACGGCTCCGTGAGCTGTGGGGGGGAAAACGAGCTCTGGTCGGAGCACGCCGCGGAGAGCACTGACACGACGAGCGCGATGCGCCTCATTGCAGTTGGCCAGGTGCCAAAGACAGACATGATGCCTCGTGAAGAGCCAATCTCGTGAGAACGCCCGAAGGCGCTGTTGCCTATCATTGAACGGAGGCGAGCTGCCGTTTTGCGCCGGCATCTCTCATCGGCTGGCACCGCTCAATTGATATCCCGCCCAGTAGTAGGGCGAACGGAAGCGGCTATCCTGTAGCATCTCGCGCTGGGCCCGCGCGAGCGCATCGGCGTCGTCGGTCTCGCGTCGATACGCGTAAAATCTGCCCGCGAGCTCGGCCGCTCCATTGTCCTCGATCGGCCAGAGCGTTGCGATCACGTTGCGCGCACCGGCATAGAGAAATGCACGCGCAAGCGTGGCGTAGTCCTCGCCACGCTGAAAACCGCTCGACCAGGCACTACCAGCCCCCGTTTCGCAGCCGGAGAGAAACACGAGCGGACTGCGCACGTGCATGCCGAAGATTTCGTAGACCTCGAGGCGGCCATCGTCGTCGTTACGGCCTTTCCCGGGCGCCAAACGGATTTGTGAGAACATCGGATTGCGGACGTTGAGCTCGGCGTGAGTCGCGACATGGACGACTCCTCCCGCCGCGAGCGCGGTACGTAGCGCACGCTCGGTCGCCGCTCCACCCAACCGGGTTGTCGCGTTAGGCACACGCTCTCCGAAACGCCGCGCCTCCGATGCTGAGGCGGGGAGCTCGGCGCTGAATGGCGCCAGGGCGACTGACTCGGGACCATCCGTCGCTCCCGATCCCTGTTGCATGACGGTGGAGCGGCCGCGGAGGATCGGCAGCGCCGCGGCGGACGGGAGATACGATAGAACATACTGTTGCACGAGCATCCGCCCGGTGCTGCGATCCCGCAGCGCGGCGAATGGCACATACGCCAGCGCTTCGTGCGGCACGATCACGAGACGCTCGACACCCGTCAGAGCGGCGGTCTGCCGAACCGGTGCGATGAGCAAATCATAAAGGGCCTCGGCCGCCGGTGCGCCGTTCGCCGTCGCTGTCCGGACGCCCAGGAGCTCGCGGACGATGCGCGCGCGCGCGATGACGTCTTCCTCCCGCACCGCCGACCGCACTACCGTGACTCGGTCTGCCGTAACGACGAACGTGAGCAGGGTGTCGTGCGTCAGCAGATAGTCGAGCAGCGCCTCGTGCTCCCGGAGGCTGGACTGGACGCGTGGCGTCCCGACGGTCGTGAGGCCGAGCAGCTCGGCGTCGTCCCCCGAGTTCGCTCTCGCCAACTTCGCCTCATACTCGGTGCGGACGCGGGCGAGCCGGTCAGCGAGGTCGCGGCGCGCAACCTGTTCCTCGATCCCGCGCTCTTTCACCCCGGCACGATCGGCGGCCTCGAGTCGTGTGACCAGGCTGTCGATACGGCTCGCGAGCACCTCGGCATCGACGAACAGTGCGGGGGCGCTGTTGCTCGCCAGGGCCGCACGTGCCGTCGCGAGATGTTCGACCAATGCTCGTCCACGGGCCGCGTCGGCGATCTCGAAGGCACGAGCAACATTCCCCCTTCGCAGCAGCACGAGGACGAAGTCCGTGTAGACCTGGGCCATGCGCGCCGTGTACGTCGTTCGCAGCGCTGCCGATCCGTACGACCGCCGCGATCGTTCCACCAGCCGGATCGTCTCTTGCCCAGCCACCTCGGCTGAATCGAGTCGTCCAAGCCGGGCCCACGCACGGAGACGCAATGCGGAGAGTTGCCAGCGCGATCCGTAGTCGAGCTGCTCTGTTTCCCTGGCGCGGGCGAGCACGCGAAGCACCTCCCGCGGGCGGCCACGGCCCTCCTCGTACCGCGCTCGGGCGAGCACCGTTCTCACCAGCGCGACACGAGTGCCTAACGAATCGGAGAGGGCGTCGGCGCTGTCCAGCTGGCGTTCGGCAATCACGCCAGCTGCCGACGACGGAACGAGATCAGCGATCGCCAGCCGATCGTTCAGCATCTCGGCCCGGGCTCCGAGCTTTGCGTGGATCGCGAGCGCTGCGAGCGCGCGTTTGCTCGCACCAGCCGTATCGCCATGCGCCGCGTCGAGGTCCGCGCGAGCGCGCATCAGATTCGCCGCCTCGAGGTCGATTCCCGACGCGGCGAACGCGCGCTCAGCTCGATCGTAGTAGAGACTAGAGGAACGGAGGTCGCCCGCATCGGCGTACAGATCGCCGAGTATCTGGTAGTCGCTGGCCTCCTCCTGCTTCAACCCCTCCTTTCGAACGATGACCAACGCGCTGTCGACCGCCGCAAATGCCGCCTGTGGGTCGCCCTTCGCGGCCTCGATCGTCGCAAGCTGGCCTAACGCGTTCTGTGCGCCTGTTTCGTAATGGGCCGCACGGTAGACGCTGAGGGCACGTTTGACGTTCTGCTCCGCGTCCGCTACGTCTCCCGTGCGCAGAGACAACATGGCGAGATTCGTGTAGGCGTTGCCCTCGGTACGAGCGTTCCCGTTCGCGTGGGCCATCTCGCGCGCCGCGATCAGCGCGCTGCGCGCCTCGGGAAACTCGCCGTAATCGGTGAGCACGAGCGCGAGATTGGCGTATGCCTTGGCAAGGGCGCTGGTATCGTGTGCGGAGTTCGCGAGTTGGAGCGCGTTTCGAAAGAACGAATCCGCGGACGCGAGCCGACCTTGCTGCCACGCGATGAGCCCAAGCGCATTGTGAACCCGGAACAGCTCCGCCAGCGGCGCCGACGATCCCATCAATGCGAGGGCGCTGTCACCAGTGCGACGCGCCTCGTCAAAATCACTCAGGTGATACGCCGAAAGCGAGATCGACGTCAGTAGATGCGCGCGGCGAGACGGCTCGGCGGACTGGGCGAGCTCGTTACGGTATGCCGTTCGTGCCCCCGCGTACTCGCCGGCGACATACAGCGAATCGCCGGCGCGGAGAGCTGGCCGCGTCTCGCTTGTTCCCGCGCAGCCAAGTACGGCGACCAGCAGTAGCGAGACGCGCCGCACCTTATCTCGCGGTCGAGAAAGACCGAACGCCGCTGCTCGACGTGAGTCCATCGTTGCGCAACGCATCGACATACCACAGGTACGAGTGGCCACGGGCGATCGCGACTTCCGATGGCGCGGTCGCCGTCGTATCCGTCGTCGAGCGAGTGAACAGCGGTATCCCTGATGAATCGGTCACCGTCAGCCGATACGTGCTCGCCCCCTCGACTGGCCTCCATATGAAGACAACGGCCGTCGGATTCACGGATTCGCTTCCTGGTGAAACCACATCGATCCTCGTCTGGTTTGCGCGCGCGTCGCGCAACACCGGAGCCGTCCGATCCGGAGCAGTGACACGTCGCATCAGCGGTACGGCGGCGAAGACGAGCAGCGCGGCGGCCGCAAGCCCCACCGGCCCGTACATCCTGCGACGAGGTCGCGTCGACTTGTCGGTCGCTGGGGCGGTGGCGAGCAGCGCGCGCGCGTCCACGAGCTCCACGCGGCATTCGGCGCAGTCGGCCATGTGGTGCTCCAGTCGTGCTGCCGAGGAGGAATCGAGCCGCCCGTCCAGATAGGCGGCGAGCTCCTCGCTCGTGGTGTGTGGCGCTTCAGAGCTCATGCTTAATTGAACGGAATCACACGGCGGGATTACTCTCTCTCAAAAAGCGCAGCCGTCGCCGGAGCGTCGCCAGGATGCGATTCAGCTGCCGATAGACGTGGAAGGGCGAAGCCAGCCCAAGGGTGGTCGCGATCCGCTCCGCGGTCAGCCCGTCTTCGAACCGCAAAGCGAGAAGCAGCCGGTCGCGAGGCTCGAGCTCGGCGATCGCGTCGCGCAGCGCCTGTCGTATCGTGGTCTCGTCGAAGATCGTCTCTGGTGTCTTCTCCGACGGGTCTGGAATCGACCCGAGATCCAGCTCGGCGCTGGTGAGATCGACGAGACGTCGTCGCTGCGCGTCCAACTCGGTCGACGTCGCCTCCGGCGTGCGCTCGATGCGTCCGTAGCGCTGCCGCTCGAAGTCGACGCACAGCCGCTTGGCGACCACGACGAGCCACGTCGTGAATGCGCTCCGTCCATCGGCGACGAAGGCGCGCAGGCGCCGGCAGTCATCCTGACGCAGGCGGTCGAGGATGAACGCGTAGGCATCCATTGCCATGTCATGATCGCGTGCTCTCGACCGCGCCACATGAAGCAGCAATCGGTGATGAACCTGTACGAACTCGGCCCAGCCTTCATCACGCGCTGCTTCGCTGCGTGCGTCGAGTAAGCGCGACAACTCCGGTGTCATCGGCTCTGTCACCAAGGACCAATCGCTTCGGTTGGGATGCGAACATGAGTCGTGCACCGGCCAGGCGCTAGGGCGCTGGTGGGCCACGCCTCAGGCTCGCTTTGCTTGACAGGCCGTGGTCGCGGTAGCAAATACGCTTCGCCTTCGTCAGACCGGACTTCCCGCCATCCTCAGGAGGACAAGTGACTCACGCCGTCTCAGCGGGCGCCTTTGCACCCGGCCTGCCCGTGAGCCTCTCCGAACGTCTCAACACGCGCTGGCACGAACGCGCGCTGCAGCTCTTCATGGGCATCGTCCTCTTCCACTGGATCGAGCACATCGTCCAGGCCTACCAGGTATTCGTACTGCATTGGCCGAGGCCGATGGCGATGGGCCTGCTCGGCATGTACTACCCGTGGCTCATGCGGACGGAGACGCTGCACTACAGCTTCGCGGTCGTGATGCTCGCGGGCCTCTGGGTGCTCCGCAAAGGCTTCACGGGCCGCTCGCACACATGGTGGATGGTCGCGTTCTGGATCCAGTTCTGGCACCACATCGAGCACGGTCTGCTGTTCTACCAGGCGCTGTCCCACCACTATCTCTTTGGCGGTAAGGTGCCGACGAGCATCGGGCAGATCTGGGTGCCGCGCATCGAGCTGCACCTCTTCTACAACTTCATCGTCTTCACGCCGATGGTGATCGCGATGTACTACCACATGTATCCGCCCGCGACCGAAGTGCCGAGCATTGCCTGTACGTGCGCGAGACATCGGGAGCAACCGATCCAGGCGGCTGCTGCCTAACGAACTGGCCCGTCACGTGCGATGTAGTCGCTTGGCGCTCCTTGGCGCCGCCACCGTTCTTACCATCGCGGCCTGTCATCCCAACGTCGGACCGGACGTCGCGCCGTCGACTGCCACGCTCGCGCAGGTGTACTACTGGCACGCAAAGCCCGGGATGGTCGACGCCTACACCGCCTACATCCGCGATGTCGCCCAGCCGATCGACGAGGACGCGCGGCAGCACGGTGCCTTCATCCGGGTGACGACGTATCAGTCCCGCGACACGCTGTCGCCGTGGACGCATATGCGAAGCTTCTGGCTCCGCGACTCCGCCCAGCTCGCATCGCTCGGCGCGGCATTGAACGCAGCGGGCGCGCGCATCGAGCCGGACTCCGCCAAGCGCCGCGCCCGCTCGGAGCACGCCGCGACGTTGCGTGACGCCGCGGGGAGCGCCGTGCTCGAGATCATTCACTAGCGCGAGAGCTCCGACTCACCGGCGCGCCTCCATCCTCCATGCTCGACGACCTGCGATTCGCCGGACGCGCGATGCTCCGCGCGAAGGGACTCGCCGCCGGAGCGGTGCTCTGTCTCGCGCTCGGCATTGGCGGCACGACCATCGTGTACAGTGTCACCGCCGCGCTCGTGCTGCATCCGGTGCCGGCGCCCGATCCCACTGGGCTCGTCTTGGTGACCGAGGTACCGCCGGCGCGCCCCAGTGCCGACGTTGCGGAAATGGCGCCGGCGAACTACGTCGATCTCGCGCAGCGCAATCGGAGCTTCACCGAGCTCGCGGCCTTCCGCGATCTGGAGGCAAGTCTCACAGGAATCGACAAGCCCGAGCGGGTCTCCGGCTTCCGCGTTACACCCAGCTACTTCCACGTCCTCGGTGTGCGCCCCGCGCTGGGCCGTGTCTTTACCGACGCGGACGCGGCCTACACCGGCTCGCCTGACGTCGTCATCATCAGCGACGGATTGTGGCGCCGCCGCTTCGCCGCCGATCCGGGAATCCTCGGCCGCGTCGTGCGCATCAACGACCTGCCGCGAACGATCGTTGGCGTGATGTCCCCCGAGTTCGTGTTTCCGCCCGGCGCGGAGCTGTGGACACCGCTGTCACTCGCGGGGAGCTTCGGCCGCGACCGCGATGGACGATCGTTAGGCGGCGTGCTCGCCCGATTGCGCTCTGGCGTGTCGATCGGCCGCGCGAATGCCGATGTCCAGGGCATCATGCGCCAGCTGCAACGCGAGTATCCGGAGGACAACGGCAAGTGGGAGATGCGCGTCGCGTGGGCGAACGATTTCTATGGCCAACACCCGCGACCCTTCATGCTCGCGCAGCTCGCCGCGGTCGCGCTCGTGTTGCTCATCGCGTGCGCCAACGTCGCCAATCTGCTGCTCGCCCGGGCGACGACGCGCGCGCGTGAAATCGCAGTTCGCATTGCACTCGGCGCATCACGGGGACGGATCGTGCGCCAACAGCTCAGCGAATCGCTGCTCCTCGCGCTCGCAGGCGGCGTGCTCGGAACGCTGCTCGCCTTCTGGGGCATCGCCGCCGTCCGAACTATTCTCCCCGCCGAGCAGGCGCGACTCAATCCCGGATGGACGCGCATGGAGCTGAGCGCGGCCGTCCTCGCGTTCACGGGCGCGATCTCGGTACTGACCGCACTGATTGTCGGCGTCGTTCCGGCGCTCGTCGCCAGCAGCGCCGCTCCACAACAGGCGCTCAGCGAGGGCGGCCGAAGTCTCTCGCCGAGCCGCGCGAAGCAACGCTTGCGCGGCGTGCTCGTGAGCGCGGAGATGGCGCTCGCGCTCACGATGCTGGCCGGCACGATCGTGACGGTGCGCGGATTCGTCGCGCTCGCGAACGAAGCACCTGGCTACCGCACCGATCACGCGATCACGATGCAGCTCACGGCGCCGATCGCACGCTACAGAACGACGGCGGATGCCGAAGCGATGTACGACCGCGTGCTCGTTGCGCTGCGCGCCGAGCGTGG
>DATEPP010000412.1:0-1636 GCA_035273165.1 Gemmatimonadaceae bacterium
CGTTGCTCGTCCACCCGAAGCAACGTTCGAGTCCTCGAGTGTCAGGCCATCCGACGCACCAAGACCTGACGGTTAACCGCATACTCCGCAGGGCTGACCATTGGTTCCATCGGCTCGTAGAGGATCGAATTAACTGTGGAAGTTGCTCGTCCTACGGCGATGAGCGACTTTGAATCTACGGCGCGATGGGCGGACGGAATGTTCGCGAAGGCCGATCTGGGCGACGTGCGGCGCAACAAAAGGCTCGTCCTCATGGCGACGAGGGCAGCGCGGCGTCCGTCGGGTAGAGTCTCCGAAGTGTTCGACAAGGCGCACGAGCGCGAGGGCGCGTACGACTTCCTAGAAAACGACGCGATCCCGGCGAGCGCTATCGCCGAGATGCTCTTCGCGGCTTCGGTCGCGCAGACGAAGGATGATCGACTCGTGTATGCCGTTGTCGACGGCTCGGCGTTGACCTTCATCGACCGGAACGAGTCGAAGGACATCGGGCCGATCGGGTCGCCGAACCGTGCGGCGCGCGGAATCCAGGTCATGAGCGCGCTCGGCGTGAGCAAGCAGGGGGTACCGCTCGGACTGCTCGACCAGATCGTCTGGACGCGGCCGCCGCGCGAAGAGCGTACGCGTCGCGAAGCGGTCGAGCGCAATCGCCTGCGCCCGTTCCAGGACAAGGAGACATCGAAGTTCGTCGACGCCGCGAAGAATGCGGTCGAGCGTCTCGCGGCGGCGGACAAGGACGCGTGGGTGATCATCGATCGCGAGGCCGACAATCGAGACATCCTGCTCGGTCTCGTTGATCTGAAGTGCCTCTTCACGGTGCGCTCTCACTGGGACCGAGCGACGCTCGGTGAAGATGGCCTGAAGGGCCCGAAGCTCCGCGAGCTCCTGCGCAGCCAGCCGCTGCTGGGCCGCTTTGACATCCAGATCGGTCGAACGGGGCAGCGCGCCGCGCGAGCGGCAACGCTCGGCATCCAGTCGGCGCTCGTCGAGCTGCTCTTTCCGAAACGCGGGCCGAAACCAAGAGAGAGCATGAACGTGTGGGCGGTGCGCGTGCGCGAGCACACGACAGATCCGAATCCGCTCGAATGGCTCCTCTTCACGAACGCGCCGGTCACGAACGAAGAGCAAGCGAAGCGAGTCATCGAGAGCTACGCCTTGCGCTGGCGCATCGAGGAGTTTCACAGGACGTGGAAGCAGGGCGAGTGCAACGTCGAGGACGCGCAGCTCCATTCGCTCGACGCGCTGACGAAGTGGGCGACGATCCTCGCTGCGGTCGCGACACGGATAGAAAGGCTCAAGTACCTTTCGCGGAACACGCCAAACGAGCCAGCGACGATCGAGCTTGGCGAAGACGAGATCGAAGCGCTGAAGCTCGATCAACGACAACGCCGACCCGCGCAGAAGCGGAAGCGACTGCCGGCGATGCCGACGATCGAAGAGGCGACGCGTTGGGTGGCCGAACTCGGCGGCTGGATCGGACCGGCGAACGGACCACCGGGATCGTCAACGCTCGCGCGGGGCCTAAGGCGCCTCTCGGACCTCGTGAACGCGATTCGCCTCCTTCGTCAACCCACCAAGGGCGGACGCCGGAGATGATTTTTCGACGACATGAGTCCAATGGTCAGCCCTAGGGGGTATG
>DATEPP010000413.1:0-2868 GCA_035273165.1 Gemmatimonadaceae bacterium
CGTGTCGACGTACTTTCCCGTCGCGATGCTGCCGAGGAGAACGACCTCGGCGTCGGGAAGGTGAGTCGCCAGTTGGTGCACGTCGCGGCGCAGCGGTGCGAGATACCGCTCGTCGCCACCGCCGATGTCGACGTCGGCAAAGGCACAGAGGTCGTCGCGCGTGATGGGCGTCGACGGTGGCACGAGGCCGCGCTCGGTCGTGATCACCAGAATGCCCGCATGCGATTCCGGCGCGCGGGCGAACGCGCGCGCATACGCGAGCTTGCCGCGAAAGTACAACCCGCTCAGGAAACTGAAGACCTCGCCCAGTTCCACCCCGCCCGGCTCGCGCAGCGCCCGCGCAAGCGGGAACTCGGCGCGCGGATTGAGAATCAGCTTCGCGCGCTCGCCATCACACCGAGCCGGAGAAAGGAGAAAGATGCGATCAATCATGCTCCCTCGATGGTGCAAGAGATGGGCTCAGGTCGGATGGCTTAGAGGCGCGGAGTCCCAAACGGCGCTAGGTCCCGAAACGGCGCGAGTCCCAAACGGCGCGGAGTCCCAAACGACGCGAAGTCCCAGACGTCGTTAAACGTCGTTTGGAACCCAGCGCCGTTTGGAACCCGGCGCCGTTTGGAACCTGGCGCCGTTTGGGACGTGCGCCGTTTGGAACCCCGCGCCGTTATCGCACTACTCCTTACCGATTGGCAAGCGATGTCCCATATAACTTGACCGCATTTTCCCGAAGAACCATTCGTGCGAGCGCTTCCGCCCTCGCCCGATCGATCTCCCCATCGCGCATCATCCCCGTCAGCGCCAAAGCGAGCGCACGCCGTGCAGTCATCGCGCCGAGGTATACTCCTTCCTCCCAACCCTGATCCGGACCACCGTCGAATGCGTCCGTACCGAAGAGCACTTTTTCCGGCCATGCGATGAGCCATGATCGGAGCGTGTTCGCCAGCTCGCGCGGCTCGGCGACGAGCACCATCATCGAGATGTCCGCGTAGACGTTAGGCTTCGAGAGCATCGACTGCGTCTGGGCGAAGAGCGGCCAGCCGCCGTGGATCATGACGAAGGACGTCCCACGAAGCGTCGAGTCGTTGAAGGTCGGCTCGAGCTGATGCGGCGCGCTCCCGCGAGAGGAGTAGAAGCCGCCGAAGGTGTCGAGCGTGTGGATGTGCACGGCCATGCCGAGCCGCCCTGCCTCACGAGCGATCTCCTTGAAGAGATAATCCTGCAGCGTCTTGTACTCGGGCCGCGTCGGCGCACCGCCCGCGGCGTAGCGCGCGTAGATGCGCGATGCGTCGGCGGCATCGGCGTCGGCGAAGTCGAGTGGTCGGAGATAGGCGGCCTCGAACTTCACGGCAACGGCGCCATCCCGGCGCTGGCGCTCGAGGGTCGGGCGCAGGACCTTCGACACGTACTCGTCGAGCGTGGCGGGGAGCTGAGCGATGCTCAGCTCGCGCATGTACCGCTTGAGCAGGGCGGCTTCCTTGGGATAGAGGCTCCGCGTATCGGGCGTGCGGCCAGCTTCGCCACTCACGTCCAGCGGCAGCATGAGCGCGTCGTCGAACGCCACCCAGCGAAAGCGCGGCGCCGTGAGGCCAGGACCCATCGCGATGCGATTGGCGAACATGACGTCGATGCCCGCACGGTCGAGCACCCAGGCCGGGTAGCCGTCGCCATGACCGGCGAGCTCCTGCGCGCGTCGCGCGTGCAGCGACACCCGGAACGCGCTATCGGTGCCGCGGTTCGGGATCGCGAAGAGCGCGGACTGCGCGACGCGCCACTCGGGGTTCTCGAGCCGCAGCCGCCAGGGGACCTGGAATGGCGGAATGCCGTCGAGCGGCAGCGCGTCGAACTCGGTATCCGCGGGCGCGCCGGCGCGTAGCGGTCGCATCGGATGCGCGTGGTTGTCGATCGCGCGAATGGTCGCGATGTATCTGACCAGCACCGAGTCGACCGGACTCTGGGCGTAGACCGAAAGGGGAGTGGCAGCGGTCAAGGCGACCACTGCGATGCGGATGGCGAGCCGGGTCATGCCTCTATCCTCTGAGCGACGTGTAGAGCTACCGCCCCCGCGTTTCGCCCGCAATTGGCTGCCGGGCCCGATCCATGCTTGCTCAACTCGAGACGCACTCACGAGGTGACCGGTGGCGGGAGCAGCAGTCGATACGCGGCGTAACCAGGCTGGGAAAAAGATCACGAGCGCGCCGGCGCGCGGCACGACGCCGCAGGCGGTGCGTTGCCGGCGGAAATTCCTTCGCTTCTTCCCGGGTGGCTTCGCCGACGAGACGTACATCGATTGGGAGCGCGGCTACAAATGGGAGGCGCACGAGCGCTGGCTGGAGCGGCTCGCCCCCGACGCCTATCGAGAGCTGCTCGACCGGGGGCGGTACCTCGAAGTCGCCGAGCAGGCCGTACGCATCGAGTCCCGCACCAACCTGCTCTTCAGCTTCGAGAAGATGGCATTGCGCGACGCGGTGAAGTCACCGGTTGGCGCGCGCCGATTCGCCGAAGGGCTGTACGACTTCCTGCATGGGCGCGGTGACGACCGCGAGCGATTCGAGCGATGGTGTGAGACCGTCGCGGAGCTTCCGCGCCGGCAGACGCGGGTTCTCACGTGGCCGCTGCTCACCGTCTTCGGCTTCATCGCGACGCCCGACCGCCACATCTTTCTCAAGCCGAACGTCACGCGCATTGCGGCGAAGGAGCACGGGTTCGATTTCACGTACAAATCGCGGCCCAACTGGGAGACGTATCAGAGTCTCATCGGCTTCGCCGAAACGGTGCGTCGCGACAATCGCGATCTGCGTCCCCGCGACATGATCGATCTGCAGTCCTTCATCTGGGTGCAGGGGTCCGACGAGTACGAGGAGTGACCCGGGT
>DATEPP010000414.1:0-5536 GCA_035273165.1 Gemmatimonadaceae bacterium
GGGCGCATCTCGAGCGCTCGACCGACCTCACGCCGACGAAGGGCGCGAGCTGGGTTGAGCTAACTATAAAGCGCGCTTGTACCTACGGTTGGCTTGTTCCAGCGGCAAAGCTATGGCGGCCGGCTGCAAAAGGCAACTCAGGCCGCGGGCCCACCGCATCAGGCACGATGCACGAGTCGTTGACCGGGACGCTACTGTGCGCCGATCACGAGCAGTCGAGCGGGGGTGCCAGGCGGCACCATGCCAAATTTGGGCTCTTCCGGGAATTCCGGGAGCAAGTGGGCGTCGTGGGCGCCACTGGAGAGCCCAGAGTTTATTGGACGCGAATGACGCGAACCAGGGCGCGAATCGCACCGGCGCTGCGATAGGTCCTCGCTCAACGAGCCCGGACGACCAGTCTTTGGAAAGACTCGGGATAGCCTCGGGACTCCTGAGCCGTGATCGGTGTGCAGGTCACAAAGACGTCTCGGCTCGTTGCGCATGGACCTGTCACGGCCGAGGAGCGATTCGCAAAAATTCGCGTCATTCGCGTCCAAAGAGCTCTGGCCTCTCCATGCGAGACCATGTCCCCGCGCTCCCGAAATTCCCGAAGAACCCAAACTTGGTATGAAGCCGCCGTCGCACCCCCGATCGGCTGCTCTTCGGGCGACATCTCCACAGAGCGTCTCCGACGAGAGTACCTTCCGATGGCCACAGGAGAGGAGGGCACATGGCAACGAGCTGCACCCATCTCGATCAGGTTCGCGACGTCCAGCCGCGGACACCTGAAGGTTGCGAGGAATGCTTGAAGATCCACGGCCGCTGGGTGCATCTGCGGCTCTGCCTCACGTGCGGCCACGTCGGCTGCTGTGACAACTCGCCCAACAAGCACGCGACGAAGCACAATCACTCGACCGGCCATCCGATCATCAAGAGCTTCGAGCCAGGCGAGGACTGGGGCTGGTGTTACGAGGACGAGCTCTTCATCGAGCCCGCGCCACACGCGTAGGTGACCAGCGCCGCATGGCCGGCGCTGCCACTCGCGGCGTGGCAGGACACGTACGCGACCCTGCATCGCTGGCTCCAGATCGTCGGCAAGACGCGACTCGCGCTCGCGCCGATGCAGAATCACTGGTGGCAGGTCACGCTCTATCTCACGAGCCGCGGCCTCGCCACGTCGCCGATGCCGATAGGCGGGCGATCGGTGGACGTCGAGCTGGACTTCATCGATCACCAGCTCGTCGCGCGCACGAGTGACGGTGAGGCGCGGGCAATGCCGCTCGCGCCGCGCACAGTAGCGGCCTTCTACGACGAGTACCTGTCGCTGCTCCGGTCGTTAGGCGTCGAGCCGCGGATCTATCCCGTTCCCGTCGAGATCGCGGATGTGACGCCTTTCGCGCAGGACCGCGAGCACGCGTCCTACGATCCCGATGCTGCTCACCGGTGCTGGCGCGCGCTCCTCGCCAGCGACCGCGTGCTGAAGGAATTCCGCGGCCGCTTTCTCGGGAAGTCGAGCCCGTCGCACTTTTTCTGGGGCTCGTTCGATCTGGCCTGCACGCGCTTCTCCGGTCGGCGCGCGCCGCTGCATCCCGGCGGCGTTCCCAACTGCCCGGACTACGTCACGCGTGAGGCATACTCGCACGAGTGCATCAGCGCCGGGTGGTGGCCAGGAAGTGTCGGTTCTCCGGTGGAGGAGCCGGCGTACTACGCCTACGCCTATCCGGAGCCGACAGGTTGCGCCGAGTCGCCGATTCGACCCGAGGGCGCCTCATACAATACGACGATGCGCGAGTGGATCCTCCCGTACGAGATCGTGCGCACGGCGCCTGACCCCCGCGCACTGCTGCTCGACTTCTTCGAGAGCACGTACGAGGTGGCGGCGACGCGGGGTGGATGGAATCGGACGGAGCTCGAGCGACCAACCTGAGGCGGGCGATTCGTCCGAGCACGCCACTAACAGGTCTCAACGCACGGGAGGCGTGACGCGCACCACGCGGATACCGTCCCTGTAGGGTATGGTCGCCCCCATTCGCCCCAGCGGCGCGCAGAAGCCGCTCATCCACAACGCCGGAAAGCTGATCGCCATGGCCGCGTCCACCGGCGCGGCGCTCGTGTCGATCATCTCGTTCCTCTATTCCTACGGCGTCATCGGGAAATCGGCGAGCCACCAGACGATCGGCAATCTCGGCGCGACCTGGGTCGGGCTGCGACCGCAGGCGGACACCGCGTACGCCGTCGGCGACACGATTCACCTGGCGGCGACGATCACGGACAACAATGGCGCGATCCTCGTCGGCGCAAAGCCGACGTGGGTGAGCGACAATCCGAAGGTCGCGATCGTGCTCAACGACGGCTCCGTCATCGCGCAGGGCCCGGGCGCGACGACGATCAGCGTCGCCGTCGCCGATCTCATCGCGAAGTCGCGCATCTTCGTTAGGCAGACGGTGACCTCCGTCGACGTCGTCGGTGTCGCGAACGACACGACGCCAGTCGTCGCCGAGGGGGACCGTTACCCGATGCGAGCGATTCCCCGCGACGCGCGCGGCCATCCCGTGATCGGTCTCATCCCGCAGTGGCGCCTCGACGACACCAGCGTCGCCGAGGTGGACACGTCGGGTATCGTCACGGGCAAGATCGCGGGCCGCACCTTCGCGACGGCGACGGTGAACGGCATCTCGGGGAAGACACCACTGATGGTCGTGGCAACGGCGGCGGACATCGCGCCGGTGGCGGGCGGTGCGCAACGGGCCGCGGCGGGCAGTCTTCTGCCGCAGGCGGTGGTCGTTCGCGTCACGAGCCGGCGCTCGCGTCCCGTCGAAGGCGTGCTGGTGAAATTCCGGCTCGGCGATGGGCAGGGGAGCCTCGAGCCGGCGTCCGCTGTTACCGACGCCGACGGCCGGGCACGCACGGTGTGGACGCTTGGCGATCTGCCGGGGCGACAGACACTCCTGGCGACGGTCGATCGTGTGGACAGCGCGCTCGCGGTGGTTGCGGAGGCGGAGCCCGTAGCGTCGAACACGCGGCTCTCGGCGCTGACGGAGAATGTCGCGGGCGGCGCGGGCCGCGAGATCGGCGACACGATCGCGATCCGCGTCACGGACTCAACCGGCCGCGCACTCGGCGACGTGCCTGTCTCGTGGGTCGCGCTCGATGGCGGACGGGTGGCGGCGCTCGACACGCGCACCGATTCGTTAGGCACGGCGCGAGCGCGATGGACGCTCGGCCCGAAAGCAGGAACGCAGCGCGTCCGCGCTCAGGTCGGCAGCGGCCACGGCAAGACCGCGGTTCCGCCGCTGACGCTGAAGGCAATCGCCCAGGCGGGCGCGCCCGTCGGGCTCACGATCGTTGCGGGCGACGGCCAGCGCGGTGTCGCTGGCGAGCCGCTCCCCAAATCAGTCGTCGTCCGTGTCGTCGACGCGACGGGCAATGGCGTCGCGGACGCGGAGCTCCAGCTCCTGCCCTCAGCCGGTACCGTTCCGGACACGTCGGTGCACACGGACTCGCTCGGTGTGGCGCGCATCCACTGGACGCTCGGTCACTCCGCCGGCGATCACAGCCTCGCCATGCATCTCGACGGGATTGAGAAGTTGTTCAAGATCACCGCTGTCGCGCGGCCGGCGGCGCCGGCGAATCTCTCGTTCGACGATGCGCCTGGTGAGAAGGGGACGCACGCCAAGGGCAAGCATCTCGTCGCGCTCGTCACCGACGCGTACGGCAATCCGGTACCGGACGTCCGGCTCAACTTCTCGACGAAGTCAGGAAGTGTCGCACCAGGCCGCGCCGTGAGTGACGCCAAGGGACGCGTGAAGGTGACCTGGAGCGTCGGCGGGCACCCCGGCGATCAGTCGCTCCTGGGGAGCGTTTCCGGGAGCGACGTGCGCGGCTCCTTCGTCGTGCCTGGCGTCATCCAGGCCGGAGCTCCGGCGAAGCCTCACGCCGCGACGAAGAAGGCCACGACGAGCAAGTCGAAGAAGCACTAGTCGCGCGCGTTGCGCGCCGTAAACGGCTTGACGAGCTTTACGTGTGCCCGATTCCAAGCTCTCGGTGATGGTTGTCGGCGCGACGGGGCTGGTCGGCCGGGAATGTGTGCGACTTCTTCTGGCCGATTCCGCATTCAACCGCATCGTCGTCGTCACGCGGCGGCCGTTGTCGCCGGAGGTGCGGTCGCCGAAGCTCGAGACGCACGTCGTGGACTTCGAGCACCTCAACGAGTATGACGAGCTCTTTCGCCTCGACGCCATCCTTTGCGCGATCGGCACCACCATCCGCCAGGCGGGCTCGCGCACGCGCTTTCGGACGGTCGATTACGAGTATCCGCTCGCCTTCGCCAAGCTCGGCCGGCGCGCCGGCTGTGGGCATTACCTCGTCGTGAGCGCGCTCGGCGCCAATCCCCGCTCTCGTGTCTTCTACAATCGCGTCAAAGGCGAGCTCGAGGACGCACTGCGTGGGCTCGGCTACCCGCGCCTCACAATCGTTAGGCCGTCGCTGCTCCTCGGCCCGCGCGCCGAGCTGCGATTGGGAGAGGAAGTCGCCAAGCGCGTCACCCGCTGGCTCGGGCCGCTCGTGCCGCGGGCATTCAAACCCGTCGAGGCGCGGGCGGTCGCGACGACGCTCGTGCGCGCGGCCCGCGAGCCGGGAAGCGGCGTGCGAATCATCGAATCCGGCGAGATCGCGCTCGCCTAACGATAGCGACGTGCTCGCGGCGGAATGTAATAGAGGACGAGCGAGGATCCGACGCGGCCGACGGGGCTGAGCTCATTGAGCCATTCGTACGCCCCGTCGCCGCCGACACCCGCGAGCATCGTCTGACTCGCCGCGATCCAACCCCGAGGACGCTCCGCCGCCGAGAGAAGACGCGCGTTGCGCACGCCGGCGGCGTCGAGACTCGCCGAGCCGTAGTACGCGACCGCGATCGAGTCGATCCGCATCCGCTTCATGACGGCGCCGAGGCGATAGAGGTCCTGTCCCCAATCGAGATTGCTGTCGACGAGGATGAGCTCGGGCCGGTCGCCGGCGATGGGATTGAAGTACGCCAGATAGTCCGGATGCGCGCGGAGCGGAACGATCGCGGCCGCGGCAAAGGTCGCGACGACGCTGGCACGTGCGAGGCGCTGCACCGGCGGACTTCGACCGCTTGCATGCCAGAGCTCGACGGCCGCGACCGCACCGAGGAGTGCGAGCAATGCGAACACCGGGAGCACGACTCTCACACCGCCATCATCGCCGCCGATCGCCCCGACGATGATCACCACGATTATGGCGGCGAGTACGCCCGCGGGCTCAGTGGAGCTCTGCCTAACGAAATCACGCGTCGCGGCGGCGGCACCGAGCGTGCCGAGGAGGAGGAGAGGAAGTGGCGTCTTCACGAGTAGTGCGAC
This sequence comes from Gemmatimonadaceae bacterium, assembly GCA_035273165.1. GTDB lineage: Bacteria > Gemmatimonadota > Gemmatimonadetes > Gemmatimonadales > Gemmatimonadaceae > AG2. Next base: position 5,358 of record DATEPP010000414.1, read on the forward strand.
CGGATAGTAGTACCACCAGCCGTTCGCGGAGCGCTCGCCGAAGAGGAACGCGGGATGCGCGGCCGTCGTATCGGTGAGATAACTCAGCAGCCCACGAAACCACCCTGGTGCGAGCACCGGCACCGCCGAGCCGTCGATCACCGGTCCGACGCTGAAGCCGTAGACGGCCCAGCCAGTGA
>DATEPP010000415.1:0-1247 GCA_035273165.1 Gemmatimonadaceae bacterium
CATTCCACATACTCGCGATCTGGGCCCTCCCCCGCCCGAGTTATGTGCGCGCGATGCTGCAGTCCCTCGAGACGTATGCGAACTTTCTGATGAGCTCGACCTCGTGAGCGCATATCACAGCGCTGGCAGCTTCAATGCGTCAGCAATGGAAGCACCGACCTATTTCTTTCGGTGGAAAGAAAATCGTCCGTTCCACATCGACTATTGGAAGCGGATTCCGCGCGAAGCGGTTGATAGATCGAAATCGTAGGTAACCGGAGACGCGAGTGAAAAACGCGTCCTGGAAAGAAGTGGATGAGGAGTGGTAGTCGAGCCTCGTGGTCAGAGGAGGGAGTCATGAACTCAGCTGCCGGCGTAGCACGGGCGGGTGTTGCCGAGGCGGGCGGGAGGCTCGCGTCAATCAGCCCGTTTTTCATCGTCAAGGAGCTCCAAGCGTCGATCGCGCACTACGTCGAGCGCTTCGGCTTCCAGTTGGATTTCCAAGGGCCACCGGACGACGTGTACTATGCGCACGTGAGCCGAGATGGGATCGGCGTCATGCTCAAGGAGATCGCACCGGAGGTCTTACCAATTCCCAACCACACGCGGCACGAATGGGCGCGCTGGGATGCCTACATTTACACCTTGGATCCGGACTCGCTCTTCGCCGAGTTCACGGCGCGCGGCGCAACCTTCGTGAAAGAGCTCTCGTTCATCGACGACGGCCTGTGGGGCTTCGAGGTGAAGGACGCCGATGGGTATGTGATCGCGTTTTTCCGCACGCGTCGTTAGGCACCCCCATCCGAGGTACGGAACCTGTTCTGTCACATGAGCTCATTCCTGCGCCGCGCGGCTCAGCTCCTCACGGCCACCACCATTGCCGCCTGCGCGTCTGGCGGGATGCGCCGGACCGCCAGCGACGAGGCCGCGGACCGCGCCGCCCTCCTCCGTCTCCACGCCGAGCAACGGACGGCGCACCTCGAGCATCGCGCCGACCTCCTCGTCGCCGAACAGGCCGACACACTGTGGAACGTCTCGGGCGGCCGAATCTCGGCGAATCCGCGCGAACGGGCGCGCGCGTCATTCCAGGCATATTTCGACGCGTCGGCGTTCGCGGCGTGGGATGACGTCACGCCGCCGAGGATCCGCATCTCGGCGGATGGGCGAATGGCCTATGTCATCGTCGACAAACGCGTCCACGTCACGATCACCCCTTCGCGGGGCGGCGCACCAGTGGTGCAGCGGGTGCATTACGCGTGGCTGTCGGT
>DATEPP010000416.1:0-26628 GCA_035273165.1 Gemmatimonadaceae bacterium
CGTGCGACGGCTCATCAAGAGTCCCGTGTATACGCTCGTCGCGATCTTCACCCTTGCGATCGGCATCGGTCCGAACATCGCCATCTTCAGCATCATCAACAGCGTTCTGCTCGCACCGCTCCCATATGCGCGGCCGGACCGGCTGGTGCTCATCCAGGAGACCTTTCCGCTCCCCGGCAACGCGACGGGGACGGGCTCCGTGTCGTATCCCAACGCCATGGACTGGAAAGCACAGAGCCGATCGCTCGATTTCGTCATCTCCAGCTATCCCGGCAACGCCAACCTCGTCGGTGATGGGGAACCCGAGCGTCTCTCCATCGCGGCAGTAGACGCGGACGCCTTCCGCACCCTCGGCGTCTCGCCCATCCTCGGTCGGACCTTCGCAGCGGGGGAGGACGTGCCTAACGGCCCGCAACTCGCCATTCTCAGCGAGAGCTTCTGGCGCCGCCGCTTCAATGGCGACCGCGCGGTGATCGGACGCACCCTGGTGCTCGACGGAACGCCGACCACGGTCATCGGCGTGCTGCCGTCGCCCATCAGCTTTCCAACGGTGAACACCCCGATCGACGCGTGGGTACCACTGCAGATCACCCCCAACCCTGCGCTCCGCGGCAGCCACGCGTTCTACGTCGTCGGGAGACTGAAGGATGATGCGACGCTCGAGCGGGCCACGGCCGAGCTGACCCAGATCGCGACGAGACTGGCCGAGCTCTATCCTGCCGCCCAGCAGAAGCGCAGCGTCGCCATCACGCCCCTCACCGAAGCGATCGTCGGCAATGTGCGCAAGCCGCTGCTCATCCTGCTCGGCGCCGCCGCGTTCGTTCTCCTCATCGCCTGCGCGAACGCGGCGAGCTTGCTCCTCGCCCGAGCCGCCGCGCGACAGCGTGAGGTCGCGGTGCTCTCCGCGTTAGGCGCGGCGCGCGGGCGCATCGCCCAGCAGTTCCTCGTCGAGAGCCTTCTGCTTTCGGCGCTCGGTGCAACGGTGGGCTTCGTGCTCTCACGCGTTGCGGTTCGCGCCATCGTCGCCGGCGCGGGCAACTCGCTTCCACGCGGCGCGCAGGTTCACTTCGACACACGCGTTGTGGCGTTCATCGTCGTCGCGGTCGTGGTGACGACGATTCTGTTCGGTCTCGTACCCGCGCTGCACGCGACGCGAGCCGACCTGCAGGACTGTCTTCGCGCCGGCGGCCGCACAGGGAGCGGCGGACGAGCGAGCGGCGCATTCCGGAACGCGCTCGTCGTCGGTCAGTTCGCGCTGTCACTCGTGCTACTCGCGGGGGCCGGACTGTTGCTGCGCACCTTTGCGGCACTCATGTCGACGCCGAGTGGGATGGTGACGGATCATGTGCTCACGATGCGCATTCCATTCCCGCTCGGCTCGCCGAAGTACAAAACGGCTGACGAGGCACTCGACAAGTTCTATCATCCGCTACTCGCCCGACTCGCGGCGGTGCCATCGATCAGACACGCGGGGCTCATCAATCTCCTGCCGCTGCAGCGGACGGGGAGCAACGGAAATTTCACCGTCACGGGAAAGAGCTACGCGTCGATCGCGGAGCAGCCGTTCGCCGAGGTACGCGTCGTCAGCCCGGGATACTTTCAGGCCCTCGGCATTCCGATCCTTCGTGGACGCGACGTCAGCCTCGCGGATCGCGCGAAGACGGAGCAGATCGTGCTCGTGAACGAGGAGCTCGTCAAGAAATACTTCCCTGACGAGAATCCGATCGGCAAGTCGATCCTCTTCGGCCAACCTGGGCCGAACAATCCGCCGGTCGACATCGTCGGTATCGTCGGCACGGTGCGGCAGTCCGGACTTGCGCAGGATCCGCGGCCGGAGGTCTACATCCCGACGGGGCAGGCGAGTGGCTCACTCGCCAACATGACGCTCGTCGTGCGGACTGCCGGTGATCCGTCCGCCGCAATGAAGCCCATTGTCGCCGCCATCCGGGAGATCGATGCGACGCAGCCGGTGTTCGGAATTCAGACGATGGACGATGTCGTGCGGGGCTCGGTGGCCAATCAGCGACTTTACCTCGGACTGCTCGGGACCTTCGCTGGGATTGCGCTGGCGCTGGCCATCGCCGGGATCTATGGCGTGATGTCGTACGGCGTGTCTCAGCGCACCCGTGAGTTCGGGATCCGACTCGCGCTCGGCTCCAACACCTCGCGCGTGCAGCGACTCGTGGTCTGGCAGGGGGTGCAGCTCGCGCTCACGGGCCTCGCCATCGGCTTGCCGAGCGCCTTTCTTCTCAGCCGGCTGCTGGGGAGCGTGTTGTACGGCGTCCAGCCTAACGATCCACTCACTTTCGCGGCAGTGGCGGCGCTCCTCGCGGCCGTGAGCGTGGTGGCGAGCTATCTGCCGGCGCGGCGCGTCACGCTCGTCGATCCCATCGTGGCGATGCGCGCGGAATGACGACGGTGCGGGCGTCCGCTCATTCGCGCGCCGGCCTGTCACCGGCGGCGGGGTTCGATCGCACCGTCTCCATTCCTCGTGTGGTGGCGCGCTCTACGTGCTCGATGAGCTGATGTAGAATCCCGAGCGCGGTGCCGAGGTCGGCGTCGGGCCCGAACGTCTGCCGGCGACGCAATGTCGCTTCGATTGCCTCCTCGAGCAATCGGAACTCGTCGCGATATTCCGAAAGGCGGCGGCGAACTCCGCGGAAATCTTCGATCGAAAGGTCAGCGGCATGCGCCGGCGGCGACTCAGCTGGTTTCCGACACCGGAAAGTCGACGCCCCGTGGCGCGCGGTATCGACCACTCCTCTGGCAAGCTGAGCGCCGCGGCGCCGATGCGCTTACGGCACGGCTCGATTGTGGCGAGTTCTCATGAGCTGCCGAGTACCCGTGCAGGGTCTGTGCGCCCCGCACGCCTCGCAGGACCGACGCTAGCCAAGACGGCGACGGCGCCCGTCACGAGGATCACCGCAGCAAAGGTCCAAGGATCGGTTGGGGTAACGCCCTGGAGCATCGACGTCATGGCCCGTGTGAACGCCAGCGCGATCACAATGCCGATGGCGAGGCCTGCCAGCGCCTGGCGCACGCCGGTGCGAAGGCTCAACGCGACGAGCTCGCGCGGTGTCGCGCCTAACGCCGCACGGATCCCGAACTCGTGGGATCGCGATGCCACGACCTGTGACACGATGCCGAAGATGCCGATGGCGGAGAGAAGCAGCGCGAGCGCGCCGAACAGGCCAAGTGCCTGCATCGCGAACCGAGGCCCACCAATCGCCGCGTTCACGATCTCTCGCATCGTGCGAACTTCGGAGATCGGAAGCCGCGGATCGAGCTGCTTCACGATCGAACGCACCGGCGCGACGAGCGCTTCGGGATCCCCGTCGGTACGAACGACGAGTGCCATGGTTCGCCGGGTGCTGCCCGGCGACCGCGCGAACTGAGCAAGGGTCGCGTAGAACTGCGGCTTCACCCTGCCGACGAGCGCATTGTGGTGCACGTCGTCCACGACGCCGACGATGGTGTACTTGAGCGTGCTGTCGGGATTACCGAAGATGCGAACGCGTCCGCCTAACGGGTGCCTTCCGGCATAGTACTGGTCGACGAAAGCGCGGTTGACCACGAGCGCGAGCGGTGCATTCATGTCGTCGCGCGCGTCGAGGACGCGACCCTCCCGCAGCTTCAGTCCCAGTGCCTCGAAGTAGCCCGGCGTCACGACCTGCCAGTCGCCTGGAGTGCCCTGGTTGGGGGCTGGCGTATAGCCTTCGATCTGAAGGCCCCAGTCGCCCATCTCGCTTGCGAGTGGGAGGAGGCGGGCAGCGCCGACGTGCTTCACGCCGGGGACGGCGGCGACCCGTCGCTGCAGCTCATCCCAGAAGCTCGCGACCCGAATCGAATCGGGATAAAACGTGGACGGCGTGGAGAGGCGCATCGTGAGTACGCCGTCGGGCCGGAAGCCGGCGTCGATCGCGAGCAGATTGCGTACGCTCCGGATCATCAATCCCGCGGCGACGACCAACACCACGGCCAGCGCGACTTCGGTCGCCACGAGCGACTGGCGCCACCGGAGCCGCGCGCGGCTGGTTGTGGCGCCGCGACCGCCCTCCTTGAGCGCTCCGGCCGGCGCGATCTGCGTCGCCTGCATCGCCGGGAGCACTCCCGCGAGCAGCGCGGCAGCGGCGCCGGTCGCAAGGGCAAAGAGGAGAACGCCCCAGTCGATACTCGTCTCGGCGACGCGTGGCAGCCCTGCCGGCGCACCCGCGCGCACCAATCGCACGCCAAGCGCGGCGAGGGCAGTGCCTAACGACGCGCCGAGCGCGGCAAGGACGACACTCTCCGCGAGCAGCAGTCGCGTGAGGCGTCGGCCACCAGCACCGAGTGCAACACGCACGGCGAGCTCGCGGCGCCGCGACTCGCCGCGGACGAGGAGCAGGCCGGCGACGTTCGCGCAGGCGATGAGCATCACGAATCCGACCGCCGCGAAGACGATGAGGAGCACCGGCCGCACACGTCCGAGGATCTGCTCTTCCACGGGCACCGCGTAGGCGTGGAAGCCCAAGTTCGCCATGTAGCCCAATTTTTCCAGCTCGGCGACGAGTGTGCGCAGCTGCGCGTTCGCCGTCGCGGCCGTCGCGCCTGGCGCCAGACGCGCAACGGCATAGAAGCCGTGGCTCGCACCGTTCTTCGGGAATTCGGGACCCGGCACGGCGCCCTGCTGGGCGGCGTCGGTCGCGAGTGGGAACCAGGCTTCGGTCGCCCCGGCGCCGCCGAAGTCGATCGGCAGGCGGAAGCCGTTAGGCATCACGCCGACGATCGTCACCGGCTGCCCGGAGATCTGGACTCGCCGCCCCACGACGGCGGGATCGCCGCCGAACCGGCGCTGCCAGAGCGCGTAACCGAGGATAACGACGCTCGGCCCGTTCGGCCGATCCTCCTCGGCGGTGAAGTTGCGTCCGACGATTGGCTTCACGCCGAGGATGGGGAAGACGCTCATGTGCACGTTCGCCGAGCGAATTCGCTCCGGGCTGTCACCATCGAAGGTGACCGAGCCGTCGGTGTAGAGACCGATGTCGGCAAAGGCGGGGATGCGCGCTTTCCATCCCTCCCACTCGTCATAGGAGAGCCACGTCTGATCGAAGCCCTTCCAGGCGCTCCAGACGACAGCGATGCGGTCCGGATTTCCGTATGGCAGGGGCGTGAGCAGCACCTGCTTCACGACGCCAAAGAGCGTGGTCGTGGCACCGATGCCTAACGCGAGCGTCAACGTCGCGATGGCGGCGAAGCCCGCGCGCCGGCGGAGCGATCGCGCGGCGAAGCCGATGTCGCGCCAGCCATCATAGAACCAGCTCGTGCCGCGCTCGTCGCGGACGTCCTCCTTGTACCGTTCGACGCCGCCGAAGTCGCGGGTGGCCTGGCGTCGCGCTTCGTCTGGCGGCAGCCCGGCCTCGATATTCCGCCTCGTCTCCATCTCGATGTGAAAACGGAGCTCCTCGTCCATCTCGTGGTCCTGACGGCCGCGGCCGAAGAGCGCGCCGAGCGCCGATGCGAGTTCGTGATACCAGGCCATCTCATCCCCCTTGGAAGGCGTAGCGGAGCACGCGATTCACGGCCCCCGATGTCCGCTCCCAATCGGCGATCTCCGTCTCGAGCTGGCGTCGCCCCTCGCGCGTGATGGCGTAGTAGCGCGCGCGGCGGTTGTTCTCCGTCGCGCGCCACTCGGCGCGAATCCACCCGCGGCGCAGCATCCGCTGGAGGGCGGGGTAGAGCGAGCCCTGATTGACGTCGAAGACGTCGTGGGAGATCTCCCGGAGCTTCAGCGAGAGACCCCACCCATGCATCGGCTCGGTGGAGAGGAGCTTGAGTGCCAGCATCTCGAGCGTCCCCTGAAGGACCTCGGAACGCTGATCGGGTTGGCGGTCAGGAGCCATGCTCCTTTAGACGGCCAAAAGGAGAAGAAGGTTTCAATGTTCCTTTTTTTCGCCCTGGAGTCGTCGCCCCTCAGGCCTTACGCTCGGAGGAGATGGCGAACTTGAAGCCGTCGGGATCCCGGACTCGAAAGGACCGGACGCCCCAGGGCATGTCTGCCGGCTCTGTCTCCAGTGCGCCGCCGCCCGATTTGATTCGATTGGCGATGTCGTCGACGCTCTGAGTGGTGATGAACTGGAGCGAGAAGCCTTCGCCTTTGATACGGTCGAAGCCTCTGGCGCCATCGTCCTGATTGAGCAGAATACGAATCGCCCCAGCCTTGAGAGCGACCGCTCGGAGCTTGCCGTCGCGTTCCATCTCGCGATCGACGGTGAAGCCAAGCAGATCCCGGTACCACGCGACGCTTTTCTGGAGGTCCTTCACCGTGAGGGAGGCTGTCATCTCACGGGCGCGAAACGATTCGGGTTGAACGCGGTTCACTTCGGCCATGTTGGTGACTGGTACAGGTGATTGGTGATTGGTGACTGGTGGTTGGTGGGAGTTTGCTTCGAAGCAAAGGGAAAAGCCATGAAAAAGGCCATTGGCGACAACATGATTCCGAAGGACTGGGGCTTCGAGCGAGGGTTGGATCTCGTGAAGAAAGCCGGGTTCGACGGAATCGAGCTCTGGCTCGGCGATGTGCCGTGGTTTCAGCTGACTACGACCGATGCGGAGATACGCGAGCTGCGGCGAAAAGTCGAGAGCGCGGGGCTCGTCGTCTCCAACGTCTCCACGGGGCTGCATTGGGCGTCACCGCTGTCGGCGCGCGACCCCGCCATTCGCGCCCGGGCCGCGCGGATCGTCGAGCGGCAGATCGAGGCGTCCGTCCTCCTCGGCTGCGATGCGATCCTCGTCGTCGCCGGTCTCGTCACCGAGGACGTTCCGTATACCGAAGTGTATCAGCGGTGCGTCGAGGCGCTCAAACCGTTAGGCGAGACGGCGCGGCGCGCCGGTGTGAGGATCGGCTGCGAGAACTGCAACTCGGAGCAGCGCTTTCTTCTGAGTCCGCGCGAGTTCCAGCAATTCCTGAACGACGTGAACAGTCCCGCTGTCGGGATTCACCTCGACGTCGGCAACATCCACGATACCGGGTTCGCGGAGCAGTGGATCGAGCTCCACGGGCCGCGCATCACCCGCATTCACCTGAAGGATGTGCTGAAGCACCGCGGCCGCTGCGGCGATCAGAGCGTCTACACGAATCTCTTTCTCGGGGACAACAACTGGCCGGCCATTCGCGCGGCGTTGACCAAGGTCCGGTACGATGGGTGGCTCGTCGCTGAGATGGAAGCGCGCTATCGGTACGCGCCGGACCAGCAGTTCTACGACACCGCGCGCGCGATCGACCGGCTGATCGCCGGTCAGCTCTAGATGGACGTCACACGACGCGAGTTCGTCTGCTGCGCCGCGGTCACCGCGGCGGCACTGGCGCGCGGCGGACTACAGCGGCATCAATCGTTAGGCGCGACGTGCATCCTGCTCGATCTCGGCGAGCAGTGCACGTTGCCCGAGTCGCTCGCCGGCTACCGCGATGCCCTTGCCGGCGCGAAGGCGGTTGCCGGACAGGTCATGATCGTACCCGCGGCACTGTCGATTGGTAGCGCGGCTGCCCGGCGCATCGGTCGGCACGTCGAAGAGGGCGGAAGCTTGATCTTCGAGTCTGGGGCGATGTTCGTGGCGCCCGCGACCCGGGAGTTTTGCGACCATAGGGACGCATTGCGGGACCTTCTCGGCGTCGAAGTCGAGCCGCCTCGCTCGACAGTGCGCGAGCGAGCGCGTGTGCCGTACGTCGAGTTCCGCTGGCCCTCACGCGCACTCGTTAGGGATTTCAGCGCCATCGTGCCAGTCTGCGCGCGTGACGGAGAGCGCATCGCGCAGGTCGAAGACACGACGGTAGCGGTCGCGCGGCGGCGCGGACGCGGAATGATCGTCTTTCTCGGGTCGCCAATCGGGCCGGCGTTATGGGCCGGAGACGTCGAGGCGCGACACTGGCTGGATGAAGTCCTTGCACTCGCGTCGCCTCACGAGTGCCTAACGATTCAGCGCAGCCAGCTCACGGCTTCGAGTTGGCTCTCGGAGAGCGACTGCCAGGTGGACGGATACGAGAAGACGCGGCGTGCCTGTCCGGGTCCGTAGAAAATCAGACACGGACGCCGGCGGATCGGACAGCGGTCCTCACAGACGCGCCAGAGCGAGCCGCCAAGGCGGAAGTCTCGCTGTGCTCTACCGTCGCACTTCGGCAACGTCTCGTCCAGTTCGAAGGACGCGCGCGCGCGAGGCGCTGGATACTGAATGCTCATCATGAAGTTCGTCTGCAAAGGCTCGCATATTCTAATGCGTTGCGACGAGCTTCGCACTCTGAGCGGGACCGTACACACCAGCGCCCGCGTTACCGCATGACGCGCGCGCGCCGCAACATCCAGCCATAGAGCCAGATGATGACGGCAATGAAGCCGAGTACGCCGAGCCAAGGCCCCAGCGCGAAGTCTTCGGGCACGAGTGCGATCGGTGCGTCCTTCGAGAAGGCGACGATCAGACCGGCGTTGATCACGCCCCAGACGCTCTCGCCGACGATCAAGCCCGAAGCGACGAGGGTGCCCAGCCGCTGCGCGCGCTCCGGGTCCGGCGTCGTGCGCACGCGTGCGTCGTACCAGTGCGAGAGCACGGCGCCGATGATGACGGCAAAGGTCGCCGACATTGGCAGGTAGATCCCGATGCCGACAGCGAGCGGCGGAATCCGGAGCCTGTGCATGGCGCCTAACGCGGCATCGAGCAAAATGAGGACGACGCCGACGATCGCACCGATGCCGAGCATGCGCCACTCGAGGTTTCCGCCGATCACTCCCTGCGCGAGCGCGGAGATCAGCGTCGCCTGCGGGGCGGGCAATGGGTTCGCGGCAACGACGTGAAGGTTCGGTGCGCCGGCGAACCCATACGCCTTGGCGAGCAGGTTGAGCACGAACGGGATCACCGCGGCACCGGCACCAACTCCGACGATGAGCGCGATCTGCTGGCGCATCGGTGAGGCGCCCACGAGCTGCCCGGTCTTGAGATCCTGCAGGTTGTCATTGGAGATCGTCGCGCACGCAAAGACGATCGCCGTGACGAACAACGCGAAGGCGACGAGTGCCTGACGAGTGTCGGCGGTCGGCGCGACGGCGAGTATGACCAGCGACGCGCAGATTACGATCGAGAGAATACCAACACCCGAGATCGGGCTGTTCGACGCGCCGATGAGACCAGCCATGTAGCCGCAGACGCCGGCGATGACGAAGCCGACGATGAGCACGAAGGGAACGGCAATGACCGTCAACCGCGTCGCTTGCGGCGAGAGCACAGTCGACCGCGCGAAGGAGAACGCCAGCCACGCGGTGATGACGAGGCAGACCGCGGTGAGCGCGTATATCCACGACGGCGAGATATCGCGGTCGCGATCGTCGGCGGTCTTCTCCGCGCGCGAGGCAGCGAGCGTGCTCACGAGTCCACCGACGACCGGTCGTGTGAGTCTGGCGAGCGTGTAGATCGCGGCGACGGCAATGACGCCGGCGCCCAGAAAGCGCACCTGCGTGCGCCAGATCGCCATGGTGTGAACAGCGAGCGTTTCGCCGGCGTTCGCGGGCTGCATCGACGTGAGTATCGGCAGCGCGATGAGCCAGGAGATCACCTGGCCGACGAGCATCGCGATGCCGACCGAAAGACCAACCAGGTGTCCGGCGCCGAGCAGTGCGAGCGACCATCCGAAGTTGTAGCCGCTCGACGCGGTTGCGCCGATGCTGTAGAAGCCCGTGAGCTCAGCGGCGGCGATGCGTGTTGCCGTAACAATTGCAAAGCCCGCGGAGGCGATGGAGCCGAGGATGACCGCGACGAGTCCTTCACGCGCTTCGCCCGTCTCGTCGCTCGTCTCGCCGCGCGTTCCCGATCCAACGCGCAGCACCTCGGCCGCAGCAACGCCCTCAGGGTATGGCAAGTCCGACGTCGTGACCAACGCGCGGCGAAGCGGGATCGTGAAGAGCACGCCGAGCACCCCGCCACTGACGCAGATGAGGAACGACTCCCAGAAGGGAAATCCGGTCCACCAGCCGACGATGACGAGTCCCGGCAGCACGAAGATGATCGCCGAGAGTGTGCCGGCCGCCGATGCGACCGTCTGGACGATGTTGTTCTCGAGGATCGATGAATCCTTGACCGCGCTCAGGATTGCCATCGAGATCACGGCCGCCGGGATCGACGAGGCGAAGGTGAGGCCGACCTTCAGGCCGAGATAGACGTTGGCGGCAGTGAAGACCGTGGTGATGAGCGCGCCGAGGATCAGGCCTCGGACCGTGAGTTCTCGTGGCTTCATGCGCGCTCAACCTACACGTGCTCGTGGGAGGTCGATAGGCGGTTGGGCCGCCACTTGTGCTACCGCGCCGAGTACTTTACACTACAAAGTACATCGACCAGAGGGTCGCCATGCACAGCTCCACGGAGTGGCTGCAGCACTTCCAGCGAAACGCCGAGCGCCTTCTGCCCATCTCCTGGGAGCGAGGCGCGGAGCTCACCGACGTCGAGGCGCGCGCCATCGCCGCTTCGGTGGCGGAATTCCAGCGCGGCGAGAGCGGGGAAGGACGCCGTTTGACTCGTTATGCAGAGGCGTACGCGCGCGCGACCGGTGATCATGACTACCCCGCGGCGATCCGGCTCTTCATCGGCGAGGAGCAGCGCCATGCGCGGGATCTTGCCCACTTTCTCGCGCTCAACCACCTGCCGCTCGCATCGTCGACCGCCACCGACAGTACGTTCCGCCGGCTCCGTCACCTCCTCGGCACTCTCGAGATCTCGATCGCTGTTCTGATCACCGCCGAGGTGATCGCACAGGTGTACTACGAAGCGTTGCGGCGCGCGACGTCGTCCACCGTACTGCAGCAGCTCTGCGTGCAAATCCTTCGCGACGAAGCATCCCACGTCGAGTTTCAGGCAGAGCGGTTGGGCATCCTTCGCGCGCGCCGACGTCTGCCTTGGTACTGGGCAACGATGCTCTGCCAGCGCGCACTCTTCGCGGCGACCTGTTGCGCGATCTGGCCCGGACACCGCGGGGTGTTTCGTACTGGCGGGTTCACCTTCGGGACTTACTGGAGCACGGCGTGGCAATGTTTCTCCGACGCCTTCGCAGTGAGCGGAAGCGTTAGGCAGCGACGACAGATCTCGCAACGTCGCCCGCCGCGACTCAAGGAAGCCGAGGAAGCGTCGCGAGTCGGCTAGAGCGACTGCGTCGGGCGCGAGCTCGGTGCGTTACCGCCGGAGGCGCGGTACCACGCCCGGTGCGCGCTCGCCACATGGCATGAAGGACAGCCAGTCCACGCGAACTGCGCGTCGCAGTGTGGGCAGTGGGCGCGCGTCTCGAAGGTATCGAAGGTGCCGCCGCAGCCATCGGGAGCGCAGATCCATTGAAGCCCGCGCCATGGCCGGAAGCCGCAGTTGGGACAGGCGATGTCCGGTCGTGTCGCGGACGAGTCGACGAACGCAAAGCCGACCACTCGATCGATCGTCATCGCTCCTCATCCTTGCCGCGGACGCGCGCGACGACGACGGTGACGTTGTCCTTGCCCCCGCGCGCGAGCGCCAGGTCGACGAGTGAGCGACAGCACGTTTCCGCCGACGTGCATCGCGCGAGATGATCCCTGATCTCGTCGTCGCTCACGTGCGTCGTTAGGCCGTCGGTGCAGAGGAGGAGCACACCGCGGCGCGTGACGTCCGTGACGATAACCTCCGGCACGGCTTCCTGACTTCCCAGCGCGCTCCAGAGCACGTGCTTGAGAGGAGACCCTTCGGCGCCGGCTTGCGAGAGGGCGCCCGCCTGAACCATCATCTGCGCGAACGTCTGGTCCGTCGTGAGGCGCTCGAGCACACCGTCGCGGAAGCGGTACGCGCGGCTGTCACCGACGTGCACGACGAATGCACGGGGCCAGAACGAAGCGAACATCGTCAGCGTCGACGCGCTGTCGCGTCCCTCCTCCTGCGTCATGGCGACGAGCGCGCGATGCGCGACCATCGCCGCGTCGCGCAACGTGGCGACGGCAGCAGCTTCGTTCGTCGTCGCCATCTCCGAGCAGAGCTCGGTCGCATGGAGGAGATGCTGCGCCACCGACGACACCGCGCGCGCGCTCCCCTCAGCTGCGCCCGACAATCCTCCCACGCCGTCGGCGACGAGGAGAAGAAAGCCGCGCGATTCGGTCTCCTGCGGTCCGAGCTCCGTGCCGATACTGGTCGAATGGACGTGAAGCCTTCGGTGCAGACTCGCGACGAGAAAATGATCGGCGTTGATGCGTCGCACGAGCCCAGGGTGCGTCAGGCCGAAGGCATCGACCTCGGCAAGCGTCGGGCGCTGGAGCGCGGTCTCGTCCCGCGTGGCGGTCTTCATGGCGCACTCCTCTCTCAGGCTGACTCGTCCGAGTGTATCACCCGGGCGGAGTTGGGGCAATCGCCGCTGCTTCCATCAGGCCTGAAACTGGGTCTTGCCGCCCACGACCGTGCGGACGATCTGAATGTCCTTGATCTTCTCCGCTGGTACGGTGTGCGGGTCGTCGGCGAGGATGACGAAATCCGCGAGCTTTCCTTCGGTGATCGACCCCTTGAGCGTTTCCTCACGCGATGCGTAGGCACCGTTGAGCGTGTTCACCCTGATGGCTTCGTCAACGGTGATGCGCTGGTTCGCGCCCCATGTGGTACCATCCCAGCCGGTGCGCGTGACCATTCCCTGAATTCCCATGAGCGGCGCAAATGGTCCCGGGCTGAAGTCGGAGCCCGCGGCCGCGGGGACGCCTGCATCGAGGAGCGTCCGAAATGCCATGCACCGCTTCATCATCTCCTGACCGTAGAAGACGAACTTGTCGGGATTGTAGTAGGCGTACGTTGTGAAGAGCGCGGGCACGGCGCCGAGGGCTTTGATCCGCCGCACGAGATCGTCGTTGATCAGCGTGCAATGCGTGATCTTTGGCCGCGCGTCCGCCCGAGGGAAGCGTCTCTGCGCCCGCTCGACGGCGGTGAGGAACATGTCGATGGCGACGTCGCCATTCGCGTGGCAGTTCACCTGGATGCCAGCGCGGTGAACTTTCTCCACCCACGCATCGAGGTCCTCCTGTGTCTCGGTGACATTGCCTTTGTACGGAGGTGTGACGCCCGGGTATGGCGTGCTCAGCGCCATGGTGCGCTCGGAGAAGGATCCATCGACCGTGTGTTCAGAGGTCGCGCCGAGTCTGATCCACTCGTCGCCGAAGCCAGTCGTCAGCCCACTGGAGATGAGGGCATCGAGGACTCGGCCGCTCGACTCGTAGCTCACTCTGTGGAGGAGGTCGCCGCGGGCGCGCACGTCCTCGAGCGCGGCGAGATCGCCGCCTTCGTGATGGACGCTGGTGAGGCCGTAGCGGACGAACTGCTTCGAGATGTGGGCGAGTCCGTTTCGGTTGCGCTCCGCGCGCTGCTCGGCGGTGAACGTGGGACGTGTGCCGACCCCGTCGAACGCCGCTCGGGCGCGGTCGGTGACGCGGCCGGTGAGCGCGCCCGCCGCGTTCTTGTCGAAGGTGCCACCGGGCGGATTCGGCGTCGCGGCGGTGACGCGCGCCAGCTCGAGCGCCTTGCTGTTGTAGAACGACGTGTGTCCGCCGCGATGGTGCACGGCGACGGGATGCTCGGTGGAGACGCGATCGAGGTCGTGGACGTCGAGCGGCCGTTTGTCTTTGACCTTGGTGTCGTCGAAGAAATAGCCCTCGACCCACGCACCTGGCGGCGTAGTGCCCGCTCGCGCGCGGAGCTTGGCAACGATGCTGTCGATGGTGACGAACTCCACCTCGAACGGATTCCCGACGAGCACCTCATAGAGCAGGGTGGTGCCACCCGCGTGGTTGTGGCAGTCGATGAAGCCTGG
Organism: Gemmatimonadaceae bacterium; assembly: GCA_035273165.1. Classification (GTDB taxonomy): domain Bacteria; phylum Gemmatimonadota; class Gemmatimonadetes; order Gemmatimonadales; family Gemmatimonadaceae; genus AG2. Next base: position 13,817 of record DATEPP010000416.1, read on the forward strand.
AACGATCGTCATCTGTCTCGCGTCGATCGTCGCGGTATGTCTGCCGGCGAGCCGTTTGATGTCTGCCACGCTTCCGACCGCGACGAAGCGACCGTCCTTGATCGCGAATGCCTCGGCCCGCGGCGCCGCCGCATCCATCGTGTATACCTTCGCGCCGGTGACGATGAGGTCGGGCTCCGGCGCGAGCAAGCGGCGGTACATCGCCCGTCTGCCTAACGACGCAGGGAGCAGCCCGGCGAGGAGCCCGGTTCCGGCGAGCTCCAGAAAGTCCCTGCGGCTCCGACGATCGCTCATCTCTCGGATCCCCCTTCAGATTGGGTCGAGCTCAGTCGTGTGGCCGGGAGGCAGCCAGAGGAGCCGATCCGTGAGCCGCGCGGCCTCGAACGCGCGCGCAATCTCGGTTCTTCCCTCTGAGAAGTGTGCCCACCCTGCGTAGTGCATCGGCACGATGACGGCGTGAGGAAAGGCATGAGCGGCCATCAGCATCTCATCTGCCGTCATCGTGAGATGCGCGGGCCCGACCTCACGAACGCGTGCGGCGCCGCCAAAGAGCACTGCAACTCGCACGTCCGCGCGCGAAGGGATCGTCTCGAGCTCATCGTACCAGACCGTATCGCCCGAGATGTAGATCGCCGGCGTCGTGGGCGAGTCGGTGGCGCTCGCATCCGTAATCAGAAACCCGGTGACGGGGCCGCGATCACCGCCAACTGGGCCATGCCGCGCCGGCGTTCCCGTTAGGCGCAACGCGGCCTGTCCCGGCGCGCCTAGCATACGGCTCGTCCAGGGCGCGAGACCGAGGGCGTTCCCACCTAACCGCTCCGCGCCTGCTATCGTCGTGAAGATCACGGGAGCTCGCTCGACCAGCTGACGGCCGGCGCGATCGAGATTGTCGAAATGATGATCATGGGAGAGGAGCACGGCATCGATGGCCGGCAGCTCAGCCGCGGAGAGCGCGGGACCCTCGGCCTTGCGAAGCGTGTAGACCGCGGTCGTGTACTCGCTTCCGCCGGGATCGAGCGTGGGATCCGTCAGCAGATGGAAGCCGCCAACCTCGAGCAGGACGGTCGGGCCACCGATGTACGTCGCGCGAACGGTCAGCATTGATCGCGAAGAGGTACGAGCTCGTCAGGCATCTACGATTTCGTCGATACGTTGTTCCCAGATCTGCACCCGCACCGGCGGCCGTTCTGGAGTTGCGGGTTTTTCGGTGACGACGTCAGCGAGGCGGAATCCGAGATGCCGTGGAACCGCCGCGCTCGGCGCATTGCGCTCGTCACAGTGAATCGTTATGCGCGTGATCCCCTCGATGCTCAGAGCGATGTCGCGCGCGGCTCTCGCGGCTTCGGTGGCCAAACCCTCTCCGGTGCGGTCGGCGCGGATCCAGTAGCCGATCTCGAGATGATCTGCCGCTCCGATCGTCACGCGTCCGCCGTCGTTTCGCGGGAACAGACTCACCTCCCCGATGACAGCGCCGTCGGTTGATGCGAAGAGTCCGTAGCGCCACTCGCGCATCTCGTCAAAGGCAGCGGCGAATTCCGCGAGCCGATCGGCGAGCGGCCCGGCAGCGAGCGGCTCCGCCACGCGCCAGGGAATCCATGGCGCGAGATGCGTCACGTTCGCCGCGAGCACGGGCTGCAATGCCTCCGCGTCGCTCGGCCGCCAGCGACGGAGGAGCAGGCGTGATGTTCGGAGCTCGTCGGGCACGATGCGGGCCCGCTCGTCGGCCGGTGCACGTCTCACGTGGCTGCCTCGGGCAGGAGGAAGGGCCAGCGCTTCGTCCGCCAGGACCAGAGCATGAAGGTGACGCAACCCAGGGCCAGGACGCCGAGGCCGAAGAGGATGACTCGCGCGTCGGTAGTTGCGAAGACGAAGATCCAGCCGAGCAGCGCGACGAGCGCCGGCACGGGATAGAGCCACATCCGGTACGGCCGCGGCAGCGTGGGGGCGCGACGGCGCAGGAGAATGAGGCCGAACACCTGACCCATGAACTGGACGAGAATACGCGTCACGATGAGTGCGTCGATCACCGTACCTAACGAGAAGAAACCGGCGAGAATCGAGATCGCGCCGAGCACGAGCAGGGACACGTACGGAAACTGTTTCGTCGGATGCAGCTTGCCGAAGACACGGAAGAAGTATCCGCTCTCGGCGGCGGCGAAGGGGATGCGTGAGTAGCCGAGGAGGAGCGCGAAGACGGACCCGAACGCCGTCCAGAGGACGAGGAGTGTGAAGATCGTCGCGACGCGTGGGCCGTAGAGCTTCTGCATGAACAGCGAGACGATGAAGCTCGCCTCGGGGTGCGCGTCGGCGGGAACGAACTCGCGCCACGGAACGACGCCGATGATGGAGAGATTGATCCCCAGATAGATCACCGCGACCGCGGCGGTGCTGATGAGAATCGATCGCGGGATGACGCGCCCGGGGTCGCGGACCTCGTCGCCGATGTAGCAGACGTCGTAGTAGCCGAGGTAATCGTAGATCCCGATGCGCGACGCCGCGCCGAGTCCGAGGAGGAAGCCTAACGAGAAGCGGAACGCATTCGGCGGGAAGTCGAAGGCGACGCGTGCGTCGAAGTGCGTCGCCCCGGTGAGAATCACCGCCAGTACCGTGACGAGCGTTCCAATCCACAGGGAGATCGTGATCTTCGCGACGGAGTGGATGCGCCGATAGAGCAGGGCAATGTTGACGACGCCGACGCCGATGACGAGCGCGATCGTGCCGGTCTGGGTGAGCCCCTTCCAGATGTACTTCGCATACTCGGCGAAGCCGATGTACCCGGACGCGATCTCGAGCGGTCCGCTGAGGACGAACTGCCAGACGAAGAGAAATGCCATGAGTCGGCCGAACCGCTCTCGCCCGAACGCCTCACGGAGGTAGTGAAAGGAGCCGCCCGATCCAGGCATCGCCGCACCGAGCTCGCTCCAGACCATGCCGTCGCAGACGACGATGACGAGGGCGACGATCCAACCGAGCATGGCTTGCGGGCCGCCTAACGCGGACATGAGGAGCGGGATCGTGATGAACGGTCCCACCCCCATCATGTTCGTCATGTTGAGCGCGGTCGCACCGAGCAGCCCGAAGCGCCGTTGAAGTGCTGGCATCCGGGTTCAGGAGCGGGCCGTGGACGTGGCGCCCGTCGATGCCGCGGTCGCGCTCGCGTCGGGACGCAGCGTGTAGCACCACGCCTCGCCTTCGAGCACGGTCTCTCCGGTCTGCCTCTTCACGACGACGCCGAGCTGCGTCACCGGCTTGGTTGCATGAACACTCAACACTTCGGCTTCGGCGGTGATCGTATCGCCGATGTAGACCGGGGCAGTGAACTTCCACTGTTGGCTGAGGAACACCGAGCCGGGGCCGGGCATATCCATCGCGACGAGCGCGTGGAGGAGACCCGTCGTGAGACCACCCTGGACGACGAGCCCCCCGAACTTGGTGCGCGCGGCAAAGTCGGCGTCGAAGTGCAGGGGATTGTAGTCGCCGGTGAGCTTCGCGAAGGTCTGCACGTGCTCGTCCGTGAGTGTGAGCGAGCGCTGCGCCTTCTGGCCGACCTGGAGTGCCATGCATTACCTCGACGGATGTGAGGAACCTGATTCAACATCGCCGACCCCGTGCGCGCCAGAACCGCTGGTCGAGGTCAGGGGAGCGCGTAGGCGACATAGGCATCGGCCGACGCGGTTCCCAGCTTTCCACCACCGGCGGCGATGACCACGTACTGCTTCCCACGCACCGCGAATGTGCTCGGCGTCGCGTAACCAGCCGCGGGGAGTGGGGCCTCCCAGAGCAACCTCCCACTCGTCTTGTCGAAGGCGCGAATCCTCGCGTCCTGGGTGGCGGCGATGAACACGAGACCTCCGGCTGTTACGATCGGACCGCCATACTGCTCGGTACCGCTCTCCGCCCCCTCGCTTCCCGTTAGGCGCGGGTGCCGTCCGAGAGGAATCCGCCAGCGATACGCGCCGGTATTGAGGTCGATGGCGCTGAGAGTGCCCCACGGAGGTCGAATCGCTGGGAATCCCGTCGAGTCGCGCCAGCGCTCATAGCCCACGAATTCATAGCGGGATCGGGGGCGCGGCGGCTCGCTTCGGAGACTGGCCAGATCGCCGACGCGCTTTCCCGTGAGGTACTCGATGACGCTGCGCTTGTCGTGCGCGGGGAGCGCCGCGAATGATGGCATGAAGCCGCGACCCGAGTTGAGTACCTGCGCAATCTGCTCCGGCTCGAGGCGGCTCGCGACACCAACGAGCGATGGCGCCCGATCGCCGCCTTTCCGATCCTCACCGTGACAACTGGCGCAGGCGGCACGATACACGGCCGCGCCGCTTCGCGCCGCCGCCGTCGGCGCGGGGAGCGAGGCGGCTTCCCGCATCGCGGCGATCCACGGAACGTCGCTCGCGTTGACGTAGAGCACTCCGTTCTCGGCGTCCACAGCGGCACCGCCCCATTCGCCTCCGCCGTCGAAGCCGGGAAGCACGATGCTTCCCTCCTTGCTTGGCGGCGTGAAGAGCGGACCGGAACGGAGGGTGTGAAATCGAGCCAACGCGGCCGAGTGCGTGGCCGGCGATACATCGTTGATGTCGGCCTCGGTCATCGTCTGCCGGGCAAACGGCGCTGGTGCGACTGGAAAGGGTTGCGTCGGCCACGCGGTCTCGCCCGTGAGGTCGGACGCTGGGACTGGCCGCTCCTCGATCGGAAAAAGCGGCTGCCCAGTGGCACGGTCGAAGACAAAGACGAAGCCGCTCTTCGTGATCTGGGCGACGGCGTCAACCGCGCGGCCATCCCTCGTCAGCCGCAGCAGATTCGGCGCTGCGGGCAGATCGCGATCCCAGATGTCATGATGCACCGTCTGGAAATGCCAGATTCGTTTGCCGGTTCTGGCGTCGAGCGCAAGCAGGGTGTTGGCGAAGAGGTTGGCGCCGATGCGATCGCCACCGTAGAAGTCCGGCGTCGCCGAACCGGTTGGGACGTAGACGATCCCGCGCGCGACGTCCAGCGACATCCCCGCCCACGAGTTCGCACCGCCGGCCGTGCGCCAAGCACCCTTCGGCCAGCTGTCGTAGCCAACTTCGCCGGGGCGCGGGATGGTGTGAAAGCTCCACCGGATCTTGCCCGTACGAACGTCGTAGGCGCGGACATCGCCGGGAGCCGAGCCTTCCTCTTCGCCGACGCGCGTACCCTGGATGAGCAGATCCTCGAATACGATACCGGGGCTCGTCGCGACGAGATACGCGTCGCCGATTTTCCGGCCGAGGCCATCGGCGAGATCGATCGAGCCGGAGTCACCGAAGGTGCCGATTGGACGGCCGTCGTCGGCGTTCAATGCGTAGAGCCTGCGGCCCGCCGTGAAGAGAATCCGGCGATCCCGGGCACCGTCGGTCCAGTAGACGACGCCGCGATTGACGTGCGTCGCGCGACGTGCGCCCGCGAACGGATCGAAGCGCCAGAGGAGGGTGCCGCGATCGGCGTGGAGGGCGACCACGGCCAGAGCTGGCGTCGTAGTGTAGAGCACACCGCCAACCACGATTGGCGTCGCCTGGATCTGCGACTGGTCACCGGCGGGCATGTCACCGCTGTGATAGACCCACGCCACCCGGAGCTGCGCGACGTTGTCGCGGGTGATCTGGTCGAGCGTCGAGTACCGGGCGTTGCCAGGATCGCCGCCGGTGACCGGCCAGTCGGCGTTAGGCAGTGATCGGCTCCCGCACGCCGCGGCCACGACGACTGCAGCCGCGCCGAGCGTCTGCACGAGGGACGTCCCGAGACGGTGAGGCAGCCGCGATCTCACCGCGCGAATCGGATGTTGTGCCACCAGACGGCGCGGCTCAACTCTCCGTCGGCAGCGAATTGAAGCGGTACGCTGACGACGAGCGCTCCGACCGCCGCGGCAGCGAGCTGTTGGTCGCGCGTCGCGAATCGACCGTCGCGCAGCGATCGCACCATCGCCACCGCCATCGTGAGCACGCCGAGATCAGTGAAGCCCGCGCCGGCGCGGCGTAGCGCCACGGCGCGCTGGGCATGGCGGGTGAGAGAATCGAGTCCGATTGCCGTCGTGTCCGTCCCGCGCAGCTCGGGCGTGATATCGCGCGGCCAGAAGAAGTGGAGATTGGTCACCAACTGGCGATTCGCGCCCCGCACGACGGCGAGTCCATCCCACCGCGGCGCGATACTCAGCGCGGCACTTCGGTAGGTAGCCGCCGAGTCGTTAGGCGTCGTCGCTGCCGGCGTGGGCGCGGCGGCCTGCTGCGCGGCCATGGAGCGCGGCAGCGCGGCTGCGAATACGACAGGAATGAGAACTCGAGCGACGCGCTTCATGGCTCCAATTCGCCCGACGTCAGGCGGACGGTTTCTCGTGGCCGCCCGGACGCTTGGTCGTGACGACGATGACGCCGTTCGCGCCGCGCACGCCATAGATCCCGGTCTCCGCGGGATCCTTGAGGACCCGAATCATCTCGATGTCGTAGGGATTCACACCGGTGAGCGCGCCACCAGGCCCTGGCTCCATCGGCGTGCCGTCGATGACATACAGCGGGTCGTTGTTGCCGTAGAACGACGATATGCCGCGGATGCGGATGATGACGCCGCCGCTGACGGCGCGTGTGACCTGAATGCCGGGAATCTTCGACTCGATTATCTGCTCGATCGGTACACCAGGGCTTCGCTCGATGTCTTGGGCCGTGACGATCGGCTCCCGCGCGGGACCGAGGTCGCGCCGGTTGTGCGTGCACGACGCCGCGAGCGCGAGGATGACGCACAGTGAAGCGAGGCGAGGCGTCGGCAGGGTAATGAGCGTGCGCGGCATGGTGCCTCCCGAAAGAGAACAGGCGCCCGCACCTAACGGCGCTGCAGGGGAGAACGCCCGCGAGCCCGACCATTCGATCATAAGGCCGCGTCCGGCAAATGCAATCAGATCTTGTCCCCTCAGCGATTCGATCGTGTCATGACAAAGCGCCCGCCGGCCACCGGGCCAATGAAGCTGGTCTCGTCCCAGCTTCCCGTCAGCGAATCGCCGCGCAATACGCCGCTCGCGCCGAAGCCGCAGTCCGCCACTTGCGGAGTGAAGCGGAAAGTCACGGTGTCTCCCCGCCGTTCCACTCCAGTGGTGCGCGGCCTGGGATCGAAGCACGACATCTGACGCCCCAGCAATGGCGTGAAATCGACATCGATGCTCGATCGAACGGCGTTCCCCGTCGCCGCCGTGTCGCTGAGTTGGAGCCGCCCCTGTACTTCGCGGAAGGACGCGCGCTGCCATCCCGGTGGCGAGCCTCCCCGGGTGCGGACGCTGTCGAGCCGAAAGGCTATTGTCCAGAGTCCTGCCACCGATCCTCCCGGCATCGGCTGGGCGCCTCCCGCTGGCGGGGCGAGCGTCGTGCCGCACGCCACGACCGTCGCGACGAGACTTGCCGCGAGCAATGCCGTCGTTAGGCGGCTCACGCCGCGACGGCGCCCAACGCCGCCACTCCCGCCGCGATGCCCGCGACGGAGATTACCGTGACCAGCCACTTCGCGACCGTCAGCTCGGCGACGCGTCCGGCGCCGATTGCCCACGACGTCGCCCATCCCGCCGTTGCATCGGTGACGCCAAGTACGACGCCGGTGAGGAGCGCTGCCTGGATCGGCGCGGCTGGGTAAGCGCGCGCGGAGAGATAGCCGAAGCCGCCATAGAGAATCCAGGAGCCGACAGTCGCCCAAGCGTACGGGACGTCCATCTTGCGCGCAGCGAAGGCGGCAATGGCGTCGAACAGCACGACTGCCAACGCACCCGAAACGGTGACCTCAGTCCAGGAGCTCATGAAGCGTCCGTCTACACCAGATATCGATCATCGATCTTGAACATGCTGCTGCCGAAGAACCTCATACACCGCGACCGCCACGCTCGTCGAGAGGTTGAGCGACCGGACCTTCGGCGAGTGAATCGGCATGACAACGAAGCGATCACGATATCGCTCATGAAGCTCTCTGGGGAGTCCTCCAGTCTCGCGGCCGAAGACGAGGACCACGTTCTCGGGAGCGCCCAGCGGCGCGTCCCAGAAGAGCCGTTTCGCCTTCGTGGAGAAGAAGAAAGGCTCGCCCAGGGAGGGGAGCTCGCGCTCGAAGTCGTCCCATCCCGGCCAGACTTTGAGATCCACGTGCTCCCAATAATCGAGACCGGCGCGCTTCACCTCGCGCTCGTCGAGCGAGAAGCCGAGCGGTCGGATGAGATGCAAAGTCGCACCGGTTGCGAGGCAGGTTCGGCCCGCGTTGCCGGTGTTCCAGTGAATCTCGGGGTGAACGAGGACGACGTGGATCGACACGCTACCTCATCATACGCGTCGATCCGCGATGACGCTCAGGAGACGGTCGCGTTCTCCTCTTCAGGCACCTCGGCCATCATCGATGGCGCAAAGACTTCGACCGAGACCGTGAACTTGCGCTCCTCTCCCGGTTGAATCGCGCCGACGCCGACGACCTGTCTGGTCTCCTCGCCGCGTTCGTTGGTGATGGACACGACAACGGCGTATTCCCACGCCTCGCCCGGATGCCGGTGACGGATGGCACCTTCGACGCGCAGCGGAGCGAAGGTGGGGGCGCCAACGCCCCCACCCGCGCCTGGAGCAAACCGCAGATGCTTCCGACACGAAGGACAGACGCTCGTGCTCTGCAGGATCACCGCCCGGCAGTGCGGGCAGGTGCGCGTCGCTCCTGCCGGCGTCTTCCGAACGGTGCTCACGATGTCTTGCGCGCGCCTAACGTGAGCGTGGACTTCGACGGCAGCTGATCGCGCTCGTCGCCCCACCCGAACTCGACCCGGCCACGCATGCGCGATCCGGAGGCCACCGTGAGCGTACCCGCCTTCAGGTCGCCATTGAGGACGCCGGTCGTGAGAATCTCCACGCTCGCCGCGCTCTCGATGTTTCCCTCGATCTCGCCGCCGATGGTGACGGAGTTGGCGCTGACCCCGCCGGTGAGCTTCGCCCCGGGGTCGATCGTGAGGTCGCCCTGAATGCGCACGTCACCCTCGAAGCGCCCTGCGATGCGAATATGACCGGTGCCGTCGATCTTGCCGGTGATGGTGATATCGGCGGCGATGACGGACTCCCGCGCCTCACGAGGCGTCGAGCGCCGCGCCGCGGTCGGCGTGATATCCGCCGGCACTTCGGTCTCTCGCTTCGCGGTCGGCTCAGGGGTCATCACCGGCGCGTCTTTGGGTGCAGTGGTGGTGGGTTCCTTCCAGATTGCCATGACGCAACTTCCTGTCTGAGGTGAACGGGCTAGATACCGACGGGTCCAGGTAACCGCTGCAACCGGGGTCACGAATTTTCGGGGATGTAAGCGCCGCCGAGCCCGCTATAGTCATAGGTGGGCCTAACGATTGTGTCACATCGGGCTCCTTCCAGGCACCAGGCGAGCATCTCACCCGGCACGGCGAGTCCAGGTTCGAGATGACAGGTCCGAGACGCTAGGCGTGAGCCTGAGACCGTCGGCTCACGCCTTATAACTTTCTCAGCCCATCGAAGTCGCGAGCGCGCCATTCGATTCGCGACTTCGCCTCCGGCGCAGAACAGCTGCTGAGATCAGGGCGATCAGCAGTCCCACAGGCAGCGGCTCGAGGAGAGTGATCGCGGCGTTGAAGAGGGGATGCTGGTACCGCTGGCTGAACACCTTCGCTTCGGCCACCTTCGCCTCGACTTCCGCCGGTGACGATGCTCTCTTTTTGGCCTGCTCGATGTTGTACGCCTCCAGTTTCGCCGCGAAGCTCGGGGCGAACTTGAAGTAGATCGCCTCCCACGTCGCGACGTAGCAGAGCGACGAGATCAGCACGATCAGCAGGCCGACCGCGAACGCTCGGCCGAAGCTCACCGAGCCTCCGGCGACGTTGTCCCGATACGATCGGACGCCGAAGAAGACGAGCAGGAACGAGAGGACCATCGTCGTGTAGCCGATGATCAGCCCACGATCGGAGCCGATCTGGTCCTCGAACGGGACGGTGATCGCCATCATCACGGACAGGATCGCGCCCGAGATGAGCCCAAAGGTCCAGACTGTTTTTTTCATGATGGTGTGCGCTCCCGCGCTGCCTGAGGTGGACGGAGTCGAACGGGCGGCACCTTATCGCGCTTCACGAAATCGCGCGTCATGCGAACGGGTGATTTTCGCCGGCTGGCGCGAAAATCACCCGTTCAGGGGATAAGTCCAGCCTCTTTCCCGATCTGAACGGCCTGGGTTCGGCGTTTCGCCTGGAGCTTCTCGAACAATCGGCTCGAGTGAGTCTTCACGGTGTTCTCGCTCACGGACAGCTTTGCCGCGATCTCGCGGGTGCTCAGGCCTTCGGCGATGGCGGCGAGAATCTCTAGCTCGCGCGGCGTGATGCCCAGTTGCTGCTGGCGCGTGCGGTTGACGGCGAAGGGCTCCAGCACCCGGACCTCGACAGGGATCGGAACCTCCTTCACGACCACCGTCTCCTTGGGCCGCGTCAACTTGAGGCCGAGCCAGAGCCCGAGCGCCGCAAAGAGGGCAGCGACGATTCCGCCGTAGATCTCGATCGAGTGTTCGATGACGAGATAGCGGTACTCCACGAGCTTGAGCGCGGCGATCAGGATGCCCGCGAGGAGACCGTAGAGGAGCACCGTCTTCTTCACGGCTAGAAGAGACCGACTTTCCCCCGCACCGACTCGATGAGCTTCGCCGGATCATAGCCGACGCCCTGTCTGAAGACGAGCTGCACGTTCCGGACGTCGCCAATCCTGGCGGAGGGGTCGCCGGCGATGACGACGAGATCCGCCTGCTTGCCTAACGCGATCGACCCGATGCGGTCGGCGCGTCCGAGGTAGGTTGCGCCGTTCAAGGTCCCGATGCGGATTGCCTCGAGGGGCGTGAAGCCACTCTCCACGAGCAGCTCGAGCGCACGCTGATTCGAGAATCCGGGAATCACTCCACCGCCGCCAGTCGGGTCGGTGCCGACGAGGAGAAGCCCGCCAGCGCGAGCGAAGGCAAGCTCCATAGCGGCTGCTTTGGAGTAGAGCGTGGTGTAGGGGGAGCTGGTGCTCCGATCAACGGCTGCATGCCGCTGCTCGAACTGGGCGCGGAGCTGTGGCTCGAGGACGTCGAGTCCGGGGGGTAGCGGGCGGCCAGGGACGAAAGTCTCGAAGATGGTGAGGGTGGACGTCAGCGCGACATGCCGCCTAACGAGCTCGGCGATCAGCGAGCGCACGGCCTCGCCATTGGGATCGACGGCGGAGAGGGCAGTCTGGCCGGCGCCCTGACCCGGACACTCGTCCGGCTTCTTGTTGGCGACGAAATCGGTGGACGCAAAGAACCCATGCTCCAGATCGTCGATCCCGAGCGCGGCCGCCTCGCGATAGGTCACGGAGCAGAGATGACCGGTGACCTTGAAGCCCCGCTTGTGCGCCTCCTCGATCGCCGCGGCCAATTCGGACCGCGTGATGTGCATGTACGACTTGAACGACGTCGCGCCGGCATCCGCCCAGAAATTCACCATCCGCCGCGCGTCATCGGCACCGGTGAGCTCGTGCACCTGATCGAGGCCGAGGCCCGGTCCCTCGAGGTACGGCGCCGTCGCGTCGAGCCAGGGACCTGGCTTCCGTCCGGCGTCGATGTCGCGCTTGATCCCGAAGTCACCGAAGCCGTTCATGTTGCCGCCGGTGCGCATCGAGGTCACCCCGCCGGCGAGGTAGAGCCGCGTGAAGCTCTCGGCGAGATTGCCGTAGACGCCAGGTCCAGTGGGATAGAACAGATGCTCGTGGACCATGACGAGCCCGGGGATCACGCTCTTGCCGGAGAGATCGATGACCTGGGCGCCGGCGGGAACGGGGACGGATCGCGCGTCACCGACGGCAGCGATTGCGCCGTCGCGGATGATGAGTGTTTGATCACTGCGGGCCGGCGCACCCGTGCCGTCGATCACGCGCGCGTGCGTGAGCGCGACGACGGACGTGTCGACGGCGACGTACGGTCGAACGCCCACGGCGAGCGTCGGGCGTTGGGCCTCGAGCGGCGTGGCGAGAAGCGCCAGCAGGACAAGCGCGGGAAGGGGATGGTGTCGCATGGTGGAGGAATGATATCAGACCATTCGCCATCTCCACCACGCCCGCGTTGTCGCGTTATTCCGCTCGACCCCGCAGACCGGCAGTCAGCGCGCCGTGCCGAGGTTGGCGTTCCGCTGGCGAAGGCGCGCCGCGAGCGTCTGCACGCGCTCGTTCAGATGCGGATGCGCGACGACGTCGAACCGGGCCAGCACGACCGGGAGGAGGATTTCCCGGTCCGCCGCGAGCTCGTCGGCCACGGCATCGGCGAGCTTCGGCCAGTCATCCATCGCGATGGGGCCGCGTGGCCACCCATTGTTGCGCGCATCGATCCAACCGTCCCAGAAGGTGAGCGCGATATGCAGCTTTCCGAGCTCCGGCGTCGTGCCGATCGGGAACTCGTGCTCGAGGCGATCGAAGCGGCGACCGATCTGATCGTACTGCTCGAGCCGGTGTGCGGCGGCGTCGCGCCGGAGCTCGGCGACGAGCGTGTCTCGAGCTGCAGCGTACGTCAACATGATTTCAGCTTCTTCCGGGAATTTCGGGATGTGTCGTGCAGGTGATCAGAGCGAGCGATGGCATTTGATCGGGCCCGGCGGGATCGCGACGTCGCTGGACCAGTCCAGGTGCGAGAGGCCAAGGTCTCAAGTCTAAATCGCCCTCGATCTCACGCCTGCCGTCTCGCTCCTGGCTTCTCGTTCCTGGACTCGCTGTCGACGTCGCGATGCCTGCACCGTCAGCCATGATCTTCGCTCCAGCTTTCCCGAAATTCCCGGAAGAACCTGATTTCAATCT
>DATEPP010000417.1:0-18241 GCA_035273165.1 Gemmatimonadaceae bacterium
GCCGAAGCGGCCGCCGAAATGGGCCTGAACCGCCTAACGACGGACTGGGACCAGACGAAGAACTCGACGATGGTGACCGGCGACACCCTCCGGCTGAGCTATACCGATGTCGGTGGCGCCAGCGTCAGCGTGTTCGTGACCCGGCTCCCGGGACCTTTCTTCTGGGCGGTTTCGGAGTCACAGACACGCGGCAATAGCACTCAGTACGGCTCGCGCCGTCGGTACGGTGGATTGTTCCGGTTGAACACGCCGGCGATGACCATCCTCGGCGCCGTCACGGCCGCCGGTAACATCAAGGTCAGCGGTAACGTCAACATCAATGGAAACGACTCGATTCCGGCCGGGTGGTCGTGCACCGGAACGCGGACGAACGTGGCCGGCGCAGTCATCACCCCGACGGCCTCGGTGCAAACCAATGGATCGGTCATCGTCAACGGGAGCCCGCCAACCACCACGAGCTCGGCCGCGGCTGATACCAACACCTATTTCAACTACGGGGGCGCCACCTATACGTCGCTCGCGGCGATGGCGGACATCACCCTGCCCGGCGGGACCTACACCGGTATGGCGCCCGTCGCCATCGCTGGTGTCTGTCAGAAAGCGCTGACCACGAACTGGGGCGATCCCGCGCGCCCGGGGGGAGCATGCGCGACCTACTTCCCGATCATTCATTTCACGGGCGATACCAAGCTCACTACGGGGACCGGTCAGGGCATCATGCTCGTCGACGGCGACCTGACCGAGTCAGGAAACTTCAACTTCACCGGAATCATCATCGCGCGCGGTACGGTCCGAGCCACCGGCAGCAGCAACGCCGTCACGGGCATGATCATGGCCGCGGCAGTGGATCTGGGTGACGCGGTGACCCTGACCGGTAGCACCAAGCTGCAGTACTCCTCCTGCGCCGTGCAACAAGTGCTGAACACGACATCCCCTCTGGTGGCCACGAAAGGGCGCGCGTGGGTGAATCTCTACTGACGACCAACCGGCAGTTCGATGCCTGACGACTAACAAGGCGGGCGTGTTCACGCTGTACATCGCGCTCGGCCACTGCACTCAAATGAGGATTTTATGAGCGCGACGATGCGCAGCCGTGCCGGACTGGCCCTGCCGATGGTGCTTGGCGCCATCACCCTGATCGGGACCCTGATTGCGGGCGTCATGTACCTCGCCACCCAGGACTACCGCGTCGGCGCGAACTCACTCAACGAGTCGCGTGCCGAAGCGGCCGCTGAAATGGGCCTCAACCGCCTAACGACGGACTGGGACCAGACGAAGAACTCGACGATGGTGGCCGGCGATACGCTCCGAAAAAATTACACCGACGTCGGCGGGGCCAGCGTCACCGTGTTCGTCACACGTCTTCCCGGACCCTTCTTCTGGGCGGTCTCGGAGGCACAGACGCGCGGGAACAGCGTCCAGTACGGCTCTCGACGCCGCTATGGCTCACTGTTCCGCCTGAACATCCCAGCGGTCAACTTCCTCGGTGCCGTCACCGCGGCGGGCAACATCCGCGTCAGCGGAAATGTCACCGTGAGCGGAAACGACTCGACGCCGACGGGGTGGTCGTGCACCGGGACAAAGACGAACATGCCAGGCTCCGTCATCACGCCGACAGCGACGTCGACGGTCAACGGATCCGTGAGCATCACGGGGAATCCACCCTATACCACGAGCGCCGCGGCCGGCGACACGAACACCTACTTCAACTACGGCTCGTCGACCTATACCTCTCTCGCCGCAGCAGCTGACATTACGATTCCAGGCGGCAACTACAGCGGCATGCAGCCCGCCGTCAGCGGGGGCGTGTGCAACAAGGCCAGCACCATGAACTGGGGCGATCCGGCGCGGCCGGGAGGAGTGTGCGCGAGCTACTTCCCAATCATTCACGTGACGGGCGACCTGACGGTGAATGGTGGCACCGGTCAGGGCATTCTCCTGATCGACGGCGATTTCACCAAAGCGGGGAACTTCAGTTTCTACGGCGTCGTGATTGCGCGCGGAACGATCAAGTCCACGGGCACCAGCAACCTCATCGAGGGCGCGGAGATGGCCGCCGCGATCGACGAGGGTGACGCCGTGACGCTCGCGGGTAGCACCAAGATCCAGTACTCGTCATGCGCGGTCCAACAGGCCCTGTCGGCGTCATCGAGTCTCACGACGACGAAGGGTCGTGCGTGGGTGAACCTCTTCTAACCAAACGCTTGTAGCATCGAGCAAAGCGATCGCTCAGCTCGAACAGCGCCCGAGGATGCCCAGCATCCTCGGGCGCGTTGCTTTCCGACGCCCAGGACCACGGTTCAGTTGTTTTTGGTTGCAATTTCCCCGCGTCTCTCGCAGATCGCCACGCGAGGTCGGGGCGTCGTCGGCCGTGTCGGAACGTGAGCGTGGAAAGCGCGACGACGGCCTCGTATTGGGTGCAGTGGAATCGCGGGCAAACACACGTTAGGCGCGGCTAGCATACACTAACATTTGTTTGGTGTGTCGTTAGGCACCGCCGCTTACTCAGATGTATGTGGCGCCGCGCCAAACATCTGCTGACGTGAACGGATGCCGCGTGGCACGATCAGTGTACTTGAGAGAGTGCTAACTGCAGTCGCTCCCACCTGCTCTTCCCACGCGTTTACTTCGCGGGTCCCACCAATGCGGCGCGCTCTCGAAAAGGCGTCGCGCACCACAGATCCGGGTCGGACTCGCCCCCTGAAATCACATTCTATGAATCTGCCAAAGTGGAGTCGATCGGGCATGGCGCTGCCGATGGTGCTTGGCGCCATCACCCTGATCGGAACGCTGATTGCCGGCGTCATGTACCTCGCGACGCAGGACTACCGCGTCGGCGCCAACGCGCTCAACGAAACTCGTGCCGAGGCGGCCGCGGAGATGGGACTGAACCGCCTGACGTCAGATTGGGATCAGTCGAAGAATACGAGCATGCCCGTTGGCGACACCGTCCGGGTGAATTACACCGACGTCGGCGGTGCGAGCGTCAGCGTATTCGTCACCCGATTGCCTGGCCCCTTCTTCTGGGCCGTATCGGAGGCGCAGACGCGAGGCAACAGCGTCCAATACGGTTCGCGGCGGCGCTTCGGACAGTTGTTCCGCCTCAACACGCCACAGCTCAACTTCCTCGGCGCCGTGACCGCCGCCGGCAACGTCAAGGCGAGCGGCAACGTGACCGTGAGCGGGAACGATGCCAACCCGACCGGCTGGGGATGCACTGGATCGCTCACCAATGTGCCCGGCGCAGTCCTCAGTCCCACGGCCTCGGTAACATTCAACGGAACGGCGACTGTCAGCGGCAATCCGCCGTACACGACGATGGCGGCGGCCGCCGATTCGAACACCTACTTCAACTATGGCGGGTCGACGTACGCCTCCCTTGCTGCCCTGGCGAACATCACGCTCCCCGGTGGGACGTACACCGGTATGGGACCCGTCGTCAGCGGTGGCGTCTGCACGAAGGCGAACACCATGAACTGGGGCGACCCCGTGCGCCACTCGCCCGCGGCAGCGTGCGAAACGTATTTGCCGATCATTCATTTCACCGATGACGTGAAGCTCTCGACCGGTACGGGCCAGGGCATCCTGCTCGTGGATGGCGATCTGACGAAAGCCGGAAACTTCAGCTTCTATGGCATCGTGATCGCACGCGGCACGATCCGCTCGAGCGGCAGCAACAACGGCGTGACGGGTGTCGAGATGGCCGCGGCGGTCGACTTCGGCGACGCGGTGACCCTCAGCGGAAGCACGACCATTCAGTATTCGTCCTGCGCGGTTCAGCAGGCGCTGGCCTCCTCGTCGACCCTAACGACGGCGAAGGGGCGGGGCTGGGTGAATCTGTACTGATGCACGGAGGCGGGACGCGGGAGAACTTCTAACTCCCCACTCCAAGCTTCTACACTGATGGCTCTCGCTGTCGACTGCGATAGCTGTCAGTTCAAAAGTGGCCAGTGGCGAGTATGAAGTGGTATTGTCCCCCATCCCGCATCCCTGGTCCCGCCTCCCGCATCCGGCTAGCCCGCTAGTGCCTCGGCGGGATCCTCATTCTGCGGAACGTCCCACTCATTGCCGCACTTGAGGCACTTCCGATACTCGCCGCGGGCCTTCGTGAATTTCACCTCGGCGCCGAGGTAGCCGCACTCCGGACACTTCTCCGCCACGGGTTTGTTCCAGACGACAAAGTCACAGTTGTCGTTGGAGCAGGCGTAGAACGCCGTGCCGCGCTTGCGCGAGCGGCGCTCGACCAGCTCGCCGCCATCCTTGGGACAGAACACGCCAGTCGGCATCGAGCGCGTGCCTCGACACTTCGGGAACGTGCTGCAGCCGAGGAATTGGCCGCTCCGACCCTGACGGATGACCATCGGCGAGCCGCAGAGATGACACTTGTGCTCCGTCATCACCGGCTTCGCGCGCTCGCCCTTGAGCGGGCGCGTGTACTTGCACTTCTTCGGGTGATTCTCACAGGCAAGGAAGGGCCCGAAGAAGCCGCCCCGCGGCTCGAGCTTGCCGCCGCAATCCGGACAGCGAAGCTTCGCGACCTCGGACAGATCGTGCGCGGCCGCGATGAGGGCGCCCGCGTCCACCTTGTTGAGTGACTTCTCAAAGGGCTTGTAGAAGTCCCGCAGGACTCCCTGCCACTTCAGCTCTCCACCCTCGATCTTGTCCAGCTCCTCTTCCATCTCCGACGTGAAGCTCACGTTGAAGATGTCGGGGAACTGCTTGACCATGACCTTCTCGACGGTCTCGCCGAGCTCCGTCGGGAAGAAGCGACGCTGCTGTAGCTCGACGTAGCGCCGATCCGCGAGCACGGAGATGATCGATGCGTAGGTCGATGGCCGACCGATGCCCAGCCGCTCCAGCTCCTTGACGAGACTCGCCTCGGAGAAGCGCGGCGGCGGCTCGGTGAAATGCTGAGTGGGCGTGATGCCCTTGCACGGCACATTCTCACCGATGGCAACGACGGGCAGCGCTTGCTCGTCCTCGAGCGCCTTGTGATCGCCCTCCTCGTGACTCTCGCGGTAGAGCGCCAGGTAACCTTGAAACTTCACGATCGAGCCGGTCGCCCGAAACAGATAGCTGCGGCGGCCGATATCGGGCTGCGTCGAGGCGGGTATGTCGAAGTCGACGGTCGTCGTGTCGAAGACGGCCGGCGCCATCTGCGACGCCATGAAGCGCTGCCAGATGAGTTGATAAAGTTTGAACTGATCAGGCGTGAGATGCCGCTTGATGAGCTCGGGACGGCGAGTCGGGTCCGTCGGCCGGATGCTCTCGTGCGCATCCTGCGCATTCTTCTTGTTCGCGCCGTACAACTGCGGACCGGCGGCGAGGAACTCCTGCCCGAAGAGCGTGCGGAGGTAGTCGCGCGCCTGCCCCGCCGCCACCTCGGCGACGCGAGTCGAGTCCGTTCTCATGTAAGTGATGAGGCCGACCGCGCCCTCGTCACCCACCTCGACCCCTTCATAGAGGTCCTGGGCCACGCGCATCGTACGCTTGGACCCGAAGGAGAGCTTCTTCGCGGCTTCCTGCTGCAATGTCGACGTCGTGAACGGTGCCGCCGGGTTCTTCCGGCGTTCCCGTCGCTTCACGTCCGTGACGGTGAAGGTCTTTTTCCCCTTCAGGTCCTCGAGGATGCGATCGGCTTCGGCCTTGTTGTGAATCTCAGCTTTCTTGCCGTCGATGTGATGGAGCTTCGCCGTGAACTGCTGCTTGTCCTTCTCCAGGAGCGCTTCGACGGTCCAGTACTCGACGGGCTTGAACGCCCGAATCTCACGCTCCCGCTCGACGATGAGGCGAAGCGCGACCGTCTGCACGCGACCGGCGGAAAGACCCTTCTTGACGGTTTTCCAGAGCACCGGGCTGGCCTTGTAGCCGACGAGCCGATCCAGCACCCGCCGCGCCTGCTGTGCCTCGACCTTCTTTTCATCGATGTCGCCCGCCTGTTCGATGGCGTTGCGGACGGCATCTCGCGTGATCTCGTGAAAGAGCACGCGACGAATGGGAACGGTGACCGCTCCGCGCTTCGGCTTGATCTGGAGCGCGACGTGCGCGGCGATAGCCTCGCCCTCTCGATCAGGGTCGGTGGCGATGAAGACTTCGCGCGAGTCCTTCGCCGCGCTCTTCAGCTCAGCGATGGTTTTTTCCTTTCCCGGGATCGGAATGAGCTCCGGCTCGAAGCCGCCCTCGATGTCGATCCCGAGCTTCTTTTCGGGAAGATCCATGATGTGCCCGACCGTCGCGCGAACGCGATAGCCGCGGCCCAGATACTTCCCGATTGTCTTCGCCTTGGCAGGCGATTCGACGATGACGAGCGATTGCGAGCCAGCCGGCGCTGGCGAGAGCTCGTCATCATGCACTTCGGGCGCGACGTGCCGGCTGCGACCCTTGCGGGCCTTGCCGGTCGCCTTGCGCGCTGAAGTGCGCGATGTACCGGATTTACGTGAAGCCATTTTTCCCCTAGCTGGCAGCGATGAAGCTGCAGCCGTCAATGAGTTTCGATTGCCCCTTTCAGTGTACCGTTTGGTTCTCGCCGCCCGGAGCTTGATCGTCGTACCCCGCACCTTCCAGGAGCGACCGCAGGTCATCGAGCGCGATGCGCCCGTCGATCTGGGCGAGCGCGCGCTCGATGATGTGCTCGAGATCCGCGGCGCTCAGTGCCCCACTGCCGTTCAGCGCGAGGAGATGGCCCCACGCCTCCGGCGCAAACCGGCCGCGCTCGTGCGGACCGAGAACACGGAAATTCACCAAAGCGTGATGTTGTTGGTCAAAGGCCAGGTAAACATAGATGCTTCCGGAAACGATACAGTGCCCAAAATAGTTCGGGCAGGTACGATTTCCCGCAGATCCGTCCTGGCTACGGTTCAACGCGCGCCGAGCGCGAGCGCCGAAACTCTCTTGATAACCTCTTCGACACCAAGAAGTTCCGCCTCGATCACGTGATCGGCGGACTCATATGCGGCCTTGCGGGCGTTGAACAACCGGCGGAGCTCGCCCAGCGGATCCGGCCGCATCAGGAGGGGTCTCGTGCTTCGCTCGGAGCCCAGTCGGACGAGTGCAGTCTCGGGGCGAAGCCGGAGATAAACCAGTTGGGCGGGCGGCCTGATAAGTCGCACGACCTCGGGATTCGACACCCAGCCGCCGCCCGGCGCGAGAATCATGTTGCCCATCAGCCGCAGCTCTTCGGTGAGGGCGAGCTCGAGCTCCCGGAAGTGTCCCTCGCCCTTCTCTCCGAAGATCTCGGCGATGGTCTTTCCCTGGCGGCGCTCGATCTCGAGGTCGAAGTCGAGGAAGGTACGGCCAAGCCGTTCCGCTACGGCCTTGCCCACCGTGGACTTGCCGGCGCCCGGTAATCCCACGAGCACCAGGTGTGGCCGCCTCGAATCAGCCGCCGATACGGGACTGGAGGTACGAAAGGTAGCCGTCATAGTTGCGCCTCGTCTCCACTAGGGAGTCGCCGCCGAATTTCTCGAGAAAGGCGTCGGCGAGGACCAGAGCCGCCATTCCTTCCGCGATGACACCCATCGCGGGTACGGCGGTGACGTCGCTTCTCTCCGCGACCGCCGCGGCGCTCTCGCCGGTGGCTACGTCAACAGTCGCGAGGGGCCGCATGAGGGTCGAGATCGGCTTCATCCCTATATGTAAGACGAGCGGCTCCCCGGTGGTGATACCACCCTCCAACCCGCCAGCCCGATTGGTGCGACGCCGGACGTTTCCAGTGAGAGGCGAATTTGGATGGGGCTCAATCTCATCGTGCACCTCGGCGCCAGTGCGACGCGCCATCTCGAAGCCGAGTCCAATCTCCACGGCCTTCACGGCGGGAATCGACATCATCGCCCCAGCGAGCCGTCCGTCGAGCTTGCGATCCCAGGAGACGTGCGATCCGAGGCCAACCGGCAGACCAGTGCAGACGACCTCGCAGATGCCGCCGAGCGTGTTTCCCTCGCGCTTCACGACATCGATCTTGGCGATCATCGCCTGCTCGGCTGCTGGGTCGAGCGTGCGCAGTGGCGACGCGTCGGCTGCAGCATTGATGTCGTCGGGCATCACATCGGGGCGACGTGCATCGATGCCACCGAGGTGTGTGACGTGGCTGCCGATCGAGACGCCGAACTCGCGGAGGAAGCGCTTGCAGATCGCCGCCGCGGCAACGCGTGCCGTCGTCTCGCGGGCGGAGGCGCGCTCGAGGATGTCACGCGCGTCGGCTCGGGCATACTTGAGCAAACCCGAAAGATCGGCGTGGCCAGGCCGCACTCTCGTGACCGCGCGCTTGCGGAGCGGTCTCCTGGCTTTCGACTCGCCTGAGGCGCTTTCGGAGAGATCTGCGCCGAGAGGAATGCCACCCCCGGCGGCGAGCTCCTCGTCCGTCTGTGAAGCATTCATGATCTCCTGCCAGTTCTTCCAGTCGCGATTGTGCATCAGCATCGCAATGGGAGAGCCGAGCGTCTCGCCGCCACGCACGCCCGAAAGGAACTCGATCGCGTCCTTTTCGATCTGCATGCGGCGCCCGCGGCCGTAGCCCTGCTGGCGTCGCGCGAGCTCGACGTTCACATCGTCGACAACGAGTGGAACTCCCGCAGGCATCCCCTCGAGAATGCTGACGAGGGCGGGACCGTGGGACTCGCCGGCGGTGGTAAAACGAATGATCGACAAGAGCTCTTGGTTATCGGTGCATTTCGGGTTGGATGCGTCGGACAATAGCCGGTCACCATGCCGCGTCAACATTATCGCGGCCGGCCATGGGGGCCGCTGAGACCACTGACACTGCCCTGAAACCACTGACTTGATCCTCTGCAGTGAGGCTTCCGCGCACTTATCGACCAGTTGCTTTTGGTTAAATGCCTCAGGAGACCTCTACCGCCCAAGAGGCTTCCCGAGGCATTTCCACATGTTCAAAGGATCAACTGGTGCGCGAAGGTGTCCCGAGCATCGAGATCGTCAGTGGTTTCAGGGCCGTGTCAGTGTTTTCAGTGGCCATTGCCCTGCCTCGACGTTGCGAGCTGGTGGAGAGAAAAGACATCGGCGCGCCAGCATGCTGGCGCGCCGATGTGTTCCTGGTTGACGGATAGCTATCAGCTATGGACTGATAGCTGTCGTTAAGGTCCTGGCCTGATGTCGGACGCCTGCAGATCGATCACGACGAGACCGGCGCTCGACAAGCCGAAGAGCTTGAGGATCGTCCCGGGCGGATCACCCGGGAAGGGCCGGCTCGCACGCAGCGGCCCGTAGAGATTGCCCTTGAGGGTGAGCTTCCCGCGATTGAGGAAGTAGGCGATGTCGACGATCTCGATGTAGCCGCTCTGCGATCCGACGAAGGCAAGTCGGTCCGAGGCGACACTGGTGTAGCCGTTCGCGCCCGGATGGAAGGTGACGCCGGCGCCGTTGTCGAACGAGTCGTACTTGCCTTGCAAGCGTAGGTGGAACGGGTTGTTGATCGCGGCGAAGTACGACTGCGCGCCGTGCGCGGCCAGCGTCAAGCCCGTGCTGTCCACCGCCACCCCGTAAACACGTTCGTTGGCGTTGTCGATGAGGTCGCGCACCGATACGCCAGGCGAGAAGAAGCCTGGTAGCGCCCCTGGCGGATCGTTGACCATCATGATTCGGCCGGCGCTGCCGGTGTTGCCTTCGCCGAAGGCGATCCAGTTGTGATCACCACTCTCGGCGATGAACGTCGTGTCCGTGAGGGCGAGCGAGCTGATGTCGAGGTTCCCGACGAGTTGCGCGTCACTCGTCGACCCGAGCTTGCCGACCGCGGTGACCACGTCGGAGTCGCTGCCAACGAGAGTGCCCGTTAACTGACCGTACGGGTGATCGTAGACGGTGAGGAGGTCAGATTTCGCAACCTGGCCCGTGTAATGGAGCACGAACGCGGAGTCGACGTTGAACAGCACCCACTGGGCCGTACCCACGGCAGTACTCGTTCCGTACTGCCAGATCTGCTGCGGATCGGGCACTGGCAGCGCTGGGTCGAGCCAGCGGATGGTGCCCGCCGGCGCGGCCGACGTTGGCTGCGTGGAGTAGTAGACGCGGCCAGCCTTCGAGACCGCGATGTATTGCGGGCGATCGGAGTAACTGATCGGACCCTGGATCGAGAGCGTAATGCGTCCGGTGTTCGCGTCGACCGTCTGCGTGATCACATACGCGTAGGTGTTACGCGTGAGAATGCGCTGGGCGAGTATTTCGCTCTTGGTGCCCGCGCCGACGTACACACGACTGATGTTCGTACCGCCCGAGTTGGCGACGTAGAGCGTGTCCGGGCTGTTGCCGAACGCGAGGCCCCACGGCTGCGAGCCGACCGGGATTCCGGTTGCCGCGAAGGACTTGGTGGAGCCCTGCCAGATCTCGAGCCGATTGTTGTTGATGTTCGAGACGAAGACGTTGCCGTGCGCCGTATCGACGGCGATGTCGCCGACAACGGAGCCGACGCCGCCGTAGGGCAGCGGATAGGTGCGGCCGTAGACGACAACTGTCGTGTCGGTCCAGGCCCGCGCCATCGTCGGTTGAGGAACCGTGGTGGTCGACGAGACGGAGTAGCCCGTCTTCCCCTGACGATCGATGGCGAAGCTGCTGATCCGGAGACTTCGGCCCTGTTCCGCATTCGTGAGCGGAAGCCTGATCCACTGCGAGACGTTATTGAGCGGAGTGGCAACGTTGATACTATCACGCCGAATCTCGGTGCCGACGCTGTCCTTCACGATGACACCGATGATCAACGTCGCGCTCGATCCGGAAGAGTTCACAAGTACTGAATCCGTGAGCTCGATGCGGGGCGACACGACCTGGGTCACGAGCGGCGGCGTCGAATCCTGTCCCTTCACGAGCAGCGTGAGGGTCGCGATCGAGCCGGGCTTCCCGTTGACGTCGATACCAGAGGCGGTAAAGAGCAGTCGGCCGTTGACCGGTGCGTTGGCCGGAATCGTGACGGTTCCAGACAGCGTCGTATCCTTGGGGCCTAACGGGAAATTCCCTGTCGTGGTGTAATTCACCGGTGTGGTCCAGGTGCCCTGGCTCTTCACCGTGATCGTCATGCTGGCGATGCCATCCGGATGCGTGCCCTCCGCCGTGACGCCCATGTCGCCGCCGGCGTAGACCTGCGTCGTCGGCTGCGGTGTGACAAAGCTCACGCGTGGGCCCGTCACGACTTTCACGACCGCCGTATCAGCGCCGCCACGCGCGGTCACATCCGTCGCCTGGGCAATGATGACCAGACTGTCGAGCGACGTATCCACCGGCGTTGCGGGCTGCAGATAACGGAGGATGGTGGTGTCCTTGAGACCCGACCGGAACGTGCCGCCCGCGGGCACCGTGAGGGGCGTGTAGCGATTCGTCACGCTGAGCGTACCGAGGATCGCGCTCCCCTTCACCGTGTAGCCGAAGATGTTGAGGTTCGTGATCGACGAGTCAGCGCGGATGTGAATCGCGACGAAGATCGAGTCGCCGACGTTCACGGGGCTTGGCCGCACGGTGTCGATCGACACCGCGGGAGCACCCTTGACGCCAGTGCCGCTGCCACCGCCGCCGCCATTGATCTTGGGGTTCAACGGCGTGCGCTGATCGCACGCGGCGACCAGCGCAACGGCGGCGATGAACACCGCTTTGAAAACATGAGCTCGCTTCATAGGCACACTCCGGTCAGCCGTCGTTTCCAGACCCGCCCTTAGCGGCGGATCTGGTCCGACGGCTGCTGACCGTCGTCGATGATGTGTGGCGTGATGAGGATGAGCAGATCGCGCTTCGATTCCTGCCGCGACGTGACGCCGAACAGGCGCCCGATCAGCGGGAGATCAACCAGCAGCGGAATACCCGACTTCGAGAGACGGATCGTCGTCTGGGTGAGTCCACCCATGACCGCCGTCTCACCATCGGCAACGAGGATCTCGTTGTCGACGCTCTGACGCGGGAACACCGCGCCGATGTCACCGCCGAGATCCTGGACATCCGAGTTCTCGACGTGCACGCGCATCTGGATCTGGCCGTTCGCGGTCACCTGTGGGGTGACGTTGAGGATGATACCGGTCTCCTGAATGCGGACTGTGGCGCGTGGGAAGTTGCCATTGCTTGTACCGCCGGTGGACGCATCGATGACGCGGATCGGGACCTGCGTGCCGGCCGTCAGATTCGCCGTGCGGTTGTTGAGCACACTCGCACTCGGCTCGGCCTGGACGTCGAGGAGCGCGACCTGCTGGAGAGCCTCGAGGAAGGTGGTCAAGTCGAAGCCGCCGATCGCCGTCGAATACACCAGCTGCAACGCAGCAGATGGTACACGCGCCTTGGCGTTGGCGATCGCCGAGACCATGTTGCCGCCGAGTACGATCTGACCAGCGTTGCTCAGCGGATTGCCCGTCGAGTCGTTGCGCGGGACGATGTCGTTGAAGAACTGATCGTGGGTGCCGAGGTCGTAGCGAAGCCCGAGCCCCTCGAGCTGCGTGCGGTCGACGAGGATGATCTTGGCCTTGATGTTGACCTGCGGCTGACGGAGGTCGATGCTGCGGGCGTAGGACTCGAGCTCGTCGAGGTTCGCGGGGATATCGGTGATGCTCAGGCTGTTGGTGAGCGAGTCGGCCGTGACGGCGCCGCGCACCGGGCAGTTCGGGTTGAGCTGGACCGCGGGCGTACCGGCGCGGCCGGCTGACGCCGGCGTGCCGGGGATCGTGACCGACGAGCAGTCGCGCGAGAGGCGCTGGTGCACCATCTCCGCGACGCTGTAGGCCTTTGCATAGTTGAGGCGGATGGTGCGCGTCATCAGCGGCTCGGCGTTCTGGCGGCTGATGAGATGCTGGAAGGTGTCGACGATGATGATGCCGTTCTGATCCTCGACGGCGTCGAAGCCGTTGGCGTTGAGAATCGCGCGCATCGCGACGTCCCACGGCTGGTTGGAGATCTCGGCGGTGACGGGTCCAAAGACTTCGCGGGACGGCAGAATCGTGCGACCCGAGAATGCGGCGAATGCGGCGAGGACGTCGTGGATGTCGGCGTTCTCCCACGCAATGGTGATGCGTGGCTGCTGCGAGCGCTGCTGCATCGCGACGAAGCGCGACGGAGCGGTTGGCGTCCCGCGTGGCTCACTCACTTTGGGCGACGCCGAGCGCGATTCCACGGTCTCGACCTTGACTGGCGCGGAAGGCGCGGCGGACTTGGTGTCGACCTTCGCGGCCTGGTCGGCGATGGTGCTGGTGGGAGTGTCGTAGCCGACGTGCCACTTCTCGAGGCGATTGCTGCGCCCTTCGACCAAGACACGCACCTCGTGCCTGCCGCGGACGACGGAGTACGGCTTCGCGCTGTCGAGCGTGAGCACGACGCGAACGACGTTCTTCCGGTACTGTGAGTAGCGGACGTTGACGATGCCCGCTCGTGCGATGCGGTCATACGACTCGGTGCCGATGCCTAACGTGGCGCCGGTGACGTCGACGACGATCTTGTCGGGGTCGCGGAGGGTGAAGTCCTGGACCTCGACCGGACCGTCGACGCCGATGACGAGCTCGGAACGCTCGCTCGTCGGGAGGACGCTCAGCGAGATCACCGAGGCGGCGGGTGGTTGGGGGAGCGGCTCGGAACCATGGAGCCCGCGCGGGCCGCGCGCGGCGACGTTCGGGCGCTCGACCGCACCCGGCGTGGCGCTCGCGGGACGTGCCGGTGTCGCGCTCGCGGTAAGGGGCGCGAGCGCGACGAGGGCCGTCGTGACCAGCGTCATGCCTCGAATCATCTGTGCCTCACTCTCGTGGTGTCACCGAGGAGAAGCGAGTCCTGACGATTGAAGCCGAACTCCTCGATGGTGAAGATGATGGTCTTTGGTTTGATCTGCGCGACGCGCATCCGGCCCAACGTCATGCCGGTGGTGACGCGCCACTGTCCACCCGCGATGTCGCGGAGGATGGCGACGGGGCGACGCCCCGATAGGTCATACAGGATTCCCGTTAGGCGCAAATCGGTCAGCGTCGGACGGAGATCACTGGTAGTCATGAGCGACACGAACGGATCGCGCCGCGTGTCGCGCGTGTAGTCGAACGTCTCGCGCATCACCGTCGCGTCGGCATTGGTGCTCGCCGTCGTCGTGGGCTTGGGAGCTCCCTGCTGCACGACCTGGGTGTTCTGCGTCGCCGGAGCTGTGGCGGGCGACGGCGTGGGCGCGGGCTGCTGGGCGGCCGCGGGCTTCGCACCCTTCGGCGCCGGAACGTCCTGCCCCGTTTCCTTGGCGAGCTGATTGTTCTGCGCCGCGGCGGCGTTACGCGCTGCCTGGATCGCGCCAGCGCCTAACGGCGCGCTCGGCGTCACCGCCGGCTGCGACGTGGCTGGCGCCATCGGGCCCGCGAGCTTGTCGGCGGGGTTGGGCTTGGATGGAACGGCCTGCGCGACCTGGCGCGCGGGCTTGGGATGGCTCGCGCTGGCGGTGGTGGTGGTGTCCTTCCCCATCGCCGAATGAATGAGCGAGACGATGAGCACCTTCACCGCGAAGATGCCGGCCGCCTTGAACTTGGCGAGGATGAGAACGACGAGGGCAACGAAGAACCCGCCCACTCTCTTCACGAGCTTGCTCATGGATTCCCCTGCGTCGCCGGCTTCGCGCTCTCCGGGCCAGGCTGCATCCCGCCGTGCGCGACGTACGTCTGAATGTCGAACTTCGCGTCGAGGAGCGACTCACCGAATCGAGGACGCTTCTCGCCCTTCTCCTTCGTGACGATGAGGCTGATGTTCATCGGCGCGACGATGCGATCGAGCGTGGCGATGTTCGTGAGGAACTGGGCGACCTCGTGATAACCGCCGACGACGCCGAGCTTGTACTTGTAGGTGTCGAACTCCTCACCAGGCTGCGGTCCCGCGGGTGCGACGTCGGCGAGCTCGAGGCCCGCGCGACGCGCCGCGGTGGAAACCTGATCGAGGAGCGCGGGCACTTCGTTGGTCTTGGGAACCAGCTGATCAAGGACGCGAAGCTCGCGCTCGAAGCGCAGCGCTTCCTTGCGCGCGCGCTCGAAGGCACCCGAGCCGATGTCCTTCCGGACCTTGTCGTTCATCGTCTGCAGCGCGGCGACGTGGGTCTCGAGCGTCGCGATCTCCTGCGACTTGTCGCCGAACATGTACATGAAGTACCCGCCGATCGCGCCCAGCGAGAGCACGATCACGATGAGCAGGATCTGATCGCGTTGTCTGGTAGGAAGAAGGGCCATAGTTACTTCCCCGTTGCGGACAGCGGAATCCGTCGAATCACCGACGTATCCGGACGGGTGTACGTCACGTCGAGTGTGAACTGCGTCACATCCTTGCCTTGATCGGATGCGGCTTGCGAGTTGTTCAACTGCACGTCGGCGAAGAAGGGCGAGGACTCGAGCTGTCGCATGAAGCGCGTGAGCGCCTGGATGTCGGGAGTGAGCCCGATCATCCGGATGCGTACCTCGTCGCGCGGGATCTCGACGTCGACCTTTTTCGTCGTCTTCTTCTTGGCCTTATCGTCACCCGTGGACGCATCCGGTTTGGCGCCGGCGGCGACGTTGATGGAGCCTTGCGGTGTGCCCATGAAGGCGAGCGAGGAGAGCCAGGTATACGGCGGGAGCGCCTTGCTGACCTCATCGAGGACGTGCGGCCAGATGTAGCGGTCTTCGTCGATGGCGCGAATGAGGTTCATCCGGCGCAGCAACGTGTCGCGGCGCGCGTCGGCCTTCAGGCGTTCCTTGAGTGCCGCGGCGAATCGCGTGGAGTCGGCGAGCGCCGCCGTCTCCTGCGAGCCGAGGGAGGAGAGTCGCGATTCCTGATAGAGATACGTGCCGCCAACGACGCTGGCGCTCACGACGACGCTCCCGACCGCGCTGATGAGCCACGGGTCGCGGATCTTCTGCGTGATGCTGGCGATGAGCGCGCCGACATTGATCTTCCTCGCCGCGCCGCCACCACTGCGGCTCGACTTCTTCTTACCCGATCCGGGGAGGAGATTGATCTCGATCATGAGAGGCGCTGGCTCGGCGAGGCGGGGGCCATTCGTTAGGCGACCTTGCGCAGCGCAAGGCCGATGGGCAGCATGAGCAGCGGCGCGATCTCATCCGTCACGAGATCTTCGAGCGCGCCGTCGCGCACTTTCAGGTTGGCAAGCGGATTGGCCTGCTCGACGCGGAGGTGCAACCGATTGGCGAGGAACTCGCTGAGGCCGGGAATGCGCGATCCACCGCCACAGGTGTAGACGGCGCGGATCTGGCCGGTGCGCGAGTTGGACGCGAGGAACGCGACCGCGCGCTCGATGCCGACGGCGATTTCTTCGCCACGGCCGGCGAGCACCGCTTCGATGTGCGGCGAGCGATCGTATCCCTGGAGCAGCGCCTGCGCTTCCTCGGGCGAGAGGCCGCGCTCGCGCTGCAGATCTTCGCGGAAACGCCGCGTACCGACGGTGATGTCTCGCGTGAGAATCGGCACACCCTCGTCGAGGATGTTCACGTTGGTCACTTCATGGCCGATGTTCACCAGCGTCACCAACCCGCCGAGGGCATCGGGATGATTGATCTCGAACGCGTTGTGCAGCGCGAAGGCGTCGACGTCGACCGCGGCGGGCTGCAACCCGGCGTCGGCGAGTACGCGCACCTTGGACTCGATGAGCTCGCGCTTGGCGGCGACGAGTAAGACACTCATCTCCAATCCTTCAGCGTCTGGATCCAAGATCTGGAAGTCCAGCTCAACCGACTCCATATCAAACGGAACGTGCTGCTCGGCTTCCCAGCGCATCAGTTCGCGCGCCTGCTGTTCCTTGACGCGCTCGATCTGGATTTTCTTGATGATGACATCACGGCCGCCGACGGCGGTCACGACCTGCTTCGACTTGACGCCCGCGGCGGCGAGGGCCGATTGCACGGCCTCGGCGACGATACCCGGATCCATGACCTCGCCCTCGACGATAGCGTCGGCGAGCAGCGGTGCGACCGCTGCCTTGACGAGCTCGGGCTCCTTCTTGGAGTGGTCGATGACGGCCACCTTCACCAGGCCGGAGCCGATGTCGAGACCGACCGTCGTCTTCTTGCGACCGAAGAGTGCCATGGGTGCCGGTGCGGACCAGGAATGCGCGGCGGTCGTTCACCGAACGCTCACGCGGCGCCGCGGGAAGGTGGGTGCGAGCGGGCTGAATGTCCGCGCGCATGATGTAAACTTACTAAATCGGTGCCTAACGCTCTGTGACTCATCGCGCTTGCCTCGTCCGTGTCGTTACCGTTCGCCGGTGTCGGGGCATGGTGACCGCGCGGTGGGTCAGTTCTACCGGGTACACGACCAACGGACCCAAGCGTAACATCGCGTTTGTCGTGAACTGACACGTTGTTGAGCATTCACAACTGCTCCATCCACGCGAAATCGCGCACGCGTCGGGGCTGGAGCCAGGACGCCACGCCGTGCGACGCGTCACAGCCTGATGAGCGTATCGTCACCCTGCGCGCGAGCACGACGCGCGCGCTGTCCGCATGCGCCGCGAGCGTGTCACTGCGCGCGCGCCACGCGTGGACCGATCCGGTGATCGTAATGTTGTCAGCGATCATCTCGATTCCACCGCGCGCGACAATCTGACCGGAAAACGTGAACGGACCCTGGATGAGCAAGTGTCCATCGACGAGGAGGGCACCTTGCCCGAGTCCACCATCGATTGTGAGATCGCCGGCGGCGTAGACGATCGGCACGCGCGCGGCGCATGGCCCCGCGGAGCTGGGATCACCCCAGTTGGAATCGATGCGCGCGCAATTTCCGCCGCTCGTCACTGGCATGGGCGTGACATGCGCGCCATTGGCCAGATGTACGTCGGCAGCGATGGCGAGGTCGTTCCACCACGCATCGCCGAATCGCAGGTACGTCGCGGAGTCCGCGGCGACCGGATCCCGTAGCACGGTCGGCGCAGCGCCGGCAACCGTGGAATCGATGGTGAACGTGACAGAAGGCGCGAGCACGACGGCCGCGCCGGTGGTATCGGCGCAGGCGGTGTCGACGACGATCCGCGCATCGCCGCCGATCGTCGCATCGACTGCGGACACGAGCACGCCGCGCGGCGAAGAGGCAACCGGCATTCGCACGAGAAGACTGACCCGGCGCGCGCTGCCGTCGAGCAAGCGACTGCTCTCCGCCACAATGGCGAACAGGCGACGGGTGGTGCGGGTGACTGAGACGCGCGTGCGAACGTCGGGGAAGGAGCTGGTTGCCAGCACGACCGTCGTCCCGATGGGTTGTCGTAGGCGATCGCGCGGCTGCCATGCAGCGAGCGCTCCGTATAGCGCGCTGTCGGCGATCGCCGACA
>DATEPP010000418.1:0-4333 GCA_035273165.1 Gemmatimonadaceae bacterium
CTGATTAGTCCTCCCTCACAATCCGGGTTTCCGCCGACAGCGCCGGCCAATTCCCCCGACAGCAATCTCGCCATTCGAGGGCCATGGTTCTCCCGAAGCGATTCTTTCGCGCGGAGGGGTCGATGCGCAGTCCACTTAAGAGAGTGCTCAACTTCGCTGGCGGAGCGGCGAGTACTGTTGCTTCGGCTCCGATGCAACGGGCTCCGGCACTCGTGTTCGCGTCCGCGCGCGACGCATGGGCCTTCCGCGGATGGATGCTGGGCCACCTGGCCGAGATTCGATCGGCGGCGGAGGCGGCTACGTCCGGGCTCGAGCTGAATTGCATAGAGAGCCACGTCTCGAGGAACGTCGTGCGACTTCGCTTCGAGCTCGCATGGGAAGGAGCTCCCTGCCCGGACGCGCTCGCGTCCGCGATGTACGCCGCCTGCAGATGGATCCGACGTGCAAATCCCAAAGTCCTGCGCTATTGCGTTGATACTGAACGTCGCGTTGCTCGTGACGTCGCAGGCGAGGTTTGTCCGCTCACCGCCGCGAAAGCGATTCGGCATCGAGCCTGACGAGCCGGTCGCGACAAACGGGCCCTCTCTTGACATCCGTTTCACGCCGGTTCATATCTGGCGCGGCGAGCTTTGCCCCGCGGCAACGCGGCGACAGAACTCTGCCTCGGTGAAGTGAAGGTCGGCGCACGAGAATTAGCATGGGTGCCGATGCGCGGATGTAATCGCGCATCTCCTACTCTGACGGTAAGCAGAGCAGCCCGGCAATTCGGAATCGTTTTGCGACCCCAGCACGGCCGAGGGCGGAGTCATGCCATATAGGGAAGTTTTCGTTCCTGTCGACAACTCGCCGCACTCCGATTGGGCGCTCGATCGCGCCATCGAGATCTGCACAACATCCGGCGGTCGCATCACCGGCAATCACGTCTATGCCGCGCGACTGCACGACGTACGGTTTCGACAACTCGAAACTGGACTCCCCGCGCAGTTCCAGACCGCCGACGAGATCAAGCGACAGCGAAAGATTCACGACAAGTTGATCGAGAAGGGTCTGCAGCTCATCGCCGACAGCTTTCTCGATCAGATGGCGCTGCGCTGCGAGCGCGCGGGCGTCGCCCTAACGAGGCAGCTCCTCGAGGGAATCAACTACGAGGAGATCGTCCGCGAGGTGAATCGCGGCGCGGGCCGACTCCCGGGACTGATCGGCTTCGATCCCAATCGCGCCGCCGGGTACGACGGCGGTGCGAAAACGCGAAGCGACGTTCGCCTCGGCGAGAATGGACGTATCGTCGCCGAGGAAGAGGATGAGGCGGCGAAGCTCGTCGGGTCCTCGGGCCGACAGTACGATCTCGTGGCCATCGGCGCGCACGGCCTCGGACGACAGGCGTACTCGCAGCTGGGCGGCGTCGTCGCGCGCGCCTTGCGAGAGATCGAGAAGGACATGCTCATCGTGCGCGAGAACGGCGCGCTCTCGGGCGGACGCTTCATGGTCTGTGTGGACGGGTCGTCGTACTCGTACAGGGCCATGCGCAGCGCGCTCGAGCTGGCGCAGGAGTTCGGGGCGTCGCTCTACGTCTGCAGCGCTTTTGATGTTGAATACCATCACGTCGTCTTCGGCAATATCAAAGACGTTCTGTCAGTTCAAGCATCTAAGGTTTTCAAGTTCGAGGAGCAGGAAGAGCTCCACAACAACATCATCGATAAGGGTTTGCTCAAGCTCTGCCAGGCAAACCTGAAGCGCGCGGAGGTTATGGCGCAGGAGTTCCCCGACGTCCCGATCAAGACGCAGATTCTGGTCGGCAAGCCGTTCCAGGTGGTGATGCAGTGGGCTGAGGAGATCAAGCCGTCGCTGCTCATCCTCGGCCGGCACGGGGCCCATCGGATCGATGGAACGGAGCTCGGCTCGCAGGCCGAGAATCTCGTGCGATTAGCGCCTTGTAACGTGCTGCTCGTCGGCACCGTCGGCGTCAAGCCCGAAGACATTCCGTGGATCGAGGAGGACGGCGTCGCTTCCCTGCCCTGGGCGCCCGATGCCGAGGTACGCATCCTTCGCGTGCCGCCATTCGCGCAGGGCATCGCGCGGAAAGCCGTCGAGGAGTTCGTGCTCGAGCATGGCGGCGACATCGTCACCAACCCGCGT
Organism: Gemmatimonadaceae bacterium; assembly: GCA_035273165.1. GTDB lineage: Bacteria > Gemmatimonadota > Gemmatimonadetes > Gemmatimonadales > Gemmatimonadaceae > AG2. The sequence continues at coordinate 2,137 of DATEPP010000418.1, forward strand.
CTCGACGAAGCGATTCGGAAGCTCCTGCCGACGCACATGCAGCTCATCATGGGCATCGGCAGCGCCGAGGAGATCGCGCTCGCGGAAGTGAAGGCGCAGGAGCAGATGACGCGCACGAAGATCGAGGGCCACGACGACGACGCCGAGCCCGCGGATTCTTCGGTCGAGGTGAAATGCCCGATCACGGGACGCATCGGTCGTCGCGCGCGCACCGCCGCCGATCCGATCGTCTGGACGCACGAAGCCTGGCAGCGTTTGCAGCTCGTCCCGCTCATCGCCCGTCCGCTCGCTCGCAACACGGTGGAGCGTTTCGGCCGAGCGCACGAGATCTGGCGCATAACGACGCGCGTCATGGACGAGAACAAGCAGGCGATGATCGAAGCCGACGAGTTCGACATGGACACGATGCTCGTGATGTTCAACGAGCTGCGCGCGAAGCAGATCCGCGCCGAAGCAGAAGGCGCCGCCCCGGCGTTGTCGCCGGAGATGCGTCAGATGATCGAGGAAGCAAAGGCCGCGGGGATCACCCGTTGCCCGATTCGGGACGTCGAAGCGAAAGCAGCGAAGTGCCCGGTTGATTTCAATCTTGTAAAACCGGAAGAAGCAAAGGCAGCCGTAGAGGAACTGGTGCGGAGGGGCGGGTAACCTTCACATCACCATCCCCCTTCCGATCTGATAGCTATTAGCAAATAGCTATTAGCTATTGCGTCGGAGGGTCACTGGTGAGAGGAAGCCTCGAAATGGGGCATCCGCGGTAGACTTCCGACGGGGCGAGGCGCCGAAGCTGGAGACGCCGCGCGATCACATCCCACATGTGATCGCGTGGAACCTCACGCGCCGCTGTAACCTCGAGTGCGCTCACTGCTACATCGCAGCCGGGCCGCACGAGTCGGCCACAGGCGAGCTCTCGACGGCCGAGTGCTTGCGCATCGCGCGCGAAATCCTCGCGCTCAATCCATCGCCTCTCTTCATCCTCTCCGGCGGCGAGCCGCTGCTGCGGACCGATCTCGAGCGGCTCGCCGAGCACGCGGCGCATAACGGCGCGACGGTCGTCGTCGGCACGAACGGAACCCTGCTCGATGACCGCCGGATCGCGTCGCTCAAGAGCGCCGGCGTTACCGGCTTCGCCGTCAGCGTCGACTCGCTGACGCCAAGCCACCACGACAACTTCCGTCGCGGGCACGGCGCGTTCGAAGCGACGGCCGCCGCCATCGCGCGACTGCGTGCGCATCACCTCGACTTCATCGTCCAGACGACGATCACCAAGGGCAACCGCGGCGAGCTGCCACAGCTCGTCGCGTGGGCTGCCCGCGAGGGTGCGGTGTCGTTCAACGCATACTTCCTCGTACCGACAGGACGCGGCGCCCGCCTCTCCGACCTGAGCGCGGCCGACTATGAGCAAGTGCTCACGGAGCTCGTCGGCCTGCACAAGACCTACCTCGGGCGGATGATGGTGCGCGCGAAATGCGCTCCGCACTTCATGCGTTTGATCCACACGCTGGCGCCCGATTCACCGATACTCAACTACGAGACCCGCTGTCCGTGCGGCTCGCAGTACTGTCGCATCACCCCGGACGGCAAGCTCACCCCTTGCCCGTACATTCCAGACGCTGCCGGCGATCTGCGCCGCGATTCCTTTGCCCACATCTGGCGCACCGCGGCACTCTTCGCGTCGCTGCGCAATCCCGATCTGGGCGGGCGCTGCGGCATCTGCGAGTACCGCGCCGTCTGCGGCGGATGTCGCGCGCGAGCGCTCGCCGTCACGGACGACGTCCTCGCCGACGATCCGTCCTGTGTCTACCAGCCAAAGGCCGCGACGACGCCAATCGAACGCGCGCGGCCCGTGACCTACGGGATGCACGCCGATCGCACCATGCCCTGGGACGCGGCCGCCGAAGCGCGCCTCGCCCGGATTCCCTCCTTCGTCCGCGCCGTCGTCGCCCATCGCATCGAGGAGTACGCGAAGCGCCACGGCCAGACCGAGATCACCCTCAACGTCATGCGCGAGGTTCGCCAGTCGATGCCTGTCGACTTCTCGAAGAAGCGCCCCTTCTTCCTCGACGAGGAGTGAGATGACGCCGACGCTCGCCCTTCTGCAGCAGGCCGTCAGCGACACCGGCTACGCCTACGGGCACTTCCCCGGTATCGGCGGACGCGGCGCGGTGTGGATCGCCGCCGAAGTGCACCTCATGTTCGC
>DATEPP010000419.1:0-3605 GCA_035273165.1 Gemmatimonadaceae bacterium
TATCGATCGCGTCGCGTTCCGACCGTGCTCTCGCACAAGGAGATCGGTCGTCTGCTCGACCATCTTGATGGCGTTCCCCGTCTGGCGGTGCTTTTGATGTACGGTGGCGGCCTGCGCGTTCTCGAGTGCGTAACACTGCGCGTCAAGGACATCGATCTCGATCGTCACGAGATCGTGATCCGCGCGGGCAAAGGTGGGAAAGATCGACGCGCGCCGCTGGCGGTGACCGCCGTGCCGGCGTTGCGGCGGCATTTGCGCGAGCGCGAGCGACTGTACTTCCGCGACCTGAAGCTCGAGATCCGCTGCACTGGCCTGACTCCCGCGCTCGAACGGAAGTATCCGCGGGCCAGTTTGAGCTGGCCCTGGTCATATGTCTTTCCGGCCGGCCGAACGCTCGTGGACAAGCAGGGCGCGCGCCGGCGGCATCACCTTCACGCGAGCGTCGTGCAGCGCGCCTTATCGAAAGCAGTGCAGTCGTCGGGGGTTACGAAGCGCGTGAGCTGTCACACGCTGCGTCATTCGTTCGCCACGCATCTCCTCGAGAGCGGCGCCGACATCCGCACGATTCAGGAGCTGTTGGGACACACCGATGTGCGGACGACGATGATTTACACCCACGTGCTGAATCGCGGCGGACTTGGGGTCACGAGCCCTGCGGACCGGTTGTAGCAAACAGATCGCGAAGCCCACGCCGACGGGGATCCATGGCCGGAAGCTCGGCCCCGCGCAGGTTCCGCTCGCGACTTAGACTGCGAGCCACCGAGATTAGACTGCGAGGGACAACGCGTCTCAGTCGGGCCAACTCGAGGTTCTCATTGCGTTTGCTTGCGTGCGTATGGGCCGCGCTCGCAGATTAGGCTGCGAGTCCGGCTACTTTATGCACGTTCGCGTTTGTGAATACCGCTATCTAATTAGCGTTAGGGCGCACTATGGATCGCTGCTCGCAACCATTTCCAGGCATGGCCTTTCCCGCGAAGTTCCGTCATTTGATCGAGCGTACCGCAGCCGACGTCGAGTCCCCTGATTACGTGTGGCTCGCCTACGCCGTGTGTGCCGTCACGACTGAAGGGTGCGGCTGGGAGGGGTGGATGATCGAGTCGGCGTTCCGCCGAGACGGTACGAATTACCCTACGAGCACCGGCGATCGGCGTGTGAGTGCGATGGACGAGCAAATATGCCCTCGATGCGGACGCCAGACCTTCCGCACGGAGGTGGCGCTTCGCTTGGAGCCCTCCGTTGATCAGGCGCCCCCGCGGCGTCCGGGCATTGATTACGAGGCAGCGCCCATCGAGTATGAGGATGAGTCTCGACCTGCGCCCTAACGAGGCGCTGCAGCTGTCAAGCGCGAGATCTTCGGAGGCGTTGCGGTTGAGCGCCTAGATCGATCTAGTGCGCTCGAACAGGTGAGCCGCATATTGAGCCGATCGCTTGCAGCTGAGCTCAGGCGTTAGGTAGCAAACGAGCATTGTGCTAGGCATGCCTAAGGTCTTTCAGGCTCCTACGTGGTCTGTCGATCTCCCGAACGGGTGGACGGCGGAGCTCCAAGCGGACTACATGCAGATCCGGCTGCCGTTCCCGCACGCCGAGTTGCGGATCACGCCATATCGAGATGAGACTGGACGGATGAGTGCCGCCGAATGGATTCGCGTCGCTGAGCACTTCACGGCGAAGCGCGGCCGGCCCGTGATCCCGCGGAACTGCGGCGACTTCGTCGGACATGAGACGCGGTTCGACGCGGGCTCGGTTTGGATCCGCGGCTGGGCGCTCCTCGCCGGCGACGAGGGGCTCGATGTGGATTACCGCTGCGCGCCCGCTGACGCCGGGCGATACGACACGAACGTTGACGCAGTGCTGTCTACGTTGCGGCTCCGTCGCCCAGCTACCTAACGTGACGCTGAAGCTGACGAGCGCCGTTATGGATGCTCGCTTCGCTCGCGATTATGATACGCGCTCGCAGCTTTCTGTGAAGCGGCGCCCTGCGTCAAGAGCCGAGTGCTCTTGCCGTTGATTCTACCTCGATTGTCCGTCGCGTCTCGAGGTGCTGCTCAACCTTCTGTTCGCGCTCGACGAGGGGACGCGTGGGTCCCGGCGCATTTGGGTGTGCGAAGGAACGGACGGCGCTAACTAGCTCTCGGCTCTCTCGTGCGGCCATAAGCTGCGACGCGCTCGCCGTTCCGATCAGTCATCTCGATCTGCGACTGTCCTCCATGCGGTCAACTTGCCTGCGTCAGCGGTACGCGTGGGCGGCGTAGCTGCGATGCATCGTAAGCCCGCTGATCGCGCCACATCGCGAACAAGATCCCGGCGAGCCGCCGAGCGATCGCGACCACGGCGATCCGTTTGCCGCGGCGGGCCGCGATCCGCTCACCCCACGCGCGCAGCGCCGCCGTCTCCGGCGATTTCGCGCGCAGGATGCGCCAGCCGGCTTCGACCAGCAGGTACCGCACGCGTGCATTTCCGGCCTTCGTGATGCGCCCGACGCGCCGTTTCTCGCCCGAGCTGCGCTCGGCCGGCACCAAGCCGAGAAACGCTTCGAACTGGTGCGCGGAGGCAAACCGAGTGATGTCGTCTGCCGTCGCGACCACCGCGCAGGCCGTGACGGGGCCGATCGACGGCGCCGTCGCGAGCAGGGCGACAATCGGATCGTGCTTGGTTAGCGCGATCAATCGCGCGTCGGCCGCGGCGATCTGCTCGTTCAACGGCCCAACGATCGTGAACAGGGGCGCGAGCTCCGCGCTCAGCGTCGGCGAGAGCGGCAGGTCTGCGATCCGCTCGGCGACCAAGTGCGACTCGCTGTTCGCGACGCGCATCCCGTCGCGCCGGACGAACGCCTTGGCGATCGAGACGTAGCGCGTCCGCGTGCGGACCAGCGCCTCCCGCACCGCGAGCTCCGCGCGCACGTGACGCCGCGCGTCCGAGACGCGATGCGCGACGCGGTACGCGCCCAGCCGGCACGCCTCCATTAACGTCCGCGCGTCGCGGCGATCCGTCTTCGTCCGCCGCGACCGGGTTGCGTACATCGGCGCGAAGTTCGGGTCGGCCACGATCACCTCGTGGCCTAACGACTCCAGATGCCGAGCGACCCACCCGCTCTCCGTGCTCGCCTCGAGCAGAATGCGCGCCCGCGGCCGATCGCCGAGCACGGCGGTGAACCGCTCCGCAGAGGTGACAATCCGCTGCTCCTGGATGGCGCCCGCGTCCGTTCCGATGCACAGCTGACTCTCGCGTTTGTGGAGATCAAGTCCTATCGTATCCATGGCGGCTGGCCTCCCCGGTGTGTGCCTCGTCGCGAGACGATGAGCACGTTCATATCTTGTGGGGCGAACCTGCCACCACGCCCGGTGGAGGTCCAGCCGCTTCATACCAACTAGCTAGCGCGTTAACTGGCGACGCAGTGGAGTCTTAGGATGGGTGAGAACTTTCGGTTTCGCCTTGAGAAGAACGCGCCCGGCGAGTGGTATACAACCGGTGAGTGCATGGCGTGTGGTGCGCCGGAACAGGAGGCGCCAGACCTCTTGTCGCCGCTCACCGATGATGACCTCGAGACCTACTTCATACGGCAACCGAGCACGCCGGACGATGTGGACCGCGCCTGCCGTGCCGCC
>DATEPP010000420.1:0-4552 GCA_035273165.1 Gemmatimonadaceae bacterium
GGGTGGCGGGCACGGGCACCCCGACCGGCTCAACGTCCTCCTCTCCGACGGCACGACGCGCTGGCTCGACGACATGGGCACCGGTTCCTACGTCGATCCGTCGCTCCACTGGTATCGCAGCACCCTCGCCCACAACGCGCCGCTCTTCGACGGCTATCAGCAGCAGCGCGTCGACGGTGAGCTGCTCTTCTTCGAGGAGCGGGACGACATCGGTTGGATCTGCGCACGCGCGATGGATCTCTATCCTGGCGTCGCGGCAATGCGGACGCTCGTTGTTTCGGAGGACTACGTGCTGGACGAGCTCGCGTGGGAAGCGAAGAAAACGACCGTGATGGACTTGCCGCTCCATATCGACGCGGACCTCGACCTGATTGGCACGTTCCGGCGCGACGATCACGGGCTCGACGATGCCTTCGGCGTAATCTCTGATGTGTCCTGGCGAGCGATCCTGCCATGTGTGGCCGTTCCAGTGGTCGCTCGTGACGGAGCTCGTCGTCTGCGCGGGTTCCTCATCTCCTCTCACCGCGCCGTGCTCTATCACGCGATTGCGCCGGGTGCGCCGGGAAAAGGACCTCACCCCCTGCTTCTCGTGCGCGCGCTCACCTCGCACGATACGGCGTGGGTTCGCATCGTCTGGTGCTGGTCCGACACGATCGATTACGCCACCTTCAACCCTGACGCATCGATCACCGTTGTGCGAACGGACGGTACACGTGACCGGCTCGAAGTGACAAATCAAGGCTACCGGATCGAGCGCGTCACCAGAGACGACCGACGCGTGATCGACCTCGCTGGCCTCGTCCAACGGCCGAGGAGTTCGAGCGAGGCGAGGACAGTCGAGTCATCGATTCAGGCACACGAGATTCACCTCGGGAGCGCGGTGGTCTTCGAGCTTGGCCTGGAGCAATACCGGCGCTCGGAGGCGAGCTGGGAGGAGGCTGGTCGCCCATCGGCGCGCGTCGGCATCCTCCGCATGCCTAACGAGCTCGTCATCGACGTCGCCATCCGAAAAGATGGCGAGCTCACATTCGTCGGCGCCGACGCCGTCAACGTCTACGACAACGAGTCGCCGGACATCAATGGCGACGGCATCCAACTCTATCTATACGACGCCTCCCTCGCGTCCGGCTGGGTGCTTGTGCCGGAAGTCGGAGGAGCAGAGGAGGGCGCCGTCCGCGCTCGCCCCATCGAAGGCTGGGATAGGCCCCGCCCGCTTCGTGCTGTCTGGTACCGCACACCGGACGGCTACACCCTCCGCGTTCGAATCGAGTCTTCTCCCCTCGCGCCGAATGAGCGGCAGTTCGCCCTCGGCGTCGTCGTCAACGAGAAGCCCGCCGGCCGCGAGCGACGCCGGGGCCAGTTGGTCCTCGGCGGACGCCCTGGCGAGTTTGTGTACCTGCGCGGCGACCGCGAAGATCTGAGCCAGCTGGTGCGATTCACCATTACTTGAGCGACAGCTCATCTCGGTCGTTCACCAGCCACCAGTCACAAATCACCAGTCACCACATTGCGCCTCGACGCCGTCGTCGTTGTCCTCTACGAGCCGCAGAACCCGATCAACATCGCCGCGACCATCCGCGCGATGAAGAACATGGGCGTCTCCCAGCTTCGCCTCGTACGTCCCGTCGAGTACGATCCATATCGACTCGAGGGTATCGCGCACGGCACCCAGGATCTCATCGAGCGCATCCAGCGCTACGATGACTTCGACACTGCTGTCGCCGACTGCGTCCGTGTCGTTGGCTTCACGGCGCGCCGCCGAAGCGCCAAGTGGCGCTTCATCGATCCTCGCACGTCCGCGCAGGAGCTGCTCGAGTCCGCCGACGAGGGTCCCGTCGCGATGGTATTGGGCCGCGAAGACAGCGGTCTGCCAAATGACATCCTCGACCGGATGCACGCCGCCGTCGTCATCCCGACCACGGAGCACGCATCGCTGAATCTCGCGCAGGCGGCGCTCATCGGGCTATACGAGCTGCATCTCGCGGCCGGCGACGCAACGCGCTGGATCGCCCCGGCGAAGAAGCTCGCGCCGCCGCCGACCGCCGAACACTTCGAGCGCGCGTTTGTCGACATCGAGCGCGGTCTCGCTGCCATCGAGTTCTTCAAGACGCGCAACGTCGAGCTGATCATGCGCTCGGTTCGCTCGCTGCTCTATCGCGCCAACCCGGACGCACGCGAGCTCTCACTCGTTCGCGCGATGCACATCGAGATCCTGCGCTATCTCGAGCGCACCGGTCGCACTTGACTCTCTCCCTCGTCGCGTCCTTTTTCCGCTCATGCCATTCCGTCGCTTCTTCGAGCGCGGCAGCAAACGCGAGGCGCCGGCGACCGATGACGAGTCGTCGGTCGAGGAGTTTGCGTCGGAACAGGACGTCGAGCCCGAAGCCGAGGCCGAGCCCGACGAGGCCGAGTACGAAGGCGACGACAGCGCTCCAGAGGACGCTCAGGAAATCGATTGGAGCGCGCGCGCTCGAGCGGTTCTCCCCACCGGTGCGTCCACTGGGAGCAAACGCGCCGAAGCACTGTATGGCGACGCCAGCGCTGTCGGTCCGACGCACTACGTCAGTGCAAGCGGATGCCGCGTCGTGGATCCTCGCGGCAACACATATATCGACTGCATCATGGCGCTCGGTGCCGTCGCCCTCGGTTACGGGGAGCCGCAGGTCCAGCAGGGGGCGATGGTCGCGATCGCGGAGGGCCACGTTAGCGGACTCTCGCACGTGCGCGAGGTCGATCTCGCGGAGCGGCTGCGCGATCACATCCCCTGCGCGGAGATGGTGCAGTTCCTCAAGAGCGGTGCCGAGGGCGTGTCAGCGGCGGTGCGTATCGCGCGAACGTATACCAATCGCGACGTCGTCATCGGCAGTGGCTATTTCGGTTGGCACGATTGGTCGAGCGATGCGGCCGGCGTGCCGGACGCCGTGCGCTCCGTCTTTCGCTCCGTGCCATTCGACGATGTGGCCGCGCTGGAGCAGGCAGCGCGGGACGCGGGTCCACGCCTCGCGGCGATAGTCATCGAGCCCGTCGTCGAGCGCATGCCGTCAGACACGTGGATCGGCGCGGCGCGCGAGCTGGCGACGTCGTTAGGCGCGGTGCTCGTCTTCGACGAGATGAAGACGGGCTTCCGCCTCCAGCCCGGCGGCTATCAGGCGCTCTCCGGCGTGACGCCCGATCTGGCTGTCTTCGGCAAGGCGCTGGCGAATGGATTTCCCCTTGCCGCTGTCGTTGGCCACCGCGACGTGATGGAAGCGGCGCGACGCACGTGGATCTCGTCGACGCTCGCCGGTGAGAGCGTGGCGATTGCCGCGGCCTCCGCCGTACTCGATGCCTACGAAGCGACAGACATCTGCGCTAGTCTCGCCGCGATTGGTCAGGCGATGCGCGCGAGCGTCACGACGGCGATCGATGCGGCCGGCATCAACGGAGTGACGGTCGAGGGAATCGACCCGATGTGGCTTCTCCGATTCGAGGATCCGCATCGCGAAACGCGCTTCCTCGAGCTCGCGGCATCTCACGGGGTTCTCTTCAAGCGCGGCGCGTACAACTACGCGGCAATGGCGCACGACGAGGAGACGATCACCGAGATCGAGGCCGCCGCGAGCGCCGCGGTCGTCGAGCTGTTGGAAGAGGAGAACGGCCGGGCGTGACCGCGCCGCTCGCGGGCCCGTCGCCGCTCATCGACGCGCACGCACACTTTTATACGGAAGGCTCAGGTCGCGCCGATTGGCGCGAGCTGAACGCGGCGCGCTTCCGCGCCGGCGAGCGCATCGGCATCTCGTATCACGTCGCCTCGGTGCTCGGGAGCTACGGCTTCTCGTCGCCGACGTACTTCCCGTCGCCGGCCGACGTCACCGCTGGCAACGACGTCATGCTCGACATCGCTACGCGGGAGCGGCGGCGCGTCCGGATGTACGTCACGGTGAATCCGAACTACACCGAGCACGCGCTGAAGGAGATCGAACGGTGTGTCGGCCGCGGAGCCGTCGGCGTCAAGCTGCTCGCGAGCCGCCGCGCCGACGATCCGCTGCTCGATCCGATCGCCGAGCTTGCGGGCGCGCGCCATCTACCAGTGCTGCATCACATCTGGCAGCACCGACGCCGCGAGTGGCCATCGCAGGAAATTTCCGACGGCGCTGATCTTGCCCGCCTGGCCGCGCGGCATCCTCGCACGAATTTCGTACTTGCTCATCTTGGCGGAGGGGGCGACTACGCCCACACCTTTCCCGCCGTCGTCGATACGCCGAACATCTTTCCCGATCTCTCCGGCAGCGGCGTCGATCGCGGCATGCTCGACGATGCCATCGCCGCGCTCGGCCCCCAGCGACTGCTCTGGGCGTGCGACCTCACGATCGAGACCGGTCTCGCCAAGCTGCGCGCACTCGAGGTGATTGGATTGAGCGATGACGCCATCGCCGATATCCGCTGGCGGAATGCAGTCCGCCTCTTCCCAAAAGGCACGTTCGCACTCGATGGGGCAGATTCGTCGTCAGTGGCCACTCGCCACTCGCCACTCGCAACACGCCACTCGTGATTGACGTCAGCACCTTCGTCG
>DATEPP010000421.1:0-4013 GCA_035273165.1 Gemmatimonadaceae bacterium
CCGGTCGATTGTCGCCCGGAGGTCGGCAGATTTGGGGATTGGAAACCGCTCGGCGAAATAGCGCGCCACTCGCGTGAGCTCGTTCGGATTTGACGCCTTGAGCAGGAGATGCCATCGCCAGCGGCGCTTGATCCGATCCACCGGACAGGGCGCCGGCCCAACGATCTGCATCTCCCCCTCGATCCGCCTAACGAGCTTCTGCAGCCACGCCGCGCCCGTCAGCGCGAGTTGCGCCGTCGCCGCCTCGGTTGTGCCGCTGAAGACGATATTCGCGATGCGAATGAACGGCGGATAGATAGGCTTCTCGCGGCCCTCGAGCTCCGTGCGCACGAACGAGTGGTAGTCGTGGGCCACCGCATAACGAACGGCGTGGTGGGACGGCACTCGTGTCTGGATGATCACTTCCCCGCCTTTCGGCCCTCGGCCCGCGCGTCCCGCGACCTGACTCAAAAGCTGGAAGGAGCGCTCCGACGCGCGGAAGTCCGGGAGATTGATACCGACGTCGGCGTCGACGACGCCGACAAGCGTCACGTTGGGAAAGTCCAGTCCCTTCGCGATCATCTGTGTGCCGAGGAGAATGTCCACTTCTCGCCGCCCAACGCGATCCAGGATCTCGGCGTGCGCCCACTTCCCGCTCGTCGTGTCCACGTCCATGCGAGCGACCCGCGCGGAGGAGAATCGTTCGCAGATCAGCCGCTCGACCTGCTGGGTGCCGAGTCCGCGCTGACGCAGCATGGCACCCTGGCACCGCGGGCAGCGCTCGCGCGGTGGCTCCGCATGTTGGCAGTAGTGGCAGACGAGTCGTTCGGGCGTGCGATGGTACGTGAGGCTGATCGAGCAGTGCGGGCAGGACGCGACGTCGCCGCAGTCGCCGCACTGCACGAATGACGCATAGCCGCGGCGATTGAGGAGCAGGATGCTCTGCTCGTCGCGATCGAGCCGCGCGGCGAGCGCGTGCTCGAGCTCCTCGCTGATGACGCGACGGAACGGATCGTTAGGCTCCCCGCTCTCCGGGGCCGCGCGCGCCTGTTTGATGTCGACGACCTCGATCGACGGCAGCCGGCCGCCCCCGACGCGCTCGGGCAGCGTCAGCAGACGATACTTACCGGTCGTCGCGTTCACCCAGCTCTCCAGGCTCGGTGTTGCGCTGCCGAGGACGACGACGGCGCCTTCCGCGCGCGCGCGTACGATCGCCACTTCGCGGGCGTGGTAGCGCGGCGCCTCGCCCTGCTTGTAGCTCGACTCGTGCTCCTCGTCGACGATGATGGCGCCGAGGTTGGGGAGTGGCGCGAAGATCGCCGATCGCGCACCGACGGCGATCCGCTTGTCGCCACGGCGGAGAGCGAGCCACGCGTCGTACCGCTCACCGTCGCTGAGCGCGCTGTGCAGAACGGCAACGCGGTCGCCGAACGCGGCGCGAAAGCGATCGACGGTCTGCGGCGTGAGGGCGATCTCGGGGACGAGGACGATCGCGCTCTGATTGCGCTCCTCGATGATCGTACGCAACAGCTCGATGTAGACGAGCGTCTTGCCGCTTCCCGTTATGCCGTGCAGCAGGAACGTCTCCCCTGGCCTGCCCCGACGCAGCGCGTCGATGGCTTTCGTCTGCGCCGGCGAGGGCACGAGCGGGCGCGCCGCCGGTGTCGCACGGGACAGAAAGGGATCGCGCTCGACCACGTCGCGCTCGATGACGACGAGGCCGCGCGCGACGAGGCCCTTGAGCACCGACCGCGAAAAGGTGAGCCGCTCGACGAGATGCTCGACGGCGACGCGACCGCCTAACGATTCGATGAGCTCGAAGAGTGCCCGCTGCTGCGGTGAGCGCTTGAAGATGTTGTCGCGATGAAGGAGCGACGGGAGCTCGCGGGCGATGCGGGCGACGCGACGCTGCTTCTGGGCAGGGACGAGCGCGTCGGCACCGCTCAACGCGGCCGGGAGCGCGCAGCGGATCGCCACGCCGAGCGGCACGACGTAATATTGCGCGATCCACCTGCATAACGAGAGCATCGCTGCGTCGACGACCGGCGCGTCGTCCGGCACGGCCGCCACGGGCTTCGGCGTGATGCCCTCGCGCGCGCTCCCCTCGCCGACGACGATGCCAATCTCCTTCCGATTGCGGAAGGGCACGAGCACCCGAGTGCCGACGTCGAGGGGCTCGCTCCGCCCGTCCACCGCGTACGTGAACGTCTTGAAGAGCGGCAGCGGGAGGGCGACATCGACAAGCATCCGTTGAAAATAGCAGGAACTGCGGGGACCGCATGAACTGCGGATACTGCGTGAACCGCGGAGACCGCGTGAACTGCGGGGACCGCGTGAACTGCGGGGACCGCGTGAAACGCGGAAACCGCGTGAACTGCGGAGACTGCGTAAACTGCGGTGCGGAAAAGGAAAGGCGGGCGCTTCGCGCCCGCCAATCCGAATTCGTAACGTCGTTTATGCGGTAGCCGCTACTCATGCGGTTCCCGCGGTTTACGCGGTTTCCGCTTCCTACGCGGTCTCCGCTTTTTTGTGCAGTCCGGTGTCTATGCGGTCCCCGCTGTATACGCGGCTCTGGCTGAAACCCCGAGCCCCGGCGTATCAGGAATGCGGATCTGCCCACGCTCGATCGTCGCCCCCTCGTACGGGTCATCGGCGAGAAGCGCGGCGCCGTCGAAGTCCGCATGATCGAGCAGAGGCGCGAAGTGCGCCGCGGCCGTGATCCCGAGGCTCGACTCGATCATGCAGCCGCACATCACGATCATGCCCTGCGCGCGCGCCGTCGCGATCATGCGCAGCGCTTCACGCAGACCACCGCACTTCGCCAGTTTGATGTTGATCCCATCGACGACGCCCGCGAGCTTCGCGACGTCGCTCGCAACCACACACGACTCGTCGGCGATGATCGGCAGCGCCGAGCGCTCGCGCACGAAGCGAAGCCCCTCGAGATCGTGCGCCGGCAGCGGCTGCTCGACGAACTCGATCCCGTACTCCACGAGCATGTCGATCATTCTCAAGGCATGCTTCGCCGTCCACGCCGCGTTCGCGTCGACACGCAGGGTCTTCGTCGGAGCGGCGCGCCTAACGGCACGAATGATCTCCGCGTCGCGATCGCTCCCCAGCTTCACCTTGAGCACCGGGTACTGCTCGGCCTCTTCGACCCGCTCGACGAGCTCGCGCTCCGTCGCCGGAATGCCAATCGTGAAGCTCGACAGCGGCGCTTTGGCCGCGTCGAGTCCCCAGAGTCGGTACACCGGCACATCGAGTCGCTTGCCGACGAGATCGTGCGCCGCCGCGCTTATTGCCGCCTTCACGGAGCCGTTCAAACGCAGCGCGGCGTTCATCTCCGCCTCCAGATCCTCGAGCGCGAATGCGTCGGCCGTGAGCACGCGCTCGGCGACCGGCGCGAGCTTCGCGAGCGCGGCAACCGCAGTCTCAGTCGTCTCGCCATAGAACCGGTTCGGCGCCGCTTCACCCCATCCTTCGACGCCATCCCGGTCGACGAGTCGGACGCGGACAAGCTTCCATTCGCTCGCGCCGCCGCGGGCAATGACGAACGGATGCTTGGTGTGAACGGTGTGGAGGTCGTGCGAGAGTTTCATGCGTCAGAAGATAAGGGATTCCACTCCTACCAGCGGATAATCCCTGAGCATTCACGCATCATCTGGATTGAACAGCGAAACTGCCGGAAACGGCCTGAAGGAGCCGGATCACTCCCACATTCTGCCTTCGATCGCCGGCGAGGAGCCATGAATGGAGAGGAGCGATCCGGCAGTTTCAGGGCTGTTTCAGGCAGCTTCGGTGTTCTAACAGTTGGTGTTTGCTTTTCGAGGAGCTATCGTCGCCACAAACGAGGCCGTCATGCTCCCTTCGCGAGCCGTGCACTCCGCGCGAGTCGCAGGTACTCCCGCGAATTCGCCGCCGAGCCTAGGTACCCGATCAGCGCGTCTGCCAATTCCCAGCCTCGGGCATATCGATCTCCCGGGCTCTTCTCCAGGCATCGCATGACGATCGCCGAGAGCGCGCCCGGCACTCGC
>DATEPP010000422.1:0-17536 GCA_035273165.1 Gemmatimonadaceae bacterium
GTCGCCGACGCGATCGATGAGGAGGCCGGTCTGCCGTGACTTCGGGTGCAGCGGTTCCGAGAGCGCCATAAGATCTCCGATCGGGGCGCGACATGATTGCTCGTTAGGCGAGCCGGGGGCGGGAACGTCCCGTCTCTCGACCCTGAAATTCGGTGCTGCGCGTTAGGCGCGCAAGGGCGAGATTGGAGTGTCGCGTCAGCGCAACACCGGGCCCGCCTGCCGCCGCCAACTGTTTAGCGACCGCTAATTGCGCGCACGTTGTCTCGGACGCTGCTTCGCCGAGACTGATCGGATGATCAGACGGCCTGGCTGAGCCGGCGGCAGCGGCGCCTTCGAGCGAACAATCGCTTCGGCAATCAACGCCTCGACGTCAGCCCGGCCGAGGAGGTCCGGTGAGTCCAGATGAACGAAGCGAGTCTGCTTCCCGGAGCCCTCGAGGATTCCCGTCGGGTCAGGAAGCTTCGCGCCGTGAAGGAAGCAGAGCCCGACGCCATTCGAGCCACAGGCCATCGATACGATGGCGTCCGATGGACGCTCGGTTGGCGAATAGCCGATGACGAAGAAGTTGTAGTTGTCGTATGCGAGCTCGAATGCGCCCTTGAAGCGCTCGCGGAGTCGCTTGCGTACCGCGCGGATCATGCGCTGATGGTCCGGCGAGAACTTGGCGATGAACTCCGCGAGCCGCGCCTCGGCGACGCGCTGCGGCTCTTCCGGCGGCAACGAACGAGCCGCTCTTGAAGTCGACCGCTTGGCAGTCTCAGGACTCATCTGGACCTCTCATGTGAGTATTTGCTCGACGGCAGCCGTGGCATCGCCGCGCTCGCCGCGGACGCCTGTTGCGTGGCGCGCCACCTGCGCCAGGACGCGCAACGCGTCGGCGGGCCGGCTGCGGGCCGCGAGGGTATTGTCGAGCAGCGCGAGTGCCGTTTCCCCGGGTGACATTGTGGTCGCGTGCCACGCGCCGCCGGAGACGTAGCGTGTTGCGATCACTCGCGTAACGGGGAGTGGCGCTTCACCAATATCCCCGATCGTGCGCGGGTCCACACGACGCGTGCGTCCCGTGTCGTCACGAATGCCCAGCGCGCGGGCGAACGGATGCACGAAGGCGGCGTCGTCGAGCACCGCGTATTCGTCCGAGTAGTACGTCGCGCCGGCGCGCACCAGCGCGGCGACGAGTGAGCTCTTGCCGGCACGCGTGCGTCCTGGGAGAACGATGGCTCCGCCCTTCCAGGCGACGACGCCAGCGTGGACGAAGAGCCGGGTGCGTGCGGCGACGGCGACGTGGAAGTGAAGCGCACTTTCCAGGAGCCCGAGAATCTCGTCGAGGTGCGCACTTTTCGCAGTGCGACAGCCGTCCACGAGCAGGAGATACGATCCGTCGTCCTCGACGATGGAAAAGACGGTTGGGTGAGCAGTCGGCTTCGTGGCCGACGCGCCTGGCGGTGCGACGCGTCGCAACGCGGCGAGCAGCTCCGCATCGTACGCCCGCAGCTCGACCGCCACGCCATAGGCATCGAGGTGAATCGCCGTGGGCGATACGACGGCGCAGCTCAATCCGGACCCGGATCGGGCGGCGCCGTCTCACCACTGGCTGCCATCGCGGGCGTGGGCGCCGTCATGCTGAGCACTGTCGCCAGACCAACGGCGGCCGCCCCGGCGGCCGCGACGCGTTTCATGGCGTCGCGGCGGGTCGGCGGGCGCTCGAGCATCGTCCCGCCGTCATCCTCGAGGAGATGCACGCTCGCGAGCTTGTCGAGCGCGTAGAGCACGATTGCTTCGTTGGCTTCGACGCGCAGCTCCTTCGTCAGCTCGGCGGCAATCTGATTCAGCGAGTGCGCGCCGTCACTGAGCTGCCAGACGATGCTCGCCATGCGATTCAGTGAATGCGCTTCCTTTCGTTCCTCGTCGAAAACGATCGTCTCGTCGCCAACCCGGTCTACGAGAAGACCGCGCGTGCGCGCGCGGGGGTACATGGGTCGTTCCAGAAAGGTGGGGCACTAAAATCGATCGTGGCTCGCGAACACGCAAGGTGTCGAATTTCATACACTCTCGTCGCCACGCCCTGGTTCGCGCGCTAATGTATCCGCAGATGCAAACCATCCTTTTCTTAAGACTCTCTCATCGACGTATCGTGAAGACGCCACTCATCGCCTTGCTGGGACTCGTCGTCGCCGCCCTTCCGGTCACGGCGCAGCGCACCACACCGATCGATCCGGCGCAAATCGACAGCATCATTCGCCAGCAGATCGCCGACAAGCACATCATCGGCGTGTCCGTTGGCATCATGCAGAACGGCAAGACGGTGTTCGCGCGCGGTTACGGCGTCGCGGACGTGAAGAGTTCGGCGCCTGTGACCCCGGCGACGATGTTCGCGATTGGATCGGTGACCAAGCAATTCACCTGCAGCGCGATGCTCATGCTGCAGGAGCAGCACAAGCTTTCCGTCAACGATCCGGTCTCGAAGTATTTCCCGCGTCTGACGCGGGCGCGCAGCATCACGCTCAAGGACCTCGGCGGCCACCTATCCGGTTATCGCGATTACTATCCGCTCGATTACGTGGATCGTGAGATGGCGACGTCGCAGCCGGCGGACACGATCATCGCCCGCTACGCGACGCGTTCCCTCGACTTCGAGCCACGCTCCCACTGGTCGTACAGCAACACCGGCTATCTGATCCTCGGACGCGTGATCGAGAAGGTGAGCGGGCAGCCGATCGGATCGTTCTTTCAGTCGCACATCTTCACGCCGCTCGCACTCACGCACACGGCATACGAGCCCGCGCCTAACGGGATGATGGCGAAGGGCTATACGTCGTTCGGGCTCTCCGATCCGATCGACGCCGTGCCGGAAGCAAAGGGATGGGCCGGCGCCGCGGGCGCCATCTGGTCGACCCCGAGCGATCTTCTCACCTGGGATCTCTCCCTCCTGAATCACACCCTCATCTCACCCGCGTCGTTCGCCGTGCTGGCGACGCCACAGCGTCTCACTGACGGCCGGTCGAGTGGCTATGGCTGCGGCCAGTCGATCAACGATCGCGGCAGCGCCGTGACACTCTCGCACGGTGGCGCGGTGTCGGGGTTCGTCGCCCAGAACACGATCATTCCGAGCACGAAATCCGCGCTCGTCGTCCTCTCGAACAGCGACTTCTCACCCGTCGGCGAGCTGAATCAACAGCTGTTGGCCAAGCTGCTGCCCAAGACCGGAGACGTTCCAACGATTGCCGGCCTATCCGCAGTCGATGCGGCGAAAAAATTTCTCTCCGAGCTCGAGCAGGGGCGCATCGACCGGTCGACAATCTCCGCCGACTTCGATGCCTATCTGACGCCGGAGAAGATCACCACCGCGCAGAAGTCGTTGAACGCACTCGGCCCGATCTCCAACGTGCGCGTCACGGGTCTTCGCGAGCGAGGCGGGATGGAGGTTGCCATCATCCAGTTCAACGTCGGCTCGACGTCGGCGCAGGGCCTCATGTATCGCACGCCTGACGGGAAGCTCGAGGAGTTCCTGTTTTCGCGAAGCTAGGCCGCGCGGAGTGCCGATGACTCCTGCGCGCCCAACTCGATCGGTGTGTTGTCACAAAGACATCGGTCCGGGCTCGTGCTGTGAGGAACTGTCCTAACACAGGAGCAATCCGGCCGTTTCAGGCAGTTTCTGGCCGTTTCGACGTTCTACCAGTTGATGCCAGTGTGACGAAGGGTCATCCATGATCATCGAAGCTTGTGCGTTGGTACGACGAGCTCCACGCGCTACCAGCCGACCGTGACGGCGACTCCGAGCGCAACGTGCCTAACGCCGTCGTCGCGGGCAAATGGCGCGATCGACACGCGTTGGCGCGCTCGCTCATTCGCGCGTTGCGCCGCGCGAGGAGCGTCGATCGCGCCGAAGACCCACGCCGCGATGCCGACGCCGAGCTGCGTGATGCCGTTGATCCGGTTCACCGACGACGGCTCCTGATCGCAGCTCTCGACGCCGAAGCTCACGAGATGACACTCGCGACTCTCGAGGAAAACGATGCCGCTGGCGATGCCGATGACCGCCGCGCCGCCGAGGCCCAACCCCCGCAGTTTCTCACCGGCATAGAGGTGTCCCGCGCCCGGAATGAAGCTGCCGAGGATCTGCGCCGTGTGCGGATCGCGATACCACGTCGCCAGCGAGTCGGATGCGTCGGCCCCCCGCGACGCGACCTGCGCACTCGCGGGGGAGCTCGCCGCGACGCTCGATAGAAGTGTCACGGCGGCGATACGGAACGCATTGCGCGCGATGGATGCCATCGAGTTACGATGTCTCGAATCGCCGACTTCGGCAAGTTGACAGGCTCGAGCTTGTGATTCGCGCGGTGGCACGACCGGTGCCTTTCGAGCGTGCATGACGCGATTCGGTTATCACGCATCCCACGAGCAGTACACGCCGAGCGACCTGCTCGAGTGCGTCATTCTCGCCGAAGCGGCGGGATTCGAGTCCGCGTCGTGCTCAGATCATTTTCATCCGTGGATGGGAGCGCAGGGCCAGAGCGGCTTCGCCTGGTCTTGGCTCGGCTCGGCGCTCCAGGCGACGGCGCTCTCGCTTGGCACCGTGAACGCGCCTGGCGCGCGCTATCATCCGGCGATCATCGCCCAGGCTGCCGCGACGCTGGCGGAGATGTTCCCTGGTCGCTTCTGGTTCGCGATCGGAAGTGGCGAAGCGCTCAACGAAGCGATCACTGGCGAGCCCTGGCCGGTGAAGGCGGAGCGTAATGCGCGGCTCGAGGAGTGCGCGGCGGTGATGCGCGCGCTCTGGCGCGGCGAGACGGTGACACACCGCGGCCGCGTGACCGTGCAGGAGGCGCGGTTGTATACGCTGCCAGAGTCCACGCCGCCGCTGTTCGGCGCCGCGTTGAGCCCGGAGACGGCCGCGTTCGTCGGTGGCTGGGCCGATGGTCTCATGACACTCGGCGGCCCGATCGAGAAAGTACGCACCGTGATCGAAGCATTTCGTGAGGCAGGCGGGGAAGGGAAGCCGGTCTTCGTGCAGCACGCGCTCTCGTGGGCGCGGAGTGAAGACGAGGCCCGCCGCGGCGCGCACGAGCAGTGGCGGTTCAGCGCCCTCGGTGGGGAGCTCTTGCCGGCGCTGCGCACCCCAGCCGAGTTCGAGGCCGCGGCGCGGTTCGTCACGCCTAACGACGTGGCGCGGGGCGTGCGCGTCTCAGCCGATCTCGCGCGACACACGGCGTGGCTGCAGGAGTACGCCGAGCTTGGCGTCGACGCGCTCTATCTCTTCAACGTGAACCGCAACCAGCGCGAGTTCATCGAGTCGTTCGGCGAGTGGGTGTTGCCCGAGTTGGAGAGGACGCCAGCGGCGACGGGGTAGTTCCCGCGGTCTCGCCGATCTGGACGGTCTGCTCGCGGATGACGGGTGGAGGCACGCGAAGCCACTGCGATCGCCCATTCGCTATTGCGCGCAACCGGGCGGGACCGGGGTTGAACCGCGCGAGCTGCTCGCTCGTTAGGGTCACCCGGCGGTCGGCGCGGATGGTGCGCGGGTCGTAAGAGGCGTTGGTGTGGCCAGGAATGCGGAAGACCGCGACGGTCTCCGCGTGCGCCGATTGGATCAGCTCGAGCACTCCATCGATCGTCGCGCGCCCTGACGTGGCGACGGCAACGTCGACCGTGCTCCCAGGGTGGAGCATCGGCGTGTCGGTCTCGAGCTGCACGCTGTAGACCTGCACGATCGCGCGATACCCGGAGATCGACGCCAGGGCGACGTGCACAACCACGAAGGGAAGGACGATCCAGAAGAGGAGGCGCAGCGAGCGCGAGGACTCCTGGAAGGTAGCAACGCGTGCGGCAGACGCTCGCGCGGTCATCGATCGCCGGAGCGCCGGAGTCGGCGAACCGTTGCCAGTGCCTTACGACGCGTCGCCACCGTCCCCGAATTGCCGCAGTTGTCGATGACGCTGCGCTCGAGGTGATCGATGAAGAGCAGATACTTCGTGCCGACGCGCATCGGGAAATGCGCCCCGCTGTTCTCGCTGAAAAGACGGAGCTGCGCCGGCACCTTACCCTTGAGCGTCTCGTTGACGCGTATGGTGTAGGCGGTGCCCTCCTGAAAGTCGCGTGACAGTGGCACCGGTGTAGCGCGCACGACGGTGCCGACGACGACGACGTCACTTCCGCGATACTCGTCGCGCGGCGTCACCCTCACCCGAGGGCAGACCGCAAAAACGTCGTGGAGCGTGAATGCGAGCGCGAGCGCGACGAAGGGAGACATGTGTCGTTAGGCGCGGCCCTTCGGCATAGCGAGGCGCGTCGAATCCTCGAAGCCGAAAAAGCGGTCCATGCGCCAGCTTCCGTCCGATTGCCGGAGGAAGTAGGAGACGTACCGGCCGAACTCCGTCCGGCGGACTCCAGCCGAATCGCTCCATGTCTGCTCGAAGGCGCCGAACTCGGTGGCGTGGTCGCCGCCGAGACGCCGACTGGCGACGGTGAGCCGGAGATCGACGTCCCGCTCCCCCGCCCAATTGTCGCGCGCCATCGCCGCCAGCCCGGCCGGTCCGCGTACGGTGTTGAAGGCGGGCCACTCGAAGACGGCGCTATCCGTGAAGAGCGCGGCGTAGGCCTGGGGGTCGCGGGCGTGGTAG
The DNA here is from genome assembly GCA_035273165.1 of Gemmatimonadaceae bacterium. Classification (GTDB taxonomy): domain Bacteria; phylum Gemmatimonadota; class Gemmatimonadetes; order Gemmatimonadales; family Gemmatimonadaceae; genus AG2. The sequence continues at coordinate 6,618 of DATEPP010000422.1, forward strand.
GCGCTCACGAGCTTCGCATTCAAGGAATCGATGCCGGCGTTCGCGTCCGAGGCCGGCGGGCGAGTGCTCGCGCATGCCGCGACTGCGATACCGAAGAACGCCAGGAGAAGCCGAGAAAATGGCCGCATGCGCCAGATGATAAGGCGCGGGAGGGCGTCCGGACAGGGAAAATCACCACATGAGTCTCCAGTCTTGAACTCGGCGGCATTCGCGCATTGCGCGATCCATGAAATGCCTCACATTGGATCACCCCGGCAAGCTCCTGAGGGCCTAGAGGAGTGCGATCGCCATGAGACAATTCGTAACCGTGATCGCCCTGCTGGCAACCGCCGCAGCCCGACTCGCGGCGCAGACGCCCGAGCTCAAGGAAGGCGAGGGCTACGTCAGCGTCCCCGGCGGGCGCCTCTGGTATCGCGTCGTCGGTAAGGGGCCGCGGACTCCGCTGCTGGTCGTGCACGGCTGCTGTGGCGTCGGGAGCTACTACCTCGCGCCGCTCGCGGCGCTTTCCGACGAGCGTCCGGTGATCTTCTTCGATCAGATCGACAACGGGCGCTCGGACCGCACCAACGACACGACGTACTGGCGGATGCCGCGGCTGGTGGAGGAGATCAGGCGCGTCCGCGAGGCGCTCGGGCTGCGCGAGATTCACCTCTACGCCCACTCCTTCGGCGCCGCGATCGCTACCGAGTACATGCTCACGAAGCCGCGTGGCGTGCGGAGCCTGGTGCTCGCCGGTGCGCAGCTCGACATGTCGCGCTCGGCCGACGACTTCCGGCCGCTGCTCGCCGCGCTCCCCGACTCCATGCAGCGCGCGATTGCCGATCATGAGCGCGATGGTACGACGTCAGCGCCGGCCTATCAGCGGGCGATGCTCCACTTCATGCGCCAGTATCACGCGCGGCATCTGCCGTGGAGCGCGGAGCTCGACAGCTCGCTCGCGCATTCCAACGCTCCGATGGCTTCGTTCATTTACGGTGCGGGACCGACGCAGATCACGGGCTGGATGCGCACCTACAAGCACGGACCGGAGCTCGGTGCCATCGAGGTGCCGACATTACTCATGGTGGGGAAATACGATTACACGTCCACGGCGAGCGCACGCTATTATCAAACGCTCATCCCTGGATCACGGATGGCGGTCTTCGAGGAAAGCGGTCATCTCGCGATGCAGGACGAGCCCGAGAAGTACGTCAGTCTGCTTCGCGCCTTTCTTCGATCGACGGAGCGACGTTGACCGGCTCCGCCTAACGAATCACGTGGCCGGCGAATTGGCGCAGCTGATTGACCTGCGGATCCTCGCGCCAGAATCGCAGCCTCGCGCGCTGCGGTGGAATGAAGTCGAAGCTGGTGCCGAGCCCGTCGATCTCGCGGCGCAGCCGCACGCGAACGGGGCGAGAGTTCACCCACCGTTTCTGCGCGACGGATTCGATGTCGCTCGGGAAGATCTCCCACTCGCGAAAATAGTTCGAGACGAAGAGACGCCCCTCACGCATCTCCACGCGCTTGATCGGAAAGGTGAAGCGGAAGATGCCGATCGTCGCGACGATCCAGATAACGGGAAAAAGCCAGCGAAGCTCCGGCGGCGGCGAGCCGCCGCGTCCGCCCTCCCACGCAGCGGGCGCGAACGCCAACGTCACGGCGACAGTGCCGAAGGTCAGGATCCAGAATGGGCCGAGGATGTACTTGAGGAAGTACGTCCAGCGCGATGAGAGCATACTCTCAAGACGAAGCGCCGCCCGAGAGGCAAACGGGGGCTCAGGCGGAGGTCCGCCCCAGCTTCCGCTCGAACACGCCGCTGAGGAGGAAGTCGTGGATCCCCGTCGGCCGGCCAGCGAGGCGGAGCAGCGTCGCCAGCTGCGCCCAGTGCCGGATCTCGTGCGTCACCGCTTGCACGATCATCGTCTTCGGGGTGATCCGGCGCATATGCGATGCGATCTCGACTTCCCGCACCAGCTCCCAGCGCTCCGCCGGAAAGGTGTCGACGAGGTCACGAAGCCGCTGCCGCGACTGCCGGCCAAAATCGAACAGACGGTCGACGTCGTCCGCTGGCACTGTGCTCGTATCGGTGATCGGCAGATCCTGAATCCGGTCGACGTACCGTTGCTCGGCGGAGAAGATGTGTCGCACGAGCTCCCCCACATTCCCGAAGCGTCCATCGCCATTCGCGCCGAGATCCATGAGCAGAATCTCAGCGCCGGCTGACCGGAACCATGCCTGCCATTGGGCGCGGTCCCACTCGGTGTAGTCGAGGAGATAGCCGATCTCTGAAGCGAGCGAAGTCATCGAGTCAATACCGCCAGCCTGTCAGGTCCGCACCCTTCGGCGCTGTCTTGCGGATGCGCTCGTCGAGCTGCCGGAACCAGTACGCGTTGTCGTGACCGCTCCAGCAGTGCGGCTTGCGATCGCCGTACTCGACGACGGCGTTTGCCGGCGGGTTCTTCGCCTTCTTGAGGAAGTCCTCCATCAGGTACACGGCGTTGTTCAGGTGCCAGGTGTCCATCGTGCCGACATAGAGGTGAATCTTGCCGGTGAGCTTCGGGCCTAACGTTGCCCAGTCGCGCTCGAGGATGTAGCGCAGATCGTAGTGGTCGCGCCAATACTTCGCGACGTCATGATCGATCTCACCCGTCATCGGATCCCAGATGTACCTGGCGTATCCGTCCGGGCCGACCGGGCTGTACACCGCCTGCCAGATGTTCCATTGGTCGCCGGAGCGGCCATGCGTGCCGAGCACGAGCTCCCAGTGGACGTCCTCCTCAGTGACCGCAAGCAGATGGTCGTAATAGTCACGGCCATCGGCGTGCGGTGTCTTCTTCCACGCACCGTTGTTGTAGAATGCGTTCTTGTCGTCGTAGATGTTGATGACCTCGTACATCCGGAAGTCGATCGCGTCCGGGCAGGCGGCCCACGCCCCATTGTAATCGTCGGGATAGAAGATCTGCGTCGCGAGCGTCTCCCAGCCGCCGGTCGAGCCGCCGAACATGCCGCGCGCCCAGCCTTTACCAATCCCTCGGAACCGCTCCTCGATGTACGGAATGAGCTCGTGGTTGATGGCGTCGCCGTAGGGGCCGACATTCTCCGAGTTCACGGCGTAGGAGTCGTCGTAGTACGGATTCGCGTGCTGGATCGTGACCATGAGCATCCGCGGAAATCCGGGCGACGTCCACTGTCTATAGAACTCGTACGCGGGGTCGGCCCCTTTCGCGTTAGGCGCCGGCGTCTCGCGAAAGCTCCGCAGTTCCCGCGTGAAATGCCCGTGGTCGATCATCAGCGGGTAGCGCGCATTCGGGTGGTCCTCGAAGCCCCAGGGTAGGGTAATAATTGCGCCGAGGTACATCGGATGCCCCCAGAACTTCGTGAGGAGCGGACTCTGGATCCGCACGTACTTCACGTACTTCGTGTCGTGCGGCTGCGCGATCGGCGGAATCTCCTGGTCCAGTGAGAGATGGATCGTCGCATCGCTGGCGGGGTCGACCCGGATCTTGATCGGGCGGTTGTAGAGGTTGCCTGGTGAGCTGTTCCACTGCTGACCTTCACCCTGATCCATGTGGAGCTTGACGGTATGGCCGTCGCCACGGTGGAAAGTCGTATAACGATTCAATACGGCCTGCACCCAATACTCGCCCGGCGGAATCTCCGCGATGCTCTTCAGCGGATAGCCGAAGGTCGTGCCGTCGACGTACACTTCCTGCCCGGGGCCTAACGAGTCGACGTCGATCCCGAAGGCGAGTTGGGTGTCAGCGTCGTAGACGTTGTTCTGAAAGCGCGGCTCGCGCTTGTCGTTGTTCGAGATGACGAGGATGACGCGGCCGTCCAGGGGCTGCGCGCTTCGCTCGGCGGGGAAGGAGATACCGAATCGCAGCCGCGTCGGAGCCGGAGACTGCTGCGCGCGCACGGACGATCCGACAAGGGTCGTGGCCGCGGCGATCACGATGATCGAGCGCGCGGCATGGATGGGGAGGTGCATACCTGAGATACGTCATCGGGGACGGCGTCGTCAATGAGTGGCGAGTGGTGAGTGGCGCGTGGTGCGTGCCTAGCCCCAGCCCCTAGGCCCTAGCCCCTAGCCCCTGCAGTGACCAACTCCCCCACCCCACAGTTTGGCAAGCATGAAACACTTCACCCTCCTCACCATCATCTGCCTCACCGTGGGCTGCGGCGGCAGCGATCTCCTTCCGCCCACCCCCGAAACACTTCAGGGGCAATGGGCCGCGCTCGACGAGGTTCCTGGTTCCGGTGAGAGCTGGGATCTCACCGTTCAGGGCACAGCCATCAGCGGTACTGGCACCTGGTCGGGCGAAGCCTGCTGCGCCGGAACGCTCTCGCTCACGGGCACGATCGCGGGAGACTCGATCCATCTCGATCTCACCGTCGTGACGACAAACAGCGCGTCGCCACGCGACCCCCTGCACAAGCACTTCGATGGCGCACTGACGGCTCGCAACGTCCTGCGGGGAACGGTGAAGTACGACGACGGGACGTCGGGCCTGGAGCGCCTCCAGCGGCAGTAAATCGCTCGACGTAGTCGCGGCGCGCGCATTCGGCGGGTAGATTCGCGCGATCCGGAGCCCAGCAGCCGCATGGACAACGACGTTCAATCCGAAGCAACCCCTCGAGCCCCGAGTATCCGCGAGGAGCTCGAGGGTTTTGTGCGCTCGATCTTCTCGCCGACCGAGACGGAGACCGCCCCGAGATTGATTTCACCGCCGAAGCCGCCGCCGCCGCCACCGTCACCTGAAGAGCCGATGCTCGACGCCGAGAAGCAGGAGCAGTCGAAGAATGGGCGAGTGGACGTCGCCGAGCAGGTCGGCGTCATGCTGAGAGATCTCTTCGAGTCAGCGGACACGTTCGTGATCTCCAACGCCGGCGTGCAGGCAATCATCGACGGTCTGCTCCGGCGCTACCGCGCGAGCGAGTCGCCGGTGCTGCGCGAGAAGCTGCTCGTCCATTGGAAGCAGGACGTCCCGCGCCTGCGTGCCGCGCTCGTCGAGGCGGCGAAGGACGATCCGCTCGTGCTCGACACGGGGCAGGAGGTGTCCTTGGTGACGACGCAGAAGGCCGAAGCACTGCTCGATCGGTTCTGTCCCCAGACTCCATATTTGCCGGACACACGCGGCGCGCGAAACGTGCGCTGATCTCGTTAGGCAGGCGGAGTCTGCCGCTCCGCCTGCCGTCAGTGGTTCCAGTTGCCGAGCGCGACGGCCATGAACGAAAGTACCGCCCAGAGCGCCGCGACGGTCCCGGCGATCGCCGTGAGATCACGCAGACCGCTGAGTCGTGCTCTCAGGTCGTCTGGCGCGGCGGGATCTCCGGTCCGCCGCTCGATGCCTCTGTCGAGCAGTCCCCAAATCCCGTACGCCGCTACGGCGGCGCATCCGGCCGCCAGCCAGCCGAGCATGGGGTGACGCCACCAGAGTAGTCCGGCGTCGACGGCGCCCCCGATCGCCGCCATCCAGAGCTGAGCGACCGTACGTGTACGCGCCTGAGCGCCGAGGACGCGAAAGACGTTGCTCTCCTCAGCCTCGACGTCGGTCAGCATCTCGTCCACCTCGAGATCGTCCCTCATCGTAGATCTCCTCCGTCAGAGGCCTGGATCGTTAGGCACCTCGATCGCTGCTGCTACTGGATCGATGGCCGCAGACGGTACAGCTGTCACCGCCGGTGCCGGAGCCGGAGCCTGCCGGGCGCTCCGTACCCGTCGCAGCGTCATCAACGCGCCGACGGGAAAAGCAACCTGCAAGATCCACGGCGCGGCAGGGCCGCCCTTCATGTAGGCCGCATCGAAAAAGAGCAGGTTGAGGAGAGCCAATCGTCCCTCTCCCGTCGTCCAGTTGAACGCAAAGGTCCCCGCGCCGAGGAGCGCCAGCAGCGCCCACGCCCAGCGTCGCTTCATCGGTGTGAACAGCGCCAGGACCGCGGTTCCGAAAGCGACGCCAACGCACACGATCATCAGCCCGATCATCAGATAGTGCCCGAAGCTCCGGTCGCGAAGTGTGAACGCGTTCGTCGCCTCGAGCGGTCGCGGCAGCCTGCCAGTGTGGATCCCCAGGACGGAACGGCGCCCGTTCTCATTGAGAACGGAAATGCTCGATACGCCCCAGCCGCCGACGGCGTGGTACTCGAACGTGAGCTCGGAGCGATCCATCGATGAGCTCGTGAACCGACTGGCGCCGATGAGATGTACCGAATCGAGTGGCCCGTGCGGCAAATAATTCGCGATTGCGACAAGGCTGTCCCGCACGCCCGGCATCCCCGCCGCCACGGGCGACAGCTCACCGACAGCGTAATCGATACGCTCGAAGCGGATGCTGTCGAAGTAGGCGTGTGCGTACTCCTCGTCTTCCGGTCGGACGAAACGGTGCAAGTCCGCCGTGCCAATCCCATTGCACGCGACGACCGCGAGGCCGAGGACCACGACGATCCTAGTCCAGCTCATAGGTGAGCGTGAAGGGATGTTCCATCCCATGGCCGACCGACGAAGCGCCGTCGCCTCGAATGCTTCGCAAATCTCCAGTGCCAGAGCCGGAAATCACCGAATACGATTCCTTCGCCTGACCTCCCTCGAACGCGCCGAGCCGCTGCAGCACGAAGCTGCCGGATCTCCCCGCCACTCGACCGGTGACATGTTCGACGCCAACGAACGTCGCCGAGCCGTCCGGGCGGTACACCATCAGGTATTCGGTCTGACTCTTCCCCTCGATGTCACCGGTGAGCGTTTTTGAAACCGAGGCGCGCGTGAGCTTGGGCTGGTCGGGACCCTCGGAGTACGGCTTTTCGTCCCAGTTCGTGATGGCGAAGCGGGCGTTCGCGGTCTGCTTCATGGCAGCGGCCCCATGACGAAGATCGTGTTCCCGAATGGATCGGTAACCGAGAAGGTGCGTGCTCCCCACGGCTCGTTCCGCGGCGTGCGCTCGATCGACACGCGTTTTCTCCACTCGGTGTAATACGCGTCCGCGTTGTCGACCTCGAGGGACACGCACGCATTGCGCCCGTGCCCGGACATCGGGCAATCGATCGTTATGCGCATCCCTCCGCGCTCGACGCCGAGCAGCCCATTTTTACCATCTTCTGACACCTCGAAGCGTGGCTGGAAGCCAAGACCGTCTATATAAAAGGTCTTGGCGACGCGGATATCGTCGCCGGGAAGCACTGGGACTGCTCTTTCCATGGACGTTTCCTCCCTGGGCGGCCGGATTATGTCGGCGGCCGGGCACCATCGTAACACATCGATCCCGCTTTGTCACAGGCTGTTGCGCCAACGGGGGACGCCTGGCAGAATCAGCTGCCTTCCCACCCTCATCAATCCGGAGAATAGCATGAAAAAGACTTCGTTTGCCGCGGTTCTCGCGCTCGTCGTCCCCGCCACGCTCGTCGCCCAGCAGCCGCCTGCCGCTGCCACGGCCAATCCAATCACCACCGTCTTCCGTAACCGAACACTCGGTCTGCAGCGAAACATTGCCCAGGCCTTCGACTCGATCCCCGAATCCAAGTTCAGCTACAAGCCGACACCGGCGCAGCTCTCCATCGGCTACATCGCCCAGCATCTGGTGAGCGACAATTACTTCTTCTGCAATAATTTCGGCACGCAGAAGGGGACGCAGGCCGCCGAGGACACGACGACAGCCGACTCACTCAAGGCGAAGTGGCCGAAGGCAACACTCGTCTCGAAGTTGAAGGCGTCACTCACGTTTTGCGAGAATGCGCTCTCGCAGCTCGATGACGCCAAGCTCGCCGAGCAGATCACGCTCACCTTCGGCACGAATACGCGGCAGACGCCGCGCGCGAGCATGGTGCTCGGCCACGCGCTCGACCTCGCTGATCATTACAGCCAGATCGCGAATTACATGCGGCTGAACAACATGCTCCCGCCGACGGCGCTCCCGCGCCCGAACCGCGCTGGCAACTAGATCGCTCTCGCTTTGCGGTCGCGGCGAAGGATGAGAAAGAGCAACACCGCCGCGACCGCACCGAGGGTGTCCATGAGCATGTCCTTCTGCGCGTCCCACACGTCGCCCTGACTGCCGAGGAAGTTCGCCCCCGCCGCGGCGTTGCCGCCGTACGCGGCATAGAGCCACTCGATCAGCTCGTACGACATCGCCACGAATCCGATGGCGAAGATCGCGAACAGACACGCCAGCGTCCGACTCATCGCCCGTCGCATCAGCAAATACTCGAGGATGCCGAAGGCGAAGAAGCCAACGGAAAAGTGTCCGACGCGGTCGAACATGTTGCGCTGAAAGCCGAACGCGCGATTGAACCAGTCGAACGGGACGCGCTCGAACGTGTAGTGCCCGCCCACGGTGTGCCAGTAAGGGAGGACCGCCATCAGCACGTAGGCGAGCGGTGAGAATCGGACGCCGCGCAGGTACATGACGACGAGCGCGGTGACGACGCCGACGATCGGGATGTTCTCGGCCCACCACGTTGGGCGGTCGTAGGGACTTATCGCGCCCCAGATGAAGAGAGCGACGTAGCCCGCGAAGAGCACCCTGGGCACGAGCGTCTCGACACGCACCGAGGAAGGCCTAACGGCAGTAGCTGTGTGGGTCATTCGTCTCCAACCGAATCGAAGATCTGGACCTTGGTCCATAGCGCACTGCACTCGGCGCGGAAGCGGTCGTGCACCGGATGCACCTGGTAGGCGTCGTGCGCCTTCTCGTCTTTGAAGACGAGTATCAGGGCCCGAGTGTATCCGCGCTCGATGATGGGCCGGTTCGTTGCGGCGGGGACGCCGATGTAGCCGGCATGTACCACCTCGATCGAACGGAGCGCTGCGACGCCGGCGTCGAACTGTTTCACCTCCGCGGCGGTGAGGTCGTTGCGAAGCCAGAAGTACACGGCGTGGACGAACATGGGCCTCGGAATTGGAGAGGAATGGTGGATCGTCGCGCGCGACGAATCTCCGCCGAGACTGCACTGCTGTCGAGTCCCGACGGCCGCGCGTACGATGAAATGCCGTGGTTCGCCGCGTGTACCCGGAAAGGGACGACTGCCGTCCAACGAAATAGACAGACGACGCCGCGTCTTGGGCGGCCACGCTGCGTGTGGCCCACGGCATTGCCGTTGCGGTTGACAGGCCGCCCCTCTCGATCAGGAAGGGATGCGCGGAAAAGTCGTCAGGCAATTCCGATCAGCACTCTTTGCACTTCTAATCGCGACGCTGGTCGCGATGCCGGCACGTGGCCAGCGGCCGACGCCGCCCGACACCACGAAAAAGACCGATTCGCTCGCCCGCCCGGCTGTGTCGCTGCCGGCGATGCACACGGACACGACTCGCATCGAGCGCCGGCTCTTCGAGTCTCGGCCCAACGTCAGCACGCTTTCCGTCAGTGGACGCGAGCTGCGGAGCGCACCCCGCTTCTTCGCCGAGGCCGACGTCCTTCGCTCCCTGCAATTAATGCCCGGCGTCGAGGCGCGGAACGATTTTTCGGCAGGGATGAATGTGCGGGGCGGGGAAGCGGATCAGAATCTGATCCTCATCGACGGCTATCCCGTGTACAATCCGTTCCACTTCGGCGGCCTCTTCGGAACCTTCATCGATCCCGCGGTCGGCCGGGTCGACATGCTCACGGGCGGTTTTCCGGCGGCCTTCGGCGGCCGGCTTTCGAGTGTGCTCAACGTCCGCTCGACCGAGGACGGCCGGCGCGGCATCCACGGCACGACCGAGGTGTCCTTCATCGCGTCCACGCTCTCGTTAGGCGGCGCGCTCGGCTCGGGCGGCAGCTGGCTGCTCGCGGGGCGGCGCACCTACGCCGATCAGGCGATCAACCTCGTGCGGAAGAATGGCTTTCCGTATCACTTCTTCGATCTGCAGGGTCACGTCGCGCACACGTTGCCCCTCGGGTGGCGTTTTTCAGCCACGGGCTACGGCGGCGACGATCTGCTCCACTTCAACTCCACGACCGAGGGCGAGCGACAGCATGTGATGTGGGGGAACCGCGTCATCGGCGGTACGGTATCGAGGGCCTTCACGGCCGCTCTCGGCGACAGCCTCGTCGCCGAGCAGCGGGTGTCCCAGTCGCTTTTCAATCTCTCCACGCAGATTTCTGGGGGCGGATTCAGCCTCGCGAGCAATGTGCGCGACGTGCGCGTCGGCGGCGATCTCACGTCCTATGCGCCGACCCAGACGCGGAGCATCGGCTACGAGATTGCCGGCCAGGGCCTCTCCTATTCGGTGAACTATCCCGTGCCGCTCTTCCCGACCGATTCCTTCCATCAGCGCGTTCGGTCGGTGAGCGCATATGCGGACGAGCTCTGGACGCCGAACCCGTCACTGATGCTCGAGGCAGGGCTGCGCTACGACGCGATCGCGGGAGCGCGTTCGGCGGCACTCCTGCCGCGCATCTCGGTTAAGTATTTCCTCAACAAGGATCTGGCCGTGACGGCGGCCGTCGGTGAGTATGGACAGTGGATCCGGTCGCTCGCTCGCGAGGACATTCCGCTGCGCGCGGTCGACTACTGGATCGGGAGCGACTCGCTCACGCCGATGTCGCGGGCGCGCCACTACATCCTTGGCGTCGAGCGCTGGCTGACGCCGTCGCGGGCGCTTCGCATCGAGGGGTTCTACAAACGGTATAGCCAGCTGCTCGAGCCGAATCCATTCGACGACCCGCAGCGCCGCGGCGACGAGTTTCTTCCGGTGAAAGGCTGGTCGACCGGCGGCGATCTCATGTTGCGGCAGTTCGAGGCCGGTCGGTTCGGTGGCTGGATCGCATACACGTACACGCTCAGCAGCCGCGTCGATTCGGATGGTCGTCGCTTCTTCCCGAGCCAGGATCGGCGGCACGACGTGAATCTCGTCGGAAGCTGGCATCTGCCCCGCTACACGCTCGCCGCGCGGTTCAACCTGGCGACGGGGACGCCGTACACCCGCATCGTCGGCCAATTCGATCGCCTTCGCTACGATCCGATCTCCGGCA
>DATEPP010000423.1:0-2900 GCA_035273165.1 Gemmatimonadaceae bacterium
GCACGATCCCGCCGGAGTACTGCGCCGGCCGCTCGAATGTCGAACGGTCGATCACCGTCTTTGGGTCGAACACCACCAGGTCGGCGTCGGCGCCGGCCTGCACGCGTCCCTTGTGCTTCATGTTCGGGTCGACGCGCTCGAGCCGCTTCGCGGGGAGCAGCGTCATCTTCCGCACCGCGTCCATGAGCGAGATGACCTTCCGCTCGCGCACGAAGCGGCCGAGAATGCGAGCGTGGGTGCCGGCGCTCCGGGGATGACCGATGGGCTGCCCGTTAGCAAACTGGAAACCGCCGTCGCTCGCGACCATGACGTGTGAGTCGCGATAGGCCTGATCTGCCGCACTCTCTGGAATCATGAAGATGACGGCGAGCCCGCCCTGTTTGCGATAGCGGTCGAAGCTCTCGGCCGTCAGGCGCTCACCCGTCGCGGTCCAGAGGATGTCCTTGTAGTCGATGCCCATCCGCTCCTGGAAGCCAGGATCGAAGATCGCGCTCTGGAGCATCGTCGCGCCGGCCGTGTATGGATATGCCTCGGTTGTGACATCGAGCCCGCGCGCACGAGCGCCGTCGATGAGGTCGAGCAGCGTTGGCGTCGCGGCGAGGCCCATGCTCGTCACGTGCACGATATGAAGTGGCGCCCCAGTTGCCGCGGCGTCGGCGAGCACTTCCTGCACGCCGGCGACGCCGCCCGCGTTCTCGACGAGCCCCGCCGAGCGGAGATGAACGAAGATCGGCGCCTGGTGCCGCGCAGCGACGCGAAAGGCGTGGAAGATCTCTTCGCGCGTGGCAGCGGGGGTATAGTTGATTCCCATGCCGATGCCTAACGCGCCATCGGCGAGCGCGGCGTCGAGCCGGCGCTCGAGCTCGGGCAGCCGCGCCGGCGGAATCGGCGATCGAACGAACGCTCCCGTCGCTCCGATGACGTCCGCGCCTTCGGCCGTGGAGTCGCCGTCGAGCATCGCGCGGCGCGCGCCTGGATGGCTCGCCGACGCGCCGAAGTTGATGAGGGATCTGCCCGCGCGCTTCGCGTACCAGGGCGGGATCGGATACGTCCCCAGCTCCAGCTCGAGCGCGGTGGTGACCCCATCTCGCGCGAGGAACCCGTAGTTGACGGAATCCTGGCCGTGGGAGTGGAGGTCGATGAACCCTGGAGCGACCACCAGTCCCCTGACGTCGATGGTATCGTGCGCCGCGGGAATGGAGCTTGTGACGGAGACGATCTTGCCGGCTCTGACGTGGACCGCACGCACGGCGTCGAGGTTCGTTTCCGGATCGAGGACGCGGCCGTTCACGAGGACGACGTCGGCCAACGGTGCGCGTTGCGCGAACGCGCGAACGAAGGGCAGCGCGGAGAAGATCAGGGCCAGAGCGAGACGCGTCATGAGGATCGGATAGAGGAGCCGATACGGTAACCTGTCGGGACGGAGCGATGTAAGAGTTCGGTCAATTGTGATCGGCCGCGTGGTGCACCTTCTTTGCCCTCACAGATTGTCGTCATGCGACTGATCGTGTCTCTCATGCTCTCCCTCGGCGTTGGCGGATGCGCCGCCTTCGGTCGTCAGGCGCCGCCGGAGGCGGCAGGCTTGCCTGGCCCGGGCAAGTCCGCGGTGATCTTCGCGCCCGGTGTCGTCTCGACCGGGGACGTCTTCGCGTCGACCTTCACGCCGGATGGACGGACCGTCGTGTTTACCAAGTTCTCACCACCGCGCATGACGTTGATGTCGTCGACGTGGGTGGATGGCGCGTGGTCGGCGCCGGTGATGCTTCCGTTCTCCGGGACGTTTCGCGATCTGGATCCGGCATTCAGCCCGGACGGCCAGCGGCTCTACTTCTCGTCGTGGCGCCCAACGGGGCCGACCGCCGCGGACACGATGAATGCGGCGGACACCTGGTACGTCGATCGGGACGGATCTGGATGGGCGGTTCCCCTCCACATCGCGGGGCCGGTGAATGGAACCGACCAGGACTACTATCCGAGCATAACGCGCCGCGGTGTGCTCTACTTCGACAGCTTCCGGTCGCGGCCCCGCCGGCGACTCGTCTACCGCGCCGCGCCGCAACCCGACGGAGGCTTCTCGACTCCCGAGCCTCTCGACGCGGTGATCAATGCCGACTCGGGCGCCTCGAATCTCTTCGTCGATCCGGACGAGCGGTACATCGTGTTTGGCGCGATTCGGCCGGAGGGACGTGGTGGCGTCGACCTCTACATCAGCTGGCGCAAGGGTGATTCCTGGACGCTACCGCGCAATCTCGGCGATCTGGTCAACACCAACGCCACGGAGTTCTGTCCATTCGTCTCGCGCGATGGCAAGTATCTGTACTTCACCCGCGCCGTGACCGTCGACGGCAAGACGACGCGCAACGTCTACGTGGTCCGCTTCGACTCGATAGTCGCCGCCAATTGAGTACAATTCAGCTGCCGGTCATCGCTCACCCTCTGGCAGCGAAGCATCGATGCACAGGTTGGCTCTTCTCGCGCTGGCGATCGCGATCGTCAACGGCACGACGTCGGCCCAAACGAACGCTCACGGCAGTTACTCCGCGACGAGCCAGGCGCTGAGCCGAGGATTGTCGACGGCCGATTCGCTCATCTCGGCCGCCGTCGAGCACACGATTCCCGGAGCCGTCCTCGTCGTGACGCAGAATGGCCGGCTCGTGCACGAACGCGCCTTCGGGTGGGCCCAGCTCGAGGATTTCCAGGGCCGCCGCCTAACGAATCCCCGCCCGATGCACACGACGACGCTGTTCGATCTCGCGTCGGTGACGAAGGTAATGGCGACGACGATGGCGGTGATGCGCCTCGCGAGCGGTGGGCGCATCGACGTCGACGCGCCCGTCTATCGATATCTGCCCGATTTCCGTAGCGTCCACCTCGACAGCATCACTGTCAGACATCTGCTG
>DATEPP010000424.1:0-12404 GCA_035273165.1 Gemmatimonadaceae bacterium
TGCATAACGACGCGAGCCCTTCAGTTCGCCGAGCACGAGACAGGTGACCCCGGCGACGATGCCGATCGCGAATTGAATCGTCGGCGTGAGCCAGCCGTGCTCCATCGAGTAGCTGACGAAAAAGCCGCCGGCGAGAAAGAGCGCGAGCGACGCGATGATGGCGAAAAGCTTGACGCCAATGAGGGCTTCCCAATCGAAGGAACGCTTGGGTCGGTCGGGCTCGGGCCTGGCGCTCGCCGCGGTCTCCTTCGCAACGGTCACCGGTTCTGGTGCGCGAGACGCCGGCGGATTCAGCTGCGCGAGTCCAGCGAGAACGGCTGGGTCGAGCACCGGTTCCTCTTCGACTGTTTCCTCCTCGACGCTCTCCTTCTCCTCGGCTACAGGCTCCTCGACCGGTCGTCGTGGCGCGACTGCCGGTGGCCGGTCGTATCGCGCAACCGGCTTTGGCGTGGGTGCGCGGGCTGCGACGGGAGCGACCCCCTCCTCGAGACGCTTCGTCAGACGCTCGATGGTACGACGCAGATCGTCCGCCGTCTGCTCCAGCCGGCGCACCCGATCGAGCAGCTGCACGAGGCCGACGAAAGCGATGATGACGGCGATCCAGAGGAGGACCATCCACTGCTCCAAGGGAGAGGAAACGCTCACGTCGCTCGCTGCCGCGTTGGACGGCGACGTCCTTTCAAGACGCCCCGGCGGCTACCCCCGTCACCCTCGCTCCGCCCCTCGACCGCCGGCCTCGCGCCGACGTTAGGCGGGAGCGACCGTCAAGCAGAAGTATAGCTGCGCGCCCGGATACTCCGGAGCCCGATCCCAGACCGATTGGGCCTTGCGAATGTTATCCAGCGTCACGGCTGCCGCGCGCGCACCATCGGTGGGCAGCACGAACGATCCAGGGTGCCGCAGCGAATGAGTGCGGCTTCCATCAGCGAACTTGACCCACCCTTCCCAGGCCTCCAGCCGGCGCCCGGTCTTGCCGAGATGTTCGATGGCCCGCTCAGCATCGGCGAGGGTCAGGACGATCTCACGCGTGGAGAGCGATCGCTGGGCGATGTCCGCGGGGAGGAGCGCGATGTCGCTCACGGGTGCGCCTTGGCCGTGGCGTCGTTCCCGGAGAGAAAGACGTCGCTGTCGCCAGGCACGAGGCCGGGGTCGACCATGATGTTGGTGTTGACGGTGTTGAGCGTTTTCACAACACGCGTTCCCGGAAAGGCGCGCTGGATCTGTTCGCCGGTGCCGAGAATAACGATCTTCATTCCTGATGCTCCGTGTGGTCGAGTTGATATCTAAACGGCGAGAACTGCGCGAGGAGCGGTCCGAAAACTTCGGTCCGAAAAGAGCAGTCCGAAAACCACGGGCCGAAGCGGGCGGCAGAGGATCGGGTCCAAAGAAGCGTCCCAGCGGGATGGGTCGAGAGGTCCGAGTGCGCGATGGGTGTGCGGTTCGCGGTGACGGGGATCTTCCGGCGCTCGTCAAGCAAGTGGCAAGTCGCCACCGATTCTGAGCTTCGACCGAATCGCCCGAGCCCATCCAGCCCGCTTCGGCATTGAACTCCACCAGCCAATCACGAGCCAGCGTCAACGCCGAGGTGCTGCTCTGGCAGAGCCGCGTCCGCATGATCGTGGCGCTCGTTGCCGGTGGGGCTGAATTCATCCTTCAGCAGCACCGAATTCTCCAGGGCAACGCGCTCTATCTCCTCGAGGGCGTGTGCGGGTACATCGCCGTCGTGACGGCTGTCGCGCTGTTCGTGCAGAAGACCGGACGTGCGCCCAACTGGTCCGTCGCCGTCACGGTCATCGCCGACATCCTGTTCATCTTCGGGTCGACCCTGGTCTCGTCGCCGCCACCGTACTACGACCGGATTCTGATCTTCTCCTTCCTCGTGCTGCACCTCACCGAGACGTACTTCGGTCCGGAGCAGGCGGCGTTCGCCGCGGGGTTGGTGGTGACCGGCTACCTGTACACGGTGCATATAATGATCGGGCGAGGTGCCCGGCTCCTCTGGTCGGAGGAGCTCTGGTCGGTCGGTGTGTTCGCGCTCGCCGCCGCCGTCTTCATCCTCCAGTACGGAAGCTTCCGGAAGCGCCTCTATCGGATAGTCGATCTATTCGAGCGCGTGGAGGAAGGCGACTTCACCGAGCAGTACGACACTGCCGCGGACGGCCGCCCCGACGTCGTGACGCTGGTGGGCCGCGTGTACAACCGCGTCCGCGTACAGCTTGGCAGCATGGTCCAGACGGACCCGCTCACCAACTGCATGAACCGCCGCGGCTTCGAGCAGGCATTGGCGCGCGAGATGGCGCGGTCGTCGCGCGCGGGGAGCGAGCTTTCACTCCTCGCACTCGACCTCGATCACTTCAAGGCGATCAATGACAGCCGCGGCCACGTCGTGGGCGACGCGGTGCTGCGGGAAGCGGGGTCGCTTCTCAACCAGACCGCGCGTGCCGGCGACATCGTGGCGCGCACTGGCGGTGAGGAGTTCTCCATCCTTCTGCCGGACACGCCCGGCAACGGCGCCTTCCACTTCGCCAACCGCCTCTGCGACACCTTCCGCGATCATGTCTTCCGCGTGAACAACAAGGAGATCCGCCTAACGATCTCGATCGGCGTCGTCTCCACTGATGGCGATCGGCCACTGAGCGACGGGCGCGGGAAGAATCTCGCCGAGGAAATGAAGGTCCGCGCTGACGAGGCGCTCTACGCCGCCAAGCGCACGGGTCGGGACCGCGTCCGCGCCTGGTCGGAGGCCGTGAGCATGCGGTCTGGTGAGATGCCGAAGGTGATGGCAGAGCTGCTGCGGGAAGGGAAGGAATAGCCCCCTATTCCATAATTCGGCGCCTGGCATAAGAATGAAGGGGTAGACTTCGAGGAGTCGCTGTGCCCCTGACACGTCCGATAAGCCTCGCCATGGTAGCGCTCGCGCTCCTGGCCTGCTCCGATTCGCCGACCGGTCCCAGCTCGGTCACCATCCCAGACGCCGCCACGCTCCTCGCCGAGATGTCCTCCTCGGGCATCGGCGCGGCAGAGTCGCTTGCGGGATCGTCGAGTCTCGTTGGCGTCCTGACCTCGAAGTCGGATCCGCAGGCATGTACCTACAGCGACGCGACCGGCTTTTTCGTCTGTCCGACGGTGACGACCGGCGGCTTGACGATCACGCGCATGTACCGCTTCCTCGACGCCGCCGGCGACTCCCAGCAGAAGCCGGACGCGCAAACCTCGGCCTTCGAGGTGAAGTCATCGGTGAGCGGTACAGTGACAGCGAGCGCCACCGACCCGCGTGCGTCTACGAGCAGCTACACGATCAATAGCACATCTGATCAGACGCTGACCCAACTTCGCGCCGAGAATCACACGCTCAACGGCGTGACGACGACGCGGATTCAGGGCACGCTGCAAACGGGCAGCACGACGATCCCGATCGATGAGCTTCTGAAGGAAACGACGTCGGAGCTCGTCCTGCCGAACGCGGGCAAGGGGCAGAAGTGGCCTCTCTCGGGAACGATCGCGCTCGAAGAGACGAGTAATAGCTTCGATCCCTTCGCTCCCACGGCGACGTATCTGACGATGATCACCTTCAGCGGCACGAGCAAGGTGAAGCTCACCTTCTCCGGTCCCCTCGGCAGCAGCAGCTGCACGGTGGATCTCGCGGCGCCGCCAGGGACGGGCTTCGCGGGCTGCGTGCCTTAGTCCTGTCATCCCGAGCGACGCGAGCGGATCTGCTCTTGATTCGCTCAGACCTCCGACGACGCTGATTTCAGCCAGGCATCAACTGGTTGAAAATCGAAAGAGCCGGAAACGGCCTGAAAAAGCACGGAACCTGGAAAGGCGGTGGCGACTTCTCCAAACGGTCGCTACCGCTTCCTAGTTGTTTCCGGCCTCTTCCTGGCCGTTTCCTGCATTTTCTTTTTCCACCAGTTGATGCTTGTCACGACAGGGGAGCCAATGATGCTCTGAGTGATTCAAGAGCAGATCCCTCGTCGCTCCGCTCCTCGGGATGAGAGGGGAGTCGGTCCCCTCCTCGTGGGCGGTAGGCCCAAGTGCTCCACGTCACTCTCCGCCCGGCACCCGAGACCTTCACCAGATCCTGATCGTCATCCCCGAGTAGCGGGCTCGGCCCGCGGCTGACTCACGTCAACACCCCTCGAGGTTTCGATCTATGAAGCGTCTCTGGCCCGCGGCCATCATCATTCTTCCCCTCGCCGTTGCGTGCACCTCCGCAAAGGAGAAGGCGCGCGCTGACAGTGCGCAGGCACTCGCCACCACACAGAAAGTGCTGATGGCGAAGCTCGAGGCCCAGAAAGATTCGCTGTCGCAGGTCGTGAACGACGCGGACAGCTTCATTGCCAAGGTCGACAGCACGGTCTCCAAGGTGAAGGGCCTTCCAAAGGCCAAGCACAAGAAGAACTCCGAGAGCCCGATCGAGGATCAGCTCAACGCCCGGAAGGAGATGCTGAAGCGGGTGAGCGCTCTCGTCCAGCGCGCGCAGGAGACGGCCAAGGAGCTGGCGGACGCGAAGAAGCGTGAGGAAGATCTCAAGAACGACAACGAGAGGCTCAAGTCGCAGGTCGACGCGGACGCGCTGCGCATCGCCGAGCTGTCGTCGCAGATCGACCAGCAGGCGCAGACGATCGCGACGATGCAGGCGAAGGTCGATACCCTCGACATGATGGTGAACGACCTCCGCGCGTCGCAGAGCAAGGCGTACTACGTCATCGGCAACGAGGACGTGCTGATCAAGAAGGGGATCATCGTGAAAGAGGGCGGCGCGAACCTGCTGATCGCCCGCGTAGGACGGACGTTGGTGCCCGCCCGGCAGCTAGATCGCGACCTCTTCACGGCGATCGACACGAGAACGGTGCAGGAGATCACGGTGCCCGACACCAGCAAGCGCTACCAGATCGTCTCGCGGCAGAGCCTCGACGACGCGGACGCGCCGCAGCGTGATGGACCGAGCTTCCGCGGCAATCTCAAGATCAAGGACTCGGACAAGTTCTGGGCGCCGTCCAAGTATCTGATCATTGTCGAGCGGTAGAGTTCAGTAGTTAGGAATTAAACAAAGGCCCGATTCGCTCGACGCGAATCGGGCCTTCTGTCGTTTGCCAAAGGAAAATCTGGCGCAAACGTATGCTTATGTATAACGTCCTCCGCCGCTCGTCAGGCCTCCGCCCCGCATAGCCATTGGCGAGAGAGGCGCCCCTCCTACACAGTCGAGGTTGCCAATGTTCAGTTTCACCCGCTCGCGTCCGCTGATGGGCGCGGTCGTTCTCGCTGTCGCGGCCGGTTGCGCCGATCAGTCAACGGTGACTGCACCGCAACGCTCCTTCTCGCCCACGGCGCTCGCGTCGCGCGAGGCCGTGCCAGTTTCCGGAACGCACATCTTCGCCTTGCAGCAGGGCGTGCCCGAGAACTTCGCGGCGGTCGTCGCAGCCAAGGGGGGCGTTGTTCAGCTGGTGCAGGGTGAGAGCAAGTTGGCAATCACCACGGGTCTCTCGGATGCCGATGCTGCCGCGATTGCTACGGCGGCAGGCGGACTGGTCGGCGGTGACCTGAGCGCGCGCTGGGTTCCGACAGCTCAAGAGATGAACGTGTCGGCGAGCAGTGATGTGACGGCAACCGGTGCATTCACGCAGACTCCCCTCGCCGCGGCGTGGTTGCCGCAGCAGTGGAACATGCAGCAGATCCACGCGCCCGAGGCATGGGCGGCGGGCAAGTTTGGCAGCTCCGCAGTCCGGGTGGCGATTCTGGACACCGGCCTCGATCCGAATCACCAGGAGCTCTTCGGCGTCGTCGACGGCGGCTCGAGCACCACCTGCCTCAAAGCCCCCGCCTGCGTGCGCGGCGGAACGGGCTGGTTCGACGATTATTTCCACGGCACGTTCGTCGGCGGCATCGTTTCGGCGAACAACTTCGTGACGGCGGCCATGGCGCCTAACGTGCGGCTCATCGCCGTGAAAGTCCTCGACTCCACGGGCACCGGGAGCTTCAGCGCGATTCTGCGCGGCATCATGTACGCCGTGGACAGCGTGCATGCGCGTGTCATCAACATGAGCCTCGGCGCGACGATCAAGGGCAACACGCCAGGCCTTGGCGCCCTGCAGCAGGCGCTCGCCAATGCGATCGATTACGCGGATTCCAAGGGCACCGTCGTCGTGACCGCCGCCGGAAACGAGGACCTCAATCTCGGAAACCCGCATCCGCATCTGTCGTTGCCGTGTGAGGCGGGAGATAAGCAACTCTGCGTCTCCGCCACGGACCCGCGCGACATGATCGCCCGCTACTCCAACTTCGGTTGGGCCGGGATCGACGTTGCAGCACCCGGCGGTGACGATAAACATCTTCCCCGTGGCGCGACGTTCCAGGATGCACTCGCGTTGCTGATCGCCGGTCCATGCAGCGGCGCGACGCCGCGCTCAGCCTGTTTCGTGAAGGGCAGGACGATTGGCTTCTCCTACATCGTCGCCGACGGCACGAGCGCATCGGCGCCGCACGTGGCTGGCCTCGCGGCGTTGATCGCGTCGCAGCCCGGGGGCTCCGCGATGAGTGCGGCCGACATCCGCGCCCGCATCCGCAGCACGGCGGACGACATCGGCAATGGCCAGAAGTTCGGCGACGGCCGGATCAACGTCGCGCGCGCGCTCGGCGTGCAATAGCGTGCGCGTTCGTCGCGACGAAACTCCGTAGCGAGAATCGTGGTAGGGAGCCCGGCGTTAGCGCGCCGGGCTCTTTCTATTTCCGAAACTCATGCTCAGTCCAGTCTTTCTTGCCTCACTCCGCGTCGGCGTCGACACGCTCCGCGCCAATCCGCTCCGCACCATCCTCTCCACGCTCGGCGTCATCATGGGCGCGGGCGCGCTCGTCTCGGTGCTCTCGTTAGGTGACGGCGTCGAACACTACGCGCGCCGACAGATCGAGCGCACCACCGATCTGCAGACGATCACTGTTTCGCCTCAGCGCTTCCGCGACGTCGACGGAATTCAGATGGAGAACAGCAACGTCCCGACGTTCACCATCGCCGAAGCCGACTCGCTCCAGCGCGCCGTCGGCGCCGGCGGCGACGTCGCGCTCTATACCTTGGGTGCGACGCTCGCGCGGACGCGAGCCGACACGCAGCCCCACGGACTGCAGCTCGTGGGTGTCACGGACGCCGTCTGGAAGATCCGCGGCCTCACCATCGACAAGGGGCGGCTCTTCAGCGCGGCCGAGAGTCGCTCTGGGGCGCCGGTAGTCGTACTGTCGCGCGCCGCGGCCAACTTCCTCGTTAGATCGGCCACTCAGTTGCGCGAGACGAGTCCAGGGCGCATCCTGCCGCCGGTCGGACCCCTCGCTCCGGCGGCGGCTGCACTCGTCGGCGACACAGTGTTTTTTCAGAGCCAACCACGGCTGGTGATTGGCATTCTCGCTGCCGATGCGGACGACCGGCTGCGACTCGCGTATATGCCGGTCGCCGCCGCGGAAGCGGCACGAGTCGCTGGATTCGCGGAGCGTCCGCCGACGCTGATCGTGAAGTCTGCTCGTGTCGAGGAGGCCTCGGTGACGCGCCTTCGCGTCGAACAATGGCTGACGAAGCGATTCGGCGCGTGGGAGGGCCGGGTCGAGGTCGGCACCAATCGGTCGCGCGTCGAGCAGGTCGAGCAGGGGATGCTGATCTTCAAGCTACTCATGGGCGCGATCACCGGCGTGTCACTCCTCGTCGGCGGGATCGGCATCATGAACGTGCTCCTCGCGTCCGTCGTCGAGCGCACCCGAGAGATCGGAATCCGCAAGGCGACGGGCGCCCAGCAGCGCCACATCCTCGTCCAGTTCCTCTGCGAGTCCGTTGCGATCTCCGCTGCCGGGAGTCTCCTCGGCGTCGTCCTCGGCCTGGCGACATCGTTCGGAGTGTCGGCGATCATGCGCGCGCGGACGAACGCGCCCGTGTATGCGTGGGTGTCGCCGAGCACGATCGTAGTAGCTGTGCTCGCGTCGGTCGTGGTCGGGTTGGCGTTCGGAATCTATCCCGCGCTTCAGGCAGCGCGGATGGCGCCGATCGAGGCCATTCACCGCGAGTAAATGGGTTCTGGCGCCCGCGCCGGACCAAGGTAGTTTGGAGAATTACGCGCCACTCGTCACGCGTCACACGCCACTCGCCGATGATTCAGCAATCACTCATGAGACGAATCGCCCTCATCGGTCCGCTGGCCGGGGAGCGGCAGGCGGCACAGACGAGCGGATTCCCGATGGATCCAGCGAAGATGCTGCCTATCGCCGACGTCATCCTGCTCGTCGCGGGGAACGAGCCTGGGGTCATGCTCTTCCGCTACACCGCGCATGGCGATTTCGGCGGGGACACCTATCACTCGACGCCACAGGAAGCGCTCGAACAGGCGAGCTTCGAGTACGGTGATGCGCTGGGCGAATGGATGGCGGTGCCAGACGACGTCATCGACGCGCATGCGTTCGCGGTCGCCTACGCCCACGACCGGCTGAACGGGCGAGGCGGCTGGTAGCTGGCGGCCGTTCCGTCCCCGGCGATTATCGAGTCGTCACGAGGGACGCGCGATGCGGCGAGGGGCGCGTATAATGACGCCGCCCTTTTCGAGGAGACCACGATGTCACGCCCCACGACCGCCCGCATCGCGCCCATCGCCGCGGCGGCGTTGATACTGCTCGCGCTGCCGCACCATGGATTGCGCGCGCAGGAGGTACCGAACCGTGAAGCGGCTGCCGAAGTGCGGAAGCAGTTCCTCACCGATCTCGACACGCTCCAGAGCAAGTTCCTCGCGCTCGCCGAGGCGTTTCCCGCGAGCAAGTACGCTTGGCGACCGGCGCCGAACGTTCGTTCGGTGGGCGAGGCGTTCATGCACGTGGCGAGCGAATTCTATGTGTACGCCCCGATGGCCTACGGCGCGGCACGCTCGCCGGTGATCCCGCGCGGCCAGGACTCGTTCAAGAAGTTCGAATCGATGTCGACGAAGGAGGACGTGCTGAAGCACCTCAAAGAGGGTTTCGCGTATGCGAAACAGTCGATCTCAGGCATCGACGAAGGTCAGCTCACGGGCTCGCGGAAGCTCTTCGGCGGCGATCACAACATCGTCGAGACGTCATTCGCGATGACGGACGACCTGCATGAGCATCTCGGGCAACTGATTGCGTACGCGCGGATGAATGGCGTGACGCCGCCGTGGAGTAAGTAACTGGTTGTCATCCCGAGTGAAGCGAGGGATCTGCTCTTGGATTCACTCAGACCTCCGATAACCCCTCGGTTGTCCAAGACATCAACTGGGTGAACTTCGAAAAGGCCGGAAACTGCCATGAAAGAGCCGGAAACTGGAAAGAGCGGTGGTGACTTTTCCAAAAGATCGCAACCGCTCTTTAGTTGTTTCCGGCTTCTTCATGGCCGTTTCCGGCCTTTTCGGTTTTGTCCAGTTAATGATTGGATGAACTCGGTGTCATCGGAGGTCTGAGCGAATCAAAACAGGATCCCTCGCTTCGCTCGGGATGACAATCTCACTTCGGTTGCCCGCCACTGATCCCACCGCCGCCCCCGCCGCTGCCTCGCCCGAGAAACGCCTGACGAGCAGCAAGGAGACCAACGCTCACCAACCCGCTGAAGAACGCGGTCCGCGACGGAGAGAAGCGGCGCGTGCCGGCGTTCATGATCAGCGCGCGATCGATGAGCACGTGCTCACCATGCCAGAGCGTCTCGTTCCCGTCTCGCTGCCTAACGCTGGCGACTGACACGACATATCCTGGCGCCGAGTCGGTCACGATGCGGCCAGTGATCGATTCGGCGGAGGGGCCGATCTTCGACGCGAGAACAACCGCTCCCGAGTCGCTCAGCTGCAATTGGGCTTCCGTGCCGACGAGCGATGAGCCAGCGCGCGGAGCGACGTAGCCGTAGCACCCGCACAGCCCGACGACGCTCGCGGCGATGATCGCCGCGAGTCGTCGTTCCCTGCCGATCGCCATCACTGGCATGCCGCTGGATCGTTCGCGTTGCGGCGAGTCGTGATGTTGTCGTTCTCCGTCGCCGGCTGCGGATCCGTCTGGACCTGCGTCTGCCCATACAGGAACCGGCCGGGAATCACGGCCTTGCCTACCGCCGGCTGGAGCGCCGGGAGGCAGGTCCGCTTGTAGTCGTTCCAGACTTCGGGATTCTGGAAAAGAGCGATGTACTTCTCCGTCATGATGTCGTTGAGCGTCGGCGTCGCGATCGCGGGCTTGCCGTATCGCGCCCGCACCGTATTGAGCGCCGTCGCCGCCCCATTCACGTCGCTGCCCTGAAACAGCGCCTCGCCGATGATGAGCTGATTTTCATCATAGGTGATGATCGGCTGGCGGAAGGTGGGATCCGTCTCGCGCGTACCGCGGAGGAGTGACACCGTCTTGACGTCGGTCGTGCCAACGGTGACATCGAAGCCGATGTAACCGCCGTTCGGAGACTGCGCGAAGTAATCCGGGAGGCGCGGGTCGTTCTGGGCCTTCATGATGTTCACCAGGCGCGCCCCGGCAACGAGGTCCTGCCCAAATCCCGACGTCGTCTGGAATTGGTTCCAGACGTTGCGCTCGGCGTTGGCGGTGGAGTGCTGGGTGAGCCAGTCGTTGTCCGGCGTGCTGATGCCGAGCCGCGCTTCGGCGAGCGCCTTTGCGTACTCGCCATTGCCCAGCTTCTCGACACGGTGGAGATAGAGGCGCGCCTTGAGCGTGTGCGCCGCCTCGGTCCACTTCGTCTTGTCGCCACCGTAGACGAGATCCACCGCGCCAGGGCCGTCGCCGCCGCCATTGAGATCGGCGATCGCCTTGTCGAGCAGAGCGAGCAGATCGTCATAGATCTGCATCTGGGGGTCGAACGCGGCCGTCGTCGTATTCGTGATTGCCTCGCGATACGGTACGTCACCCCACGTGTCGGCCGTGAGCATCATGATCATCGCCTCGTGCACCTCGGCGATGCCCTTGTACAACTTGTCTCCGGCGGCGTCGGCGCTCGCCTCGACGGCGCGAATGCCAACGAGTCCGCCGCCGACATAGACCCCCGACATCGTGAAGTCGAGCGAGCCGTGCGTGATGCCGTACTCACCCTCGGTTTGCACGAAGCGACTGTTCACGCCGGCGCACTGCTGCATCCACATGCAGACGAGCATCGGCACGTAGCCCTCATAGTAGCCGAAGGTGTTGGCCTGTACGCCGACGAAGAGCTGATTGCGCGACGCGAGGGTTGGGTTGTTCGGGTCGGCGACCGCTTTCGGTGAGTCGAGAAAGTTGCACGCGGTCGTCGACGCCACCAGCAAAGCTGTCGCGATGTTCCAGATGCGTCTCATGTCTGTTACCTCGCGTTAGCGGTTGAGACCGACGGTGAATACGAACGAGCGAGTGAGCGGCAGATTGAAGTAGTCCTGTCCGCCGAAGCTGCGCGCAGTGGCCCCGCCGAGATTGGTCTCGGGATCGAGACCGCGGTACTTCGTCCAGGTCTTCAGGTTGCGGCCGGCCACGCGCACATCGAGCGTGGAGAGACCGAGATAGCGGCCGACCCACGCGCCATCGAACGTGTAGGCGACGGAGAGCTCGCGGAGCTTCACGTATCCGCCGTCCTCGACGCATGGCTCATCCATGTTCGTGAACGGACAGGCGGCGAGACCACTCGCCTGATACCAGTTCTGGCCAATGGGGATCTGCTTCCCAGCACCCGGGCCAACGACCGGGCCGGGATAGAAGTTCGCCTCGCCGAACGCGTGCAGGTTGCCCGTGCAATCGGCGTTATGCGTCGTGGTGCATGTCGCTCGGTTGGCCGTTTCGATATCGGTCCCGTAGGAGAGCAGCGCGCCGCGAGTTCCGTTGATCACGTCGCCGCCCTTCTTGATGTCGACGAGTCCGGAGAGCTCGAGCTTCCGATAGCGGAAGGTGCTATGCAGGTTGCCCGTCCACTTGGGATTCGGATCGCCGATGATGCGATCGCGCGTATCCGCACACGGCATGTCGGGCTCCTTCGTGACGCAGTGCGTGCCGTCATCGATGTAGAGCGCGCCCTTTGGTGCCCCAGCGCAGACCTGCGCCAGATTGAGCGCCGGATAGTCGGCATAGTTGGTGATACCGCAGCGCACCCAGCCCAGTCCCCGCATCACGCCCAACTGCCGGCCGACCATCGCGACGTTCTCCGTGTGTCCCGAGAAGTTGTCGATGGGTAGGAACTCGGCGCCGGCGATCGAGACGGCGAGCGACTGATTCCGCGCCCAGCCGATACCAACGTCCCAACTATACGCTGGTCGAGTGAGCGGCCGCAGGTTGAGCGACAACTCGGTTCCGGAGTTGCGGAAGACGCCGGCGTTCTTCGCCTCCGACGAATATCCGCTGGATGGTGGCGTGGGCGTGATGAGGATGACGTCCGACGTCTGGGCGCGATACCAGGTCGCGCTGAGGTCGGCCTTGTCACC
>DATEPP010000425.1:0-6040 GCA_035273165.1 Gemmatimonadaceae bacterium
AGCTGGTACAGCGTCGACGAGAAG
This sequence comes from Gemmatimonadaceae bacterium, assembly GCA_035273165.1. Lineage (GTDB taxonomy): Bacteria > Gemmatimonadota > Gemmatimonadetes > Gemmatimonadales > Gemmatimonadaceae > AG2. The sequence continues at coordinate 25 of DATEPP010000425.1, forward strand.
ACGTCGAGCGCGTCCCGTGCATCGAGAAAGGCATCCCACAACGGGCGCGGCACGACGAGATACCCCACGCGCAGGGCGGGAAAGAGGACCTTGCTGAACGTGCCGATGTAGACGACGCGATCGTTGGTATCGATCCCCTGGAGGGCGCCTAACGGGCGGCTCACATAGCGATACTCGCTGTCGTAGTCGTCCTCGAGGATCCACGCTCCGCGCTGGGCGGCCCAATCGAGAAGCGCCAGTCGCCGGGTCGCCGACATCGACGTGCCTAAAGGGTACTGGTGGGACGGCGTGACGTAGACGGCGCGAATGCGCGTTCGCAGCGCCGCGAGTGCCGCGACGTCGATCCCCTCGTCATCCACCGGCACCGGCACGAGCTCGGCACCGCTTGCGCGGACCGCGGCATGTGCACCGGGATACCCTGGCTCCTCGATGGCAACGCGATCGCCATGTCGGAACAGCACCGCCGCGCACACCCTGAGCGCCGCTTGCGAGCCGGAGACGATGAGCACTTGCTCGGCCTCGCAGCGCACGGCGCGGGCGGTGCGCAGGTGCTCCGCTACGACAGCGCGCAGAGCGCCCACGCCGGCGGGATCGCCATACGCCAGGTGGACCGGTGCGATCCGACGCGCGTGACGCGAGACGAGGCGCGCCCAGAGCTCGTGCGGGAATTCGTCGAGCGCCGGCAGGGTCACCCGAAACGGCCGGATCCCTCCCTCATCTCGGCCGAGCGGCACGCGACGACGGGCGGGGCGCCGCTTTGGCCGCGTCGGACGCTGCTCGTCTCGCGCGCGGAGCATGCGGTCGGGAGGCGCGGCACAGACGAACGTACCGGAGCCGGGCCGGCCTTCGATGTATCCCTCGTGCACGAGCTGCTCGTACGCGGTGAGGACGGGAAGCCGGGAGACGCCCAGCTCGTCCGCGAGGGCACGCGTCGATGCGACGCGCTGCCCCGGACGGAGCATGCCGTCGAGTATCGCCTTGCGCAGCCCCTCGTAGATCTGCCGATGCAGCGGCGTTCTGGAACTCCGCTCGATCGGCAGATGGGTGAGAAGATGTGGGCTCGCGGTGGTCCTCACCGTTCGACGTTACGTCGCGGTCAGGACTTCGGGTAGGGCGCCGTGTCGAAGCAGATGGCGAACGCGCCGATCTGCCCGTCCTCGACGGTGAAGAACTCGGCGACGTGGCTCTCGAACGGTGGTGCACCGTTAGGCGGCCGCACCTCGTACCGGACGAGCGCGGATACGTACGCGTCGTCGACGACCAGCTCCCGCACCTCGAGCGACGCGATGCTGCCGTAGAAGCGCCGCGTCGCCTGGAGAAAGGCGTCTTTTCCCGTGACCCGGCGTACCGGACTCGCGAAGTTCGTGAACACGACATCATCGGAGAACATCGCGTCCCACCCCGCGCGCTGCCCGAGTCGCTCGTAATACGTCTCGACTGTCTCTCGTGCCGTCATCGCCTCACACCTAACGATTGATATCCACCCCATTCTGGAGTTGAACGAGCACCTGCTGCAGCGGCCCCTTCATCGCCGGCGGGGCGAGCGCACTGGCCGCCGTGATCTCGACGATTGCCTGTCGATAATCGCTTGCGGCGACGGCGATGCGCGCGGCCTCGAGATGCGACGTCCACGTGCCCGGATGCTTTCGAGAGTCCTGCAGGAAGATCTGGAGCGCCGCTCGCTGCTGGCCGAGCCGCTGCAGCGTTCGCGCAAAGGAATACACCTGAGCCTGCGTACCCATCGTGATGGCTTTCGCCACGGTACTGTCGGCCTCGCCAACACGACCGAGCGCTCGCAACGCACGGGCTCGGGTCACTTCATTCTCGAAGCGATCCTCGATCTGGATGGATTGGTCGGCGTCGCGAAGCGCTTCGTTCGCGTCCAGCGAGTTCTCGAGGAGGTAATTCGCGACCTCCTCCCATGCCTGCCACTCCGTCTGCGCGCGGCCGCGGAGCTGGAGGCGCAGCTTCTGGGCGACGAGGTGCGGCGTGTCGATGTCGAATCGCACCGGCACGGCCACGTTCTCCCAGCGCATCGTAAGGACGACAGAGCTCGGCTTCGGATCGTCGAACGAGTACGTGAGCGCCTCGACGTGCGGGATCGTTTGCGGAGTGACGCGTACGCGCAGCGCGTCCTCGGTGGAATCATAGGTGAAGCTTCCCCACGACGTGGAGTTGTTCGAGAAGATGATCACCCACGACGAGGCGCCGGGAATCATATGCAGGCCGTAGATCCCCTTGGCGAGCGACCGTCCCTCGATCCGTACCGAGTCCGTGATCTCGATGGTCGTGTTGTAATTGGCGCCCGCACGCCACACATCACCGTACGGCTCCAGCGCGCCGAAGATCTTGCGTCGTGCAACGAGTGGCCGATGATAGTCGACCGTGATGTCGGTAAGGCCGATGCGCTGCGTCACCCGCGCGTGCTGACTGAGATCCGGAAGGGTGAGCAGCGCCGATTGCGCACTGGCGGACACCGCGGCGAGCAGGATGCCGGCCGCGAGTACAACGGCTCTCTCGATCGTTGCCATAGCTCGCAGATTGGCCGGAATGCGGCCATGCCGCCATGACCATTTATCCGCGAACTGGCATCACCACTTTGGAACGCTTGCTCAACACTTCGGCATGCGATCGGGCGGACGAGGCATCGTGCCCGCGGGAACAGCCGCAATCACGCTCGCGACTCCGATCTTCTCCGATGTCAGCTGCCGCACCGGGACGCCGTGCAGTAGCGCGGGCCTGTACCGCCAGGTGGCGAGCGCCCTCAAGGCGGCGTCGGCGAAGTTCGGATTGTTCGCGTGCAGCACGCGCGCCTCGCCGATCTCGGGCGCGCCGGTGGTATCGACCACGAACTCGATCTCGGCGCTGTAACACGTCTGGGCCAACGATCGATCGGGCTGGAAATCCGGCTGATGTCTGGAGATCAGCTGCGCCTGGGTCTCGACGGCGCAGGCGCGATACACGGGCCCGCGGCTGACAAAGACGCTGTCCTCCGACTTGAGCCCACACGACGACGCGCTCGGCGTTTGCGATGCGCTGGCGCAGGCTGTCACCGCGAATGACGCCAGAAGCATGACGTGATATCGCCCGATCATATCGGTTCCTGAGGAAGACGGAGCAAGGTGCGGCGCGGCAGGGCCGAGCGCCAGAGAGCCGCGAGTACGCATCTTGTATCGCGGGATTGCAATACCGGATCGAGTGTATATGTCCGTTCGCGAGTTCAAAGACAGCCAGGGACGGGATTGGCGAGCGTGGGATGTCGCCCCCGACGAGCTCAATGCGCGAATCAAGAACGAGGACTTCCTCGCCGCGCTCAACTACACGGGCTGGATCGCATTCGAAACGCGGAACGAGAGGGAGAAACGCCGCCTCTATCCGATCCCCAAGGGATGGAGCGAGCTGCCTGACTCGGAGCTCGAGGTGCTGCTCGAACGCGCCGAACGCGTGCCGGACCGAAAGCTTCTCGTCGAGCCCGGCGATGGCGGGATCGGCCGGTGAGCCGGTGTGCGCCGCACTGAATCGTTAGGCGCTACGTCGACGGCCCGTCACGATATGGAATTTACGTTCCCTCGATCGGAGACGACGGTTACGGGCTCGTGAGCGATCTGTTAGAATCGTCTCACTCCTCTCCATCCGTGGCGATGCAGACTTCGTGCACTCCTCTGACGGCCGGGCCAGTCGTGGAGCCGCGTGCGTTGCGCGAGATTCGCGCGGACCTCGTATTGAATCACTGTAAATGGGACCCGCAGGTCGGCGATCGTTCCACCCTCTTTGCGCAGCCGCTGTTGCTGGACGCGACAGCCTGGAGGGATCTGTCTCACTGGAGCGAGCTGCTCGGCGCCGAGATCTCCCAAGCTGAGGCCGAGCTATCCCGCCGCCCCGACTTGCAGCAAGAGTTGGGGCTGCCGCATTCGTTGCGGCGCGTATTGACGCGTGGAACGCAGGAGGGCTTTACCCCTTCCGCCGTACGCGTTATGCGCTTCGACTTCCACCTCACCACGGACGGATGGCGTGTTTCCGAAGTGAACAGCGACGTCCCTGGCGGATTCACTGAAGCCTCGCGCTTCACTCAACTGATGGCACGCCAGTATCCTCGGGCGAGAGTGGCGGGAGATCCCTTGGCCGAGTGGACGCGGCTGATGCTCCTCGTCGCTCGGCGAGATGGCGCCGTCGCCTTCCTGTCCGCTGCGGGGTATCTCGAGGATCAGCAGGTCACGGCGTTACTCGCATCCGCTCTGTGCCAGCACGGGATCGACGTGCGCCTGCTCCACCGCCCGGGACAGTTGAAATGGCGTTCAGGATTTGCTCAACTTGCCGCCTGTGGTACGCCGGTCAGCGCCATCGTGCGGTTCTATCAGGGGGAATGGATCTGCCAGCTGAAGCGATCGGCCTGGGAAGGGCTCTTCATCGGAGGCGGTACGCCGGTTTCCAATCACGGACTCGCCGTTCTGACCGAGAGCAAGCGCCTACCGTTGTTATGGGATTCCTTAGAGACGGACATGAAGACGTGTCGAGCGCTCTTCGCGGCATCGGGAAACCCGAGAGACCTCACCTGGCAGGCCAGCGACGACTGGGTGGTGAAAGCAGCTTTCTGCTGCACCGGCGATTCGGTGGCGATGCGCGATCGCTCATCGCGTGCGCAGTGGGCGAAGCTCTGTCATGAGGTGTCGCGCCGGTCGGAGCGATGGGTATTGCAGCGGCGATTCTCCACTGTTCCAGTCGATTCCGCCGTCGGGCCAGTCTTTCCCTGCGTCGGCGTATATGTCCTGAATGGGAAGGTGGCCGGTGCCTACGCCCGCGTCGCAACAGACCAGGTGGTGGACCATCGGGCGATGGACGCCGCATTGCTCGTCGTGGACGCGAACGCAGCGTGAAGAAGGCCGAGGTCTACGGGATTTGGGCCGACATCGAATCGCTATGGTCGCAATGGACCAAGCCGGTGCTGTTCTCCTTCGTGGAACACGAATTACCAGCTGGTGTCGAGCGTGTGGCCACGAGCGATCTGTCCTGGCTTCCGAACGCCACGACGGGCACAGCGATCGTCGTCGATCTTCCTGGCGCCGAAAGCGTTTGGTTCGGGATCGAGCTCGCCCGTCGCGGATATCGACCGGTTCCGCTCTACAACGCGCTTCCATTCCCGCTCCCACCGGATCCCGCGGTGCGAACGGCCGTTGACGTCGAATCGATCCTGATGGCGCTGAAGGCCGCAACCCCCGTTTTACGAGGACTGACGATCCCGTCTGGCGCGCCCCCAGCATTTCTTCTCGACGCAAATCGCCGGCGATCACGATTCCGATTGTCAGCCGGGGACTTCGACAATCGATCGGTGTGTTTCACGACAGATTTTCCTTCCGCTGAATTCCTCAGCGAGAACGGCATTCGCACCGTCATACTCGTTCAACGGGACAGTCACCCCGAGGCCGATCTCGCGCGCGTTCTTGCAAGCTGGCAGACGGATGAGCTCTCGCTCTTGCAGAAGGACATTGGCTATGCCGTGGGGCTTGCTCCGCTTCGGATCAAGCCAGCGCGATGGTGGCGACGCGCCTGGCAGTGGATTCTGAACACTCGCTTACATCGTTCGCCGTTCGGCGGATTCGGGGACATCGTCCAATCGGCTGGCTAGGGATCACAAAATGCAGTGTCGGGCGTCGGACATCTCTCCCGGAGACAACATGTCGAGCCACGATCGAGCCGACGGTGAGTATTCGCTCACCAACCCAGTCAGCGCGCCGGCAGGAAAGGGAACACCCGCACGTGTCGATCGGGATTCCGAGACGGTGGGTGAGACCGCCGGTGGCGTGGTGGGTGCCTCCACAGGCCTCGCGATCGGAGCGATTGGTGGCCCGCTTGGCGCCGTAATCGGTGGGCTCGCGGGCGCCCTCGGCGGCTGGTGGGCCGGCCGCGGGATCGCCGACGCGATCACCAGCGATGACGAGGCCGCATTCCGGCGCGACTTCGAGAGCACGCCTGATCGACTCGCGGACCGGCCGTACGATCAGATCCGCCCGGCCTACGT
>DATEPP010000426.1:0-1858 GCA_035273165.1 Gemmatimonadaceae bacterium
GCAGAGCGTCTTCGGGGGTGACACGACCGTCGTCGGGCGCACGGTGCGCATGAGCGGCACGCCGATCCAGATCATCGGCGTGATGCCGCCGCGCTTCACCTTCGGCGGACAGGAGCAGTTCTGGACGCCGTTCGTCCTCCAGCCACTCCTCGCGGACGTGAATCGGGCGCGCAAGTTCCACAACATGGTCGGCATCGCCCGCCTGCGCGCGGGCACGACCGCCGAGCGCGCGGAAAGCGATCTGTTGGCGATCGCGCATCGGAACGAGGTCGCGCACGCGGAATCCAACCGTGGCCATCTCGTGACGGTCGTGCCGCTTCACTCGGCACTCGTCGGCGACGCGCGCGTTCCGCTGCTCGTCCTCGCCGGGGCCGCCGCATGCGTTCTGCTCATCGCCTGCGCGAATCTTGGGAATCTCGTCTTCACGCGCACGCTTGGCCGGCAGCGCGAGATCGCGGTGCGAGCAGCGTTAGGCGCGGGACGCGGCCGACTCGTCAGGCAGCTCCTGACGGAGAGTCTCATCCTCGCCGTGCTCGGCGGGATGGCCGGCTCCGCCGCGGGCTGGGCGGGCACGAAGGCACTGCTGTCGGTGGCGCCGGACGCATTGCCGCCCGTCGGTGATGTCCGTGTCGATCCGATCGTCATTCTGTTCGCGTTCGCAGTCTCGCTCGGGGGCGGATTCCTCTTTGGACTTGTCCCAGCCTGGATGGGCGCGGGCGCCAACATCGAGCAGACGCTGCGCGAGACCGGACGCTCCGTCGCCGGGCGACGCTCCGACCGCATGCGCAATCTCCTCGTCGCGACGCAGACGGCACTCACCGTCATCCTGCTCACCGGCGCGGGCCTGCTCGTGCGCAGCCTCGATCGCTTGCAGCGCGTCGAGCTGGGCTTCGATCCGCAGAATGTACTGGTCGCTGAGATCGGACTACCGCCGAAGTCGTACGATGACGTCGCCGCAGCGCGATTCTTCGAGACCCTGTTCGAGCGGCTTCGGGCGATGCCTGGTGTACGTGTCGTCGGCGCGGGAACGAGCGTTCCGCTGCGCGGCAGCTGGAGCGCCGGCCTCCACATCGACGGGGAGCCGATGCCGAACGGCCCACTGCCCACTATCGGCTACACGGAAGTGAGTGACGATTACTTTCGCGCGCTGTCGATCCCACTCCGCCGGGGCAGGACCTTCGAGCCCCATGAGGTGCGTGGTCCCGGGTCACGTTCGGTAATCCTCAACGAGGAAGCCGTGCATCGGTTCTGGAGCGACCGCGACCCACTCGGCGCCCGAATCCAACTCGGGCCGAATCCCAAAGGCCCGTGGTACGTAGTCGTCGGCGTCGTGGGCAACGTGAAACAGGACGGCTTCGACGCCCAGGCGCGTCCCATCGCCTACACCTCGTATCGACAGGAGGGTGAAGACCACCTGATGCTCGCGATCAGGGCGGATGGCGACCCGATGCGCGTCGTCCCGACGTTGCGCAGCGCCGTCCGTGAGCTGGACCGGACCGTCCCGATCACGGGCCTGACGACGATGGACAGTGTCGCCGGTGACTCTCTCGCCCGTCGCCGTTTCGCCATGCTGCTGCTTTCCATCTTTGCCGTAGTGTCGCTCGTCCTTGCGGTGGTCGGCACGTACGGCGTGACGGCGTATACGGTCAGTGCCCGAACGCCCGAGCTCGGCGTTCGCATTGCGCTGGGCGCGACGGCGCGCGACGTCCTGTCACTGGTCGTTGGTCGCAGCGCACTCGTCTCGGCGTTAGGCATCGCCATCGGACTCGCCGGCGCGCTGCTCTCGTCCCGCGCGATTCGCGGGATGCTCTACGGCACGTCGCCGTGGGATGCAGCGACGTTTGCGGCGGTCGCCGGA
>DATEPP010000427.1:0-3929 GCA_035273165.1 Gemmatimonadaceae bacterium
CTGACGTGGCGCGTTCGTTCACGAAGAAGGTCGTCGAGCCAGCCGAATCCGCGACCATCGCGCCCGAGACGAGCGCGGCGCGCAACGTCTGGGTCTATCTCTACCGGCACGTCAGGGAGCCGTGGACGCTCGCCATCGCGACGCACGCCGCGCCCGGCTCCGATCAGCTCTCGTTAGGTGGCTTTCGCATCGCGCCGGAAGAGCGCACCGAGCTCCCGACCTTCCGTCCGGATCGCGAGGCGATCGAGCTCGCGGTCGGGATGGAGGAGAAGGTCTACTGGTCGCGTCTCATCCGCGTCGGCGGTCCGCTCACGCAGCGCGACTTCGGGCGCATCGTCGGCGGCAAGTGCGTGCTCGAGCCCACGGCCGACGCGCGCGTCGGTTGTCCGCGAGACTTTGCTCTGCTCGATTTCGCGATCGAGTGCCTCAACGATTGTGCGACGACCGCCGGCATTCACGTCACCACCGGCCAGGACCTCGGCCACGGGCTGATGTCCGATGGCAAGACGCAGTCGCTGCAATATCTCAACGCGGGATTCCCTGGGAGCGTCGTCGCCGACACGTCGATGCCGACGGCAGAAGGCAATTACCAGGTGCTGCACGGGATGCTTCGCGCGTTCGACATCGACATATCCCGTGCAACCGTTGGTCTCATCGGCGTTGGCCACATTGGTCAGCGGATTCTCGACGCGCTCTGTCGCGATGGCGCGCGCATGCTCGCGGTCGAGCCGCGCACCGCGAAGCGAGCTGAGATCGCCGCGCGTGGGGTGCGCGTCTGGAGCCCGGAGGGGAAGGGCGATTTTCTCCGTGAGCCGATGGATGCGCTCGTGCTCAATGCGGCGGGCGGCTCACTCGATGCCGACACGATCGAGCGATGCACTCGAAACGAGCGGCTTCGCGTGATCTGCGGATCGGAGAATCTCGTCATGCCCGATCCGAGCCGCGCTCCGTTGCTCCTGCGTGCTCACAAGGTCTTCGCGCCGACCGAGTTCGGCGGGATGATGGGCTATCTCACCGCCGTCGAGGAATACCTCGCGCATGTCGCTGGAGCGCCCTTCCGCATCGAGACGCTGCTCGACGCCGCGCAGCAGCTCGAGCCGATCTGCTTTGCGGCGACGACGCGCGTCCGTGACCGCGACTTCGCCATCTCGTTCGAGGACGCGATTCGGGAGCTGTCGGCTCGTTAGGCGTCAGGCGGCCTGGCGCGGCGCCGCGAGGCGGAGCGCGGCGGACTGCGCCGCCGTGAGCGGATAGGCGTCGACCCGTAGCGCCACGGCGCGATTCTCCTGCATGACCACGGCCGCCGGGCGCACCCAGCTTCGGTGACAGGAGGGACAGGTGACGATGCTCAGATTCAGCCCGACGAGCCGTTTCTTGCCCGCTACCCGAGCAACACGCTCGGGAAGACCCTCGAGCTGAACGTTGGCCCGCTGCAGCACCTTGTCGAAAATCGCCGACGGCGCGCGCTGCAGGAGGGTGAGTGTGTGCGCATAGCGGCTGCACGTCGTGCAGGCCTCCAGTCGCTTCAGAAAGATCCACATCATGAGGCCGCCCGACAGGAAGCCTGCGATCTGAACCAGCTCGTGCGCGTAGCCAAGGAGACCGAGCTCCGGCGTTGTCGTGCCCCTGACGCCGGCGCCCTCGATCGTGAGCTGCAGATGCTCGGCGCGGAGTTGCAGATAATCGGTGAAGGGTATCGCGTCACGGACCAGCGAGCCGTTCGCGAAGCGGACCGTCGCGTAATCGACCCAGTGCATGAGCAGCCACGTCGACGCGCCAATCGCCATCATCTCGAAGAGCATACGACGGCTGGGTAGCGTACTCGTTATGCGCGCGGCGACGTAGTATCCGCCGGCGGCGCCGAGCCCGCCGAGGATCGCGCCCACCGGGAGGATGAACGCGTAGGTCAGGCCGAGATAATCGAGATCGAGGGCGCGCCGCATGACGATGTTGATCGCCACCACGCCTATCGCGGCGGCCATGCCGGCGAGCGTCGTGATGACTTCTTTGGAGACGCCGCGCAGGCCACCACCGACGCTGCGCTGGGCTGGGAGGACGAGAGGAGTGTTCATCGTGTGAATGGCTCAGGCCGCGCGCCGTGGACCTTCGCCACCCGTGGGGAGCGGCTGCGCCGCCGGCGCGTGATAGAGTTTGCTACCGCCGCGTTGGCCGTAGACCAGCGCCGCGATCGCCCAGATCGTCGAGAAGATGAAGAGGGTGAGCCACAGATTGTCGTTCTCACCCGGCGTCTGGAAGATGCCGCAGAGCGTGATCGGCAACGCAGCCAGAATGTTGATGAGCCAGAGCCGCCCGACTCGGTTCCAGCGCAGCGACCGCTTGCCGAGGATCTGGAAGTTGTACTGCATGCTCGTTCCCACGCCCTCGGCCGTTCCAGGTCTAATGAGCCAGGTGCCGATCGGGATCAGCGGGATGTAGAAGAACGTGAACCAACGCGTCGCTTCGTAGCTGTCCGCGGAGACGCGCAGGTAATCGAGAAGCCGAATCCCGGTTCCATTCACGGAGTACGGCTTGAGGAGGACGCGAGTCGTCATGCCTCTTCGACGGTCTTGCTCGCGACCGAGTCACGGTTTCGCGTTATGCAATATCGGGCACCGTGGCCGAGCGAGCGGCGCGCGCCGCGCATACCTGTCATCCCGAGGAGCGAAGCGCCTGCCCTGAGGAGCGCCAGCGACGAACGGGACGAGGGATCTGCTTTTCCGCCTTGCGAGAGATCCCTGCGGCGCGGTGTCTGACGGGAACGCTGATGACGCTGACACGTCGCAGATACCGCTGAGAAAAGAGCGAGAACGACCTTTCAAAAAAGATGTTCCCGTTCTTTGTTCGTTCTCTGCGGCTTCTGCGTGATCAGCGTCCTCTGCGTTCAATCCACTCTGCTTGCCAGGGATGCCAGCCCAGCGTAGCGCCGGGCAGCACACACCGAGCTACGAGCCGAACGCCGCAATCGCGTTGCGGGTGTACTCCGACGTCACGAGCGTGCCACTCATCTCCGCGCGCTCCTCGAGCAACCGCTCCCAATGCTCGGTGCCCTGCCAGAAGATCGACTTCATCTTCGCCATCGCCTCGGGGTTGGTGCGGGCGAGCTTGCGCGCGAAGAGGTCGAGCGCGCTGTCGAGCGCATTGACGCTGTCGAAGACTCGGGAGTAGAGGCCGAATTCCTCCGCCCACCGCGCACTCCGCCAGTCCGTGTCGATCGCCATCGCGCTGAAGCCGCCGAGTCCGATCTTTCGCTCGATCGCCGGTCCGACCACGAATGGCCCGATGCCCACCGCGAGCTCGCTCAGGCGCAGCGAGGCCGACTCCACGGCCATCGCGTAGTCCGAGGCCGCGACGAGCCCGACGCCCCCGCCAACCGTCTTTCCGTGCACGCGCGCGATGATGAGCTTCGGGCATCGCGTCATCGCAAGAATCACCCGCGCGAAGCCCATGAAGAACTCCTTTCCCGCCGCGGAGTCGTGGATCGCCTTGAGCTCATCGAAGGAGGCGCCGGCACAGAAGGGACCGGTCTCACTGCTGCGGAGTACGACGACGTGCACGTCGTCTCGTGTGCCCACGCGACGGATCTCGTCGGCGAGCCGTGCGAGGAGCGCCGCGGGCAGCGAGTTGCCTTTGGGGTGATTGAACCGGACGCTCGCGACGCCATCGGACGCGGTCACGCTGACCGTGCCGGACTCGGACTGCGGTGTGGCGTTGTGCACTCGTGGATCGGCGTGTGCCATGGCGTCAGTGATGGGCTAAGAGGCGACGGCGCTATATAATACGACAATGAGCCCGAACAAGCCTGAGACCAACGTCGAGGATCCGGCCCGCCTCGCGGCCTTCGAGGCGCGCATCGCCGCCGGTGAGTCGATCGAGCCGAAAGACTGGATGCCCGAGCGCTATCGGAAGCAGCTCGTGCGGATGATGTCCCA
>DATEPP010000428.1:0-26296 GCA_035273165.1 Gemmatimonadaceae bacterium
CGCGCCACCTGTCCCTGGACTACCAGCAGACGCCGGGCGTCGTCGCGCCGTCACGCTCCGGATCCCAGTACCCGTTGTTCGATTCCGCGCGTAACTTCGCTCCGTTGCCTCGCACCGGAGTGAGATGATCGGCTTGTTCGAATTCCGGCCAGGACAGCCGCGACGCACCATCGCGGCTGGCTTCGCCGCCTGCATCGCGTTGTATGGGTGCGCGAGCACTGCCGCCAGGACGGGCGCTGATCCTGCGCGCGGGACCACCGCGAGTCAGGCCGAGGCCCGCGCCATTACTTCCGACATCGCGTATCTGGCGAGCGACCGCCTCGAGGGGCGCGGCACCGGCACGCCCGGTAACGACTCCGCTGCCGCCTACATTGCCCGCCGCTTCGCCTCGCTCGGCTTGCTGCGGCTCGACAGCTCCTTCGAACAGCACTTCGTTGCCCACCCGCTGGCGGCGCATAACGAGTCGCCCCGGTCGCTGCCGACGCAGAATGTCGTTGCTCTCCTCCCGGGCACGGATTCAAAGCTGCGCGGTCAGTTCGTCGTCATTGGCGCCCACTTCGACCATCTCGGCCGCTCCACCGAGGGCGCGCTCGATCCGGATCGGAAGAACGTCATTCGCCGCGGTGCGGACGACAACGCGTCGGGCACCGCCGCCGTGCTGGAGCTGGCGCGGCTCTTTGCCGCCACGCCGGCAAAACGATCTCTCCTCTTCGTCACCTTCAGCGGCGAGGAGCTCGGATTGCTCGGCTCCGATTACTTCGCGACTCACAGTCCGCTGCCGCTCGACAGCGCCGTGGCGATGGTCAACTTCGACATGGTCGGCCGCCTTCGCGACGACAAGCTCATTGTCTACGGCGTCGCCACGGCGGCGGAGCTGCCCGCGATCGTCGACAAGGCAAATTCCGCCGGCAGTGTTGGGACGCCCCTTCGCCTCACTGCCCTCGGAGACGGGTTCGGCCCATCCGATCACAGCTCGTTTTATGCGCGGGGCATCCCGGTTCTCCATTTCTTCACCGATCTGCACGAGGATTATCACAGCGCCGGCGACGTCCCCTCCAAGATCAATGCTGTGGGCGAGGCGCGCGTCGTCGACCTCGCCGAGCGAGTCATTCGCGCCATTGCCGACCGTCCATCGCGGCTCACCTTCGTCCGTAGCGCGGCCCCCGCACCCGTCGCTGGCTCGCGTCAGGGATCCGACGTCTACCTCGGCTCCATCCCCGACATGAGCAGCAGCGCCGGTCAGGGGCTTCGTCTCACGGGAGTGCGCGCCGGCAGCCCGGCCGAGCAGGCGGGACTCACGGCTGGCGACGTGATCGTCGAATTCGCGGGTCGCGCGGTGAAAGATCTGTACGACTTCAGCGACGCGCTGTACTCGCACAGGCCCGGCGACGCCGTGTCCGTCACCGTTCTTCGAAACGGCGATCGCAAGCAGTTCACGGTCCATCTCGGCAAGCGCGGCTGACCCCCGCATCCCGATCGTGTTCCAGCTCTGGACGAGCGCCCGCTACAGCTTCCCCCTTCCCGCGGGCCACCGCTTTCCCATCGCCAAGTACGAGCGGCTTCGTGAGCAAGTTTTAATTGAGGGAATCGTTGGACCGGACGCGATCCGCGAGCCCGAGCGCGCGACGCGGGAAGCGCTCCTCCTCGTGCACACCGCCGATTACGTCGACCGCTTCGTCGCCGGCACGCTGGATCCAGCCGAGCTTCGCCGCCTCGGCTTCCCATGGTCGCCAGCGCTGGTCGAACGCTCCCTTCGCGCTGTCGGTGGAACCTGCGAAGCTGCGTCCGCCGCGCTCGAGCACGGCGTCGCGATGAATCTGGCGGGAGGAACTCATCACGCATTTCCCGACCACGGCGAGGGATTCTGCGTCTTCAACGACGTCGCGATCGCGATTCGAAGCCTGCAGCGCAGCGGCCGCGTACGTCGCGCCGCAGTAATCGACCTCGATGTCCATCAGGGAAACGGCACCAACGCGATCTTCGCCGGTGACGACAGCGTCTTCACCTTCAGCATGCACGGCGGCCGGAACTACCCGTTCCACAAGGTGCCCGGCTCGCTCGACGTCGAGCTCCCCGACGGTACCGGCGATGAGCAGTTTCTCACACTCCTCGCCGACCACCTCCCGGCGGTGCTGGCACGCTCGCAGCCCGATCTCGTGGTGTACCTGGCCGGTGCCGATCCGCATGAGGGTGACGCGCTCGGCCGGCTTGGCCTCTCCTTCGATGGTCTCGCCCGGCGCGATGCCTTCGTCATCGAGCTCTGTCGCGAGGTGGGCCTCCCGATCGCGATCACAATCGCCGGCGGCTACGGTCGGAACCTCGAGGACACCGTGCGCATCCACGTCGAAACGGCACGGATCGCCAGCAACTACGCCGCATCCTCGTTAGGCACCGCGCGTTAGTTCGCGCGGGTGATTCGGCCGTCCGCAACGGGCGACGCGGCATTGTGCGAGAAACCGTGCAGGATGCAGCGCTACGAAACCGTCAAGCAGTTGGCAGTCCACACGCATCTCGTTGGTGGCGACGTGTTTTCATGGGCGCCCGAGGAGGGTCCGCCGATTGCCCTTGAGTGATGCTGGCTGCATCGCCCGACCCGGGCCTGCTCCCGCATACTCTCCCAGGGAGAACGTTCATGTCCCCCATGCTCCGCGCCCGGAAGGGCTTCACGCTGATCGAGCTGCTGATCGTGGTCGTCATCATCGGCATCTTGGCCGCGATCGCGATCCCGAAGTTCGCCAACACGAAGTCGAAGGCGTATGTCACCGCGATGAAGTCCGACCTCCGGAACCTCGTCACGGCCGAGGAAGCGTTCTTCTCGGATTCGACCTACTACACGACCGCCACGAACCTCGTGACGCGCAACGTCTTCAAGAACTCGTCGGGCGTCGGCGTGCCGGCGGTGACGACGGGTGCCGGCTTCTGGTCGGCGACGGTGACGCACAGCCAGCTGGCCGGTGCGACCTGCGGTATCGGCGTCAACACCACGAGCCCGATCATCACCACGGCGGGCGACGGTGAGCCGGCTTGCTACGTCCCGTAATACGGACGAGGTTTAGGAAGTTTGCAATCGGCCCGCGAGCGATGCTCGCGGGCCGATCGCTTTGCTGGGTGCTGGGTGCTGGGTGCTGGGTGCTGGGTGCTAGGTGCTAGGTGCTAGGTGCTAGGTGCTAGGTGCTAGGTGCTAGGTGCTAGGTGCTAGGCAGAAAACGCTTCGCTCCGAATCCACCAGTCACCAGTCACCAGTCACCTTAGCTTTCCCGCCATGCCGCCCATTCCGCCGCCGCGCGTTCATGGCTTCACCACCAGCACCGACGTCCCGCTCTACTGGTGCGCTTATGGTACAGCGGGAGCACCGCCGCTGCTCCTCCTTCACGGCGGGCCCGGCGCGCACCACGACTACATGCTGCCACAGATGCTCCAGCTCGCCCGCTCCCCTCGAGGTGCCGAGCGGGAATTGCTCTTCTATGACCAGCGCGGCGGCGGTCGTTCGCGCTCCGACTCCCGCGAGAAGGAAGGCCACGTCACCTGGGAGACTCACGTCGCCGACCTCGAGCGCGTCATCGCCGAGCTACGGCCCGAGCCGCTGACGATCGTAGGCTACTCATGGGGCGGCCTGCTGGCACTGCTCTATGCACGAGAGGCCGCCGCTGGACGCGTCCAGCCATCGCCAACCCGCATGATATTGATCGATCCCGCGCCCGTCGCTCGGCGCTGGCGGGAGGAGTTCGAGCGGGAGTTTGCCCGGCGACAATCGGGCCCTCGAGTGCAGGCACTTCGCGACGAGCTGGCTGCCTCCGGTCTCCGTGAACGCGACATGGACGCCTACCGCCAGCGTAGCTTCGAGCTCAGCGTCGCCGGCTACTTCGCGAATCCGCGCGCCGCGAGCGACCTGACGCCCTTCCGGGTGACGGGACGGATTCAACAATCCGTGTGGGAGAGCCTCGCTGACTATGATCTCCTTGCCGACCCCGACTTCCAGCGGATCGACATGCCGATACTCATAGTGCATGGACGTCAGGATCCGATTCCCCTGGGGTCGTCGGAGGAATGCGCGAGTGCCCTCGGCGCTACATTGGTCGTCATCGACCAGTGCGGTCATGTGCCGTACGTCGAGCAGCCGGACGCTCTCTTCCGCGCCATCGAGGAATTCCTCGCTCGATCGTAGATTCCTGTTGCATTCCCTTCTGTAATGCCCCTCCACGACGATACCGTTCAGCCGCACGTGACGACGATCGACTACCAGGGTCGTCGGTACAGCGTGTCCTGTCGAATCGCATTCGACGGTATCGAGTACGTGGGACGGCTTTGGTTCGCCGACGACGCCTGGGACGACACCGGCATCCCGGATCGCGGCGCGCTCCCTGGCCGCGACCGCGACGAGGTGCTCGAGCTCGCAAGGCGCCTATCGACCGCGGAGCTCGTTCTGCGCTATCGCCGTGCCCTCGCCGAGAAGCGGCGCTTCATCGGGCTCCGCAAGGTGACGGAAGAAGTACTCTCGAAGATCCGCTACCTGAACCAGGTGGCGATCTCGATGCGCGCCGGACTCCTCGATATGGACGGCGCCGCCCAGGAAATCGACCTCACGGAGAAGCAGCTTCACGAGCTCATCGATCGCCTGAGAAGCTACGCGGGGGTCGAGTCCGAAAGGTGATCGGCGGTTGATGGCTGGTAGTGCGTGGGAAGATTGGCGAATGTGCTGATCGATGGTGATGGCGATTGAGCACCATCCTCAACCACCAGCGACCGACCACCGACCACCAGTCACCGATGGATAGCCGCACCGCCGCCCACGTTCTCACGCAGATCGCCGCCTATCTCGAGCTGCGCGGCGAGAACCGCTTCAAGGCGCGTGCGTACGAGACTGCCGCGAAGGGCGTCCTCTCGATCGGCACCGACGACCTCGCAGCTATGCTGAAGTCCGGCGAGCTTGCACGCGTCCGCGGCCTCGGACCAGCGACCATCGCCGTCGTTCGCGATCTCGTCGAGACGGGATCATCGCGGTACCTGGAGCAGCTCCGCGAGGAGACACCCGAAGGACTCCTCGACATGCTCGCGATTCCCGGGCTCTCACCCGAGAAGATCCACAAGATTCACGAGGAGCTCGACATCTCGAACATCGAGCAGCTCGAGGAGGCGGCCCGCGACGGACGTCTCGCTTCAATTCGGGGCTTCGGCCCGAAAACAGCCGAGAGGATCCTCAAGGGCATCGCATTCTCGCGCGAGACCGGCGTCCTCCAGCTCTATCACCGCGGTCGGGTGGACGCTGAGCATCTTCTCGCGCTGGTTCGCGAACATCCTGACGTCGACAACGCGGTCATCGCTGGCGACGTGCGCCGCCACCGAGAGGTCGTGCGCGGCGTCAGCATCGTTGCGCGCTGCCGTGCCGATGCGGATCCGGATCGCGTCGCGGCGTCGTTCACGCGGATCGCCGGCATCAAGTCGGCGAGCCAGGAGGAAGCCACCGCCGCGATTCAGTTCGTCGACGGCGTACACCTCACGCTGCACTGCACGTCCGCGCGCTGTTTCGGCGTCGCGCTCTGGCGCGCCACCGGGAGCGACGAACACGTGGCGCTGGTTGAGGCTCGCCTCGCCGAGGGCCGATACCAACTCGTCGGAGACGAGCTTCGCGACGCGCAATCACGGCCGCTCGAGATCCTCGATGAGCATGCACTCTATCGCGTGGCGGGCCTCGACTACATCGAGCCCGAGCTGCGCGAGGCGCAGGGTGAGATCGACGCCGCCGCACGTCATGCACTCCCCAAGCTTCTCGTGGCTGATGACATTCGCGGTGTTCTGCACTGTCACACGTACTACTCCGACGGCAAGAGCTCGATCGCGGAGATGGCCCTTGGCGCGCGCGAGCGCGGCTGGAGCTACCTCGGCATCTCCGATCACTCGGCGGCAGCGTTCTATGCGTCCGGGCTACCTCGTGAGAAGGTCCTCGCCCAGATCGAGGAGATCGACAGGCTCAACGCGCAGGCCGATAGCGGCGGCTTCCGCATCCTGAAGGGCATCGAGGCGGATATCCTCGCCGATGGGCGCCTCGACTACGACGAACAGCTTCTCGAGCAGCTCGATTTCGTCATCGGCTCGATTCACTCGCGATTCGGTATGGACGGCCCGGCGATGACGAAGCGCGTACTTCGCGCGCTCGACGAGCCCTTTCTCACCGTCCTCGCGCATCCCACGGGCCGGCTCCTCCTCTCGCGTGAGCCCTACGCGATCGACGTCGACGCGGTGATCGAGAAAGCCGCGGATGTCGGTGTGGCGGTCGAGCTCAATGCCGACCCTCACCGTCTCGATCTCGATTGGCGACATCTCATCGAGGCCAAGCGTCGCGGTGCGATGGTGGCGCTCGGCCCCGATGCCCACTCGGTGAGAGCGCTCGACAACGTCAGCGTCGGCGTTGGCCTCGCGCGCAAGGGATGGCTCGAGTCCAGCGATCTTTTGAATGCTCGCGACGCCGACGGAATCGTCGCGTTCGCGCGCGCCCGGCGTCATTAACTTTGTCGGATGCGCAACAAGCGAAATCCGCCGCGCCAGCCGCTCGCTCAGGCGCGGCCGAAGGTCGTCTCGAAGAAGATCACGCTGAAAGCCGGAAAGACGAAGCCGGTGCGTGGCCCGGCTGCAGCCACCAAATCGTCGCGCTCGAGCACTACACGAACGACAACAAAGCAGCCGTCACGTGGCCTGGCTTCGCGGCGCGCGCCTGCTTCACGCCGCGCGCCCGAGATCTTCGCCCGCCTGCGCGCGCGCTATCCGGACGCGCACTGCGCACTCGACTTCGAGACGCCATTCCAACTTCTCGTCGCCACGATTCTCAGCGCACAGTGCACCGACAAGCGCGTGAACATGGTGACCCCCGCGCTCTTTCGCCGTTATGCAACGCCTGAGGCGCTTGCCGTAGCGAAGCTCGAGGAGCTCGAGGAGATGATCAAGAGCACCGGGTTCTTCCGCAACAAGTCTCGCAGCCTCGTCGGCATGGCAAGCGCGATCGCCGAACGCCATGGTGGCGTCGTGCCATCGGAGATGTCGCTGCTCGTCGATCTTCCCGGCGTCGGTCGCAAGACGGCGAATGTCATCCTCGGCAATGCATTCGATCGCAACGAGGGCGTCGTCGTCGACACTCACGTGACGCGTGTGAGCCAGCGTCTCGCGCTCACGACGAACACGGATCCGGTCAAGATCGAGCAGGACTTGATGCCCCTCTTTCCGCGCGATCAGTGGACGTTGCTCGCCCACCTCCTGATCGAGCATGGTCGTCAGATCTGCGTTGCTCGGACGCCGAAGTGCGAGGAGTGCCCTCTCAGTGACCTTTGCCCATCGTCGAGAGTATAGGAGGAAACCCTCGCTTCCCCTCGATGATGCGCCCCGGACAATTCGTCTCGCTCGCACTCGCCGCGCTGGTATTCACGGCCTGCGCGCATTCTTCAGCGACTCCCGACCCGGTGCCGGAGCAGGGCGCGCGCATCGCCGGTCCGCTCGCATATGGTGACTGCGTCGAGGCTCGCCGCCGCGCCGCGCTCCAGGCTGACCTCGAGGTCGACCGGCTTCCGGCACCCGTCGCGATGAAGCCGGCTCCGTTCGAGCGGATGCCGGAGTCGGCATTGCGCAAGAACGGCAGCGCCGAGATCAAGATCGACGTCATCGTCGACACCCTCGGCCGCGCCGACATGAAGACTTTCAAAGTTGTGAAAGTGTCGAACAAGTGGTTCACCGAGAACCTCCGCGGCGTCATCGGTAAATGGACGTTCACCCCCGCGCTCCTCGCCGGCTGCAAGATCCCGCGAGTCTACCACTTCATGTCGTCGGTGGCGCCGCACCCTGGTCGGTGAGCGGTGGCTGGTGGCTCGTAGTTGTGAGTGGCGAGTGGCGAGTGGGTGATTAGCTTTTGGTGTCACCAGCCACCAGTCACAAGCCACCAGTCACAAGCCACCAGTGAAGCGCGCCACATTCGAAACGAACCGCGGTTCCATGATCGCGGAGCTGTACGACAAGGACGCCCCGAAGACCGTCGAGAACTTCGAGAAGCTCGCGAACAGCGGGTTCTACGACGGCGTCAAGTTCCATCGTGTCATCAAGGACTTCGTCCTCCAGGGCGGCGATCCGCTATCCCGCGATCTTCCGGCGGGCGACCCCCGCATCGGCACGGGCGGACCGGGCTACAAGATCAAGTGCGAGACGGCGGGTAACCCACGCACGCACGAGGTCGGCGCCCTCTCGATGGCGCATGCCGGCAAGGACACGGGCGGCAGCCAGTTCTTCATCGTCCTCAACGATGCCAACTGCCGGCATCTCAACGGTGTTCACACCGTCTTCGGCAAGGTCGTCGAGGGCCTCGACGTGATGAAGAAGGTGCAGATGAACGACGTCATCAACTCGGTCCGCGTCGCCTAACGACTCGCCGCAACGATCTCCAATGGCTGACACGCACACGCATCCCCACACGCACTCCGGCACGCACGTCGCCCACCGCTCCGACATGGGTGCCGCCTTCGCCGGCCTCGTCATCGGCGCCATCGCGCTCCTCCTCATTCTCGGCACAATCGTGATGCTCACCAATCGGCATTACGCGTCCGAGAAACCCGCTGCGGGAGCCGAGCGGTAGTCGCGTGGCGCGTGTCATCCCGAGGAGCGAAGCGCAAGCGTAGTGAGGAGGGATCTGCTTCTCGCTCGCGCTCGAAGCCGATCCGTTCTACATGGAGTCGCGCGCGCTATGGCGCGCGCTCCCGCTCCTCGCGCCACGGCGCTGTCAGCTTTGAGTGGGCGTCCGCTTCGAACGCCACTCAATGATCGCACCCGCGACGGCGAGCCCAGAGGCGAGACGCAAGCTGGCAGCTGACGGAATCAAGAGAACTACTTCAGCTGCCGGCGGGCTGACCTCTCACGCCTGACGCTGATAGCTCAGGTAGTTCTCTTGATGCGGTGAGCTCTCAGCTTGCCTCTCGCGTCTGGGCTCGCCGTCGCGGGTGAGATGCCCGCGTCAACGTGCCGAGGCCTCCCGAAAATCTCGAATCTCAAGGGCAGTCGCCTCGCTCAGGACGCCACGCGCGACGCATCACGCCCCACGCAGAAGGTGCCGCAGGAACTTCTCCGGATCGTTGAGAAAATCCCTCGTCAACACCACGTGATCCAGCTCCTCGAACCGCACCGCCTCGATCGGCGCGCGGTCGCAACTGTAGATCAGCGCCCCAGGCAGAGCGAGTAAGATCGGCGAGTGCGTCGCGATGATGAACTGCGACTCCTGCCCGACCATATCACTGATCATGGTGATGAGCGCCAGCTGACTCTGAGGCGACAGCGGCGCTTCCGGCTCGTCCAACAGGTACAGACCTCCCGGCACGAACCGCGACGCGAACAGTCGCAGAAAGCTCTGCCCGTGTGAGTTGGCGTCGAGATCGACGCCATATCGACGCTCCATATCGGCAAGCGACGCACGCATCGGCCCCTGCGCCAACCCCTTCGCGTAGGCCGATCGATCCTGATACTCCACCTCGATCTCGGCCATGCGCGTCTGCAGCTCGGCGCGCAGCTTCGACAGCGATTTCGTGAAGCCGAAGAAGTCTTCGGCCCGCAGAAAAAATCCGCGGCGTGTGCGCTGGTTCCAGGTCAGCTTCAGCGCACGTCCCAACAACCGCTGCTCGCTGAGTGTCTCGTCATCGGCGACGCCGACAGTCCCGATCGTCGGAAGTCCCGCGGCCGCGGCGATCCCCTCCAATATCGTCGACTTTCCTGAGCCGTTCTCTCCGACCAGCAAGGTGACCGCCGCGTTCACCGACAGCTTCTGGAGCTCCCGAACGATCGGCACGCTGAACGGAAATCGCTCCGCCTGCTCGGCCGTGGTTTTCGCTTTGGCGATCGATCGAAGATGGACCATGACGATTTCCAGAGGACCCCGGCGCGCGCGCGTGGCGAGCGGCGCTCAATGATGTTCTATTCACTCCCTCCAACGCCTCACGCTCAACCGCTCAACGCTAATGTCACTCCCCTCGCGCGCCGACGCCCTGGCGCTCATGCACGAGTACACCGCGAGCGAGTCGCTCAGAAAACACATGCTGGCCGTCGAGGCCGCCATGCGCGCCTATGCAGAGAAGCTGGGGGACGACCCAGAACGCTGGGGTCTCGCCGGCCTCATTCACGATTTCGACTACGAGCGCTACCCCAACGCCGCACACTCCGCCACGGAGGAACATCCCGCGGAGGGCGTTCGGATCTTGCGGGAGCGCGGCTGGCCGGAAGACATACTCCAGGCGATCCTCGGCCATGCAACCTATTGTGGCATTTCCCGGGAGACTCCAATGGCCAGAGCACTCTTTGCCGTCGACGAGCTCACGGGACTCATCACGGCCACGGCCCTCGTGCGCCCTTCCAAGAGCGTGCACGAGGTGGACGCGCGATCCGTCCGCAAGAAGATGAAGGACAAGGCATTCGCCCGCGGCGTCAACCGCGACGACGTACTCCTCGGCGCTCAGGAGCTCGGCGTCGACCTCGATGCCCACATCCAGTTCGTCATCGACGCGATGCGGGCGCGGGCGCGTGAGCTGGGTCTCGATGGCCAGGGCAGCTAGTGCGGGCCGGCACTCTCAACGCTCCTGGGTCTCGCGCCGTAACAGCTGTGGACATTTGCAGGAGTTCACAGAGCGAGGATGACCGTAGCAGCCGCAGTCCATTCGACCTTCACGATGCCGTCGCCGTCTGACGGAGATCCGCGAAGGCGCTCGGACGAACGGGCGCTCGTGGTGTCGGCTCAGCAAGGGAACAGCGAAGCCTTCGCCGCGCTCGTCCGGCTGCACCAGCGTCGGGCGTACGCCGTCTGCCGCGCCATCGTGCTCACCCACGAGGATGCGGAGGACGCTGTCCAGGAGGGGTTTCTTCACGCCTTCCGCGCGCTGGATCGTTTTCTTCCCGATCAGCCGTTTGGGGCGTGGCTCTACCGTATCATGGCCAACGCGTCGCTGGATCTCGTCCGGCGCCGTAAGGTCCGCGACGCCGACGAGCTGTCGGAGTCGTCGCCGGCCCCGTTTCGGGATCCGGGTGAAGCGGACGAGCTGCGGCGGCGGTTGAGCCAGGCGCTCACCCGCCTCACGGATCGCCAGCGCTCGGTGATCGTCCTGCACGATGTCGAAGGATTCACACACGGCGAGATCGGCTCGATGCTCGGCATCCCCGAGGGGACAGCACGATCGGATCTGCACCATGCACGAGCGGCACTGCGCCGTCTGCTGAGGGATGTTCGGAGCGACATATGACGAAGCTCACAACGCATAACGAGGGCGAGGATCCGGAGGTGGCGCGCACGCTGCGCGCGATCTACGCCGCGCCTGTCGGTGAGCCGTACTGGAACGATCTCGAGGCCCGCATCATGGGCCGCATCACCGAGGTCGATCTCGGATGGTGGGCGGAGCTCGACCGGTGGGTACGTCCCGCGCTCGTTGCCGCCGCCGTGCTCGTCCTCGCGGCGAGCGTCGCCATGTTCCGTGCCCACCAAGTGGAGACGGAGACCGCGTATGAGAATATCCTCACACCGAGTCCCGTGCCCGTCGAGACGGTGATTCGGCCGACGCTCGAAGGCGATCGGGAAGCGTCGCTCCGCGACGTCGTTGGACACAAGGAACGCAGTAACGGGAGACCTTAAATGCAGCGCTCGAAGCAGCAGGCACTCATGTTCCTTCTCGGCGCCGTGCTCGTCGGCGGCGTGCTCGGATTCTCCGCGCGCTCCATGCTGCGGGATGGCAAGGAGCACTCGTGGGCGGCGCGTCAGACCATGTATGACGATCTCGAGCTGACACCGGCGCAGCGCGCCGCCATGGACTCCGTCATCGACGAGAAGAACCGTCGCGTGGACTCGATCCTCAAGCCGGTCAAGCTGGTGCTCGATACGGTGCGAGCCAATACGCGGACGCAGTTCTTCCGTATCTTCACGCCCGAGCAGCGGACAAAGTTCGAGACCCGCGTTCGCGAAGACTCGGTGCGCCGCGAGCAGCTGCGTCGCACGCGGGAACACGAGGACAGCCTGCGTCGCAGCGAGACGCAACGCACTTTGGAGCAGAAGAAATGAAGAAGATACTTATCACGCTGGTCGCGATCCCCTGCCTCGTGCGGGGGATTTCTGCGCAGGCCACCACCCGCGCCCAGGCTTCGGTGCGACCGGTCGCCGCGCGCGACACGGTCCGCCGGCTCTCGATCGACAGTGATACGGCCTTCCATCCCATCGAGCTCGAGCGCGCCATCGAGCTCGCGCAGGCCAATGCGCCGTCGGCCGTGCAGGCGCACGGGCAGATTCGCCTCGCCAACGCCAGCGTGCGGCAGGCCTACGCCGCCTTCCTGCCTAACGCGAGCATCAGCGCCGGTCAGACGCAGCAGACCGGAAGCCGTATCGGACCACAGGGCACCATCGTGCCGTTCACGCCGCCGCATTCCTGGTCCTATTCGACCGGGCTTCGCGGTTCACTTCGACTCTTCGACGGCGGCCAGCGCTTCTTCCAGATCACGCAATCCAAGGCGGATGTGAGCTCCGCCGAAGCGAACGACGTCGCGCAGCAGTTCAACCTGGCGCTGCAGGTCAAGACGCAGTACTACGCCATCCTCGCCGCGCGTGAATCCGAAGTGGCCGCCCTCGCGCAGCTCGATCAGGCGCAGGTGGACATGCAGGCCGCGTCAGCGCGCGTTCGTGCCGGCGCCGCGACGCTCTCCGACTCGCTGCGCACGGTGATCGAAGTCGGCAATGCGCGTCTCGCGCTGTTGACCGCGCAGAACAATCTCCGCGTCGCGAGCGCCGCCCTGACACGTCTCGTCGCCGCCCCCTATCTCGTGACGGCAGCGTCGAGCGATACGCTCGAGCAGCCCTTGACTGCAGTCGACAGCGCGGCACTCGTGCAGTACGCCCAGCGCGGTCCGGCCGTGGAGGTTGCGGCGGCGCAGTTCACCGCCGCCAAGGCGGCCGTGCGCACCGCCAAGTCGGTATACCTGCCGACACTCGATCTCAGCTTCTCTCGCGGCGGCAGCGGTTATGCACCGTATGGCACGAGCGTGACCGACACCCGGCTGTACCCGTACGTCAACACCTACTCGTTCAGCCTGTCGTACCCGCTCTTCAACAACTGGCAACGTGAGTACGCGCTCACGCAGGCGAAGGTCTCTCAGATCAACGCCGACGCTACCTTGCGCGATGCCCGGCTCGCGGCGCAGCAGAGCCTCACGCAGCAGCTTGCGTCGCTCCGGGCTGCTCAGGAGCGGATCCAGATCCAACAGGCCTCCGTCGCCTCGGCCGAGGAAGATCTGCGCGTGCAGCAGCAGCGTTATACGCTCGGCGCCTCGACACTCCTCGACCTCCTGACCTCGCAGACGACACTCAATCAGCAGCGCGCCGCGCTCATTCAGGCTCGTCAGGACTACAGGCTCGCGCGCGCCCAGATCGAGGCGATCATCGGAAGGGACTTGCAATAGTGATTGGTGGCTGGTGACTGGCAACCGACAGCTACCAGTCACCAACCACTAGCCACCAGTCACCAGGTCTCAGCACATCCGCGCCGTCCCGCGTATTATCCGGGAAGCTCTACCCCACCTGGAGACCATCTCGTGAAGCAAACTTTCGCGCTGGCGCTGGCCGCTGGCGTCGCCGCGGCCGCGTGTAGCGGAGGCAAGGATAAAGCACCCTTCGTGCAGACCGCGGCCGTGACGCGTCGCACGATCGTGATCGACGCTGAAGCCACTGGCGCGGTCGAGCCGATCAACGTCGTCGAGGTCAAGTCGAAGGCATCGGGCCTCATCACGAAGATGCCGGTCGAGACGGGAACGCTCGTGAAGCCGGGCGATCTCCTCGTGCAGATCGATACCCGCGACGTGCAGAATCAGTACAACCAGGCCGAAGCCGATCTCAGGGCGTCGCAGGCGAAGCTGCAGGTCTCCGAGCAGCAGAAGAAGCGCAACGACGAGCTGTTCAAGGCGCGTGTCATCACCTCGCAGGAGTACGAGAACGCTTCGCTCGACCTCGAGAACTCCAAGGCCGCGGTGATTCGGTCCGCGGCCAACCTCGATCTCGCGAAGCAGCGCCTCGAGGACGCAACCGTCACCGCCCCCACGGCCGGGACGATCCTCACGAAAACGGTCTCGTTAGGCCAGGTCATCACCTCGGCTACGAGCTCCGCGACCGGTGGCACGACCCTGCTCACGATGGCTGACCTCGGCCGCGTCCGCGTGCGGGCACTCTTCAACGAGACCGACATCGGACAGGTGCGCCCCGGCCAGACCGCGAGCGTCACCGTCGATGCCTTCCCCGACCGCCGCTTTCAGGGCGTCGTGGAGAAGATCGAGCCGAGCGCGACCATCCAGCAGAACGTGACGATGTTTCCCGTGCTCGTCACGCTCGACAACAGTGAGAGCTTGCTCAAGCCGGGAATGAACGGCGAGGTCGCGGTGCTCGTCGACCAGATCAACGACGTCCTCGCCGTACCTAACGACGCCGTCAAGAACGTGCGCGAGGCGGCCGCCACCGGCCAGATGCTCGGACTCAATCCGGACAGCGTCACCGCCGAGGTGCGCGCCCAGATGCAGAACGGCTTCGGTCGGGCGCGCTCCGACGCGGCCGCCGGCGGCAGCGCGATGCAGGTCGCCTCGACGTCGTCGGGCGAGGTCACACTCGCCTCCCAAGGCGCTCAGCAGCCGCAGCAGGGCTTCGGCCAGGACCGGCAGCAGATCGAAGTCACCGACAAGCAGTGCGCCGACGTCAAGGCAGCGCTCACAAAGAAGCCGGATCTGCAGAAGAAGCTCGATGACCTGCGCAACAAGGCGCGATCTGGTGAGATCGACTTCCCGGCGATGCGCGAGCAGAGCGAGAAGCTGTACGCCAGCGCGGGGATCGACATGCGCGTTGCCGGCGCGTGCCGGCGCAAGGAGATGCAGGCCAACGGCGGCGGCATGGCCGGCGGAGGAATGAATCCCGGCGGCTCTGGCCAGCGCGGCGCCACTCGTGGTGGCCAGCAGCCACAGGCCGGTGTCCGGGGCGGCAATCTGCAGCTCTCGACGCCAGAGACGGGCGCTGTGACTCGCCGCACCCGGCCCGGCCTCGTCTTTGTCGCCGACAGCGCGAAGAAGACATATCATGCGCGCGTCGTGATGCTTGGCTCCGCGAACTTCGACTACACCGAAGTCGTGAGCGGCGTGAAAGAGGGCGAGCGAGTTGCGCTCCTCACGTCGCTCGCCCTGCAGGCGCAGCGCCAGCAGCAGAACGACCGCATACGCCAGGGCATGGGCGTCCCCGGGCTGACGCCTAACGCTGGTCCGGGTGGTGGCGGCCGCCCGGGGGGAGGCGGCGGAGCCGCTCCACGCGGCGGCGCGCGGTAACGGCGGAGTACCATCGACATGCTCTTCGGCGAAACGATCACCGTCGCGCTCAGCGCCCTGCGCGCGAACAAGCTCCGCTCCGTTCTCACGATGCTCGGCATCGTCATCGGTGTCGCGGCCGTCATTGCGATGATCGCGCTCGGCAGCGGTGCTCAGGCAGCGGTCAAGGATCGCATCGCCGCGCTCGGCACAACGCTGCTCACCATCAATCCGGGTCAGCAGCGTGGCTTCGGCGTCGCCATCGCCGATGCACAGGCCAAGCTCACGATGGACGACGCGAAAGCGCTCGACGAGCGCGCCACATCGCTCCTCGCCGTGCAGCCGGAGATGAATCGCAGTCTCCAGGTGCAGTGGGGAAACAAGAACGCGAACACGCAGGTCGTCGGGACCTCGGCCAACTACCTCGAGGTGCGCAAGTACGCGCTCCATTCCGGCCGCATGTTCACGAGTGCGGAAGACGAGGGTCGGCAGCGTGTCGCCGTCATCGGTCCTACTGTCGCCACGAACATGGGGCTCGACTCGCCGGATGCGCTTCTCAATGAGAACATTCGAATCCGCGGCATCCAGTTCACCGTCGTCGGCATCCTCGAGTCGAAGGGTCAGGCCACGCCATTCGGCAATCCCGATGATCAGATTCTGATCCCGATCAATACGGCGCGTTTCCGTGTGATCGGCAGCGACCGGTTGCGATCGATCAGCGTCCTCGCCGAGACGGAGGACAAGATCCCCGAAGCGATGGCGGATATTCAGCGTGTGCTTCGCCGCGAGCACCGTCTCCGGCAGGGGCGCCCGGACGATTTCCAGATCCGCAGCCAGGCGGACTTTCTGAACACGCTTGGCGAGACGACGCAGGTCTTCACCTTCCTGCTGTCGGGCATCGCCGCGGTCAGTCTGCTCGTCGGCGGCATCGGTATCATGAACATCATGCTGGTGTCCGTCACCGAGCGCACGCGCGAGATCGGGGTCCGAAAGGCGCTTGGCGCCACGCGTCGCAACATTCTTCTCCAGTTCCTCATCGAGGCCGTTGTGCTCTGCTGCCTCGGCGGAATCGTCGGGATCCTCCTTGGCGCCACCGGGGCAACGGTGATGAGCCGCACGGCGGGCTGGAACACCCAGGTCTCACCGTCAGCGGTGGGTCTCGCGTTCGCCTTCTCGGCCCTCGTCGGCGTACTGTTCGGCGTCTGGCCGGCGCGTCGCGCTGCCTCCCTCGATCCGATCATCGCGCTTCGCTATGAATAAGCGCGGCGGCCGGCGATGCCGGCCGCCGATCGGATAATTCGTTAGGCAGCGTTAGGCAGTCGCGGCGACGGATCGGCGCGGTCACTCTTGCCGATCTGTCGCGTTTCTCGACAGACGCGCCCCGCGTCGCAACGCTGGCGTGACGTGCATCACATGCGCGCCCTCTCTCCAACCGGTATCTCCAACTCCACGCGCAGGAACGCGGTCGGCCGGTACAGCGTCCAACGCTCCGCGCGCTCTTATTGACATCGACAAGGAAACTGTCGCGTCTGACGCGGCACGCGGGGCATGGGCCCGGCGCATTCTGGAGATTTTCGATGAAGAAACGTCTTCTTGGAGTGGCAAGCGCCGCGCTGTTGCTCAGCGCTCTTGCAGTTGGATGCTCGGACCGCATGCCGAGCGCGCCGCAGGCGGCGAGTCCGGTTCCGACGCAGCAGTCCAATAGTCTGCTCGGCGGCTTGCTCGGTGGTGTCATCGGCACCGTGAGCAAGTTGCTCAACATCGTCGTCACCCTCGTCGAGCGGCCGACCGCACTGTCACAGGACGTCGTCTGGTCGTTCGACGCCGGCCCCGGCGGCGTGATCTCCGCCAATCGTGCGGCAGGTCTCTCGATCTCGGTCCCGCCGGGCGCGTTGTCGCAGAAGGTGCACATCACCGTCACGGTCAAGGCGGGCAACGTCTACAACTATCAGTTTGCGCCGGAAGGGCTGCAGTTCGCTCTGCCCGTTGTCGTGACGCAGGACGTCTCCGACAACTCGCTCATCGGTTCGCTCCTCAGCGGCCTGCTCGGTTCGAGCAAGACCGCGAAGGGCGCGTACTACTCCGCCTCGACGCTGCAATACGATCCCAAGACGGGGAGTGCGACCGTCAACGAGCTGGAGCCGACCGTGACCGGTGGTGGTCTGCTCAGCTTCCAGATCCGACACTTCTCTGGATACACGATCGCGATGTGCGACAATGGCGGGTTCGGGGGCTTTTAAAGGCAATGTCCCGAACGCCGCACGACGCTGAGAGCAAGCGCGACGCCGCCTCGAAAGAGGCGGCGTCGTTGCCTCAGGGCAGCCTTGCCCATGGGCTCATGGAAGAGGCCCGGGTTGCTGCGGCGTCCGGCCATCGTGAGCTGGCGCGCCGCCGATTCGAGAGCGCGCTCTATCTGTTGCGATCACGCGAACAGGCGCCGGAAGCGGCAACCATCTTTCGCAACATCGGGCATCTCTACTTCGAGGACGGTGAGTTCTCGGCTGGTGAGGATTGTCTCGAGGTTGCGCGAGCGGTCGCGGAGGCGACTGGCGACGCATCCGCACTCGCCCGCACCACCAATGCACTGGCCGGCGGCTACTGGCTGCGTGGCCGTCTCGACGACGCGCAACGGCTGTACACTCAGGCTGGCGTCGAAGCGCGTGAAGTCGGAGACGTCAAGCTCGCCGCGATGGTCGAGCAGAATCTCGGTACGATCGCCAATGTGCGCGGCGACCTCACGGCCGCTATCGCGCACTATCAAACAAGCCTCTCTGGCTATCGCGAGCTCGGCCTGGACGACCAGTTGGGCAACGTGCTCAACAACGTGGGCATGGCGCACGCACGGCTCGGCCAGTGGCAGGACGCCGAGCGTACCTATCTCGAAGCGCTCGCCATGTGCGCGGCCTGTGGGGACGTACGCACCAGCCTCATGATCGAGGTGAACCGCGCCGAGACCCTCATCGCCCGCGGACGTTTAGCGGATGCGAAAGTCATCTCCGAGCGTGTCCTGCGGCGCGCGCAGCCACTGAATGACCTTCGCGCGATCTCGGAAACGCAAAAGAATCTCGGGATCGTCGCGCGCGACTCCGGCTCGTTCGATGTCGCCGAAGGCTTCTTGCGCGAGGCGTTCTCGTCGGCTACGACCCGCGAAGATCTGCTGCTCGCCGCTGAAGTCGCGCGCGAACAGGCCGAGCTCTATTCGGCGATGCGACGCGAGCGCGAGACGCTCCAGGCGCTCAACACGTCGCACCGGCTCTTCGGCCAGCTGCGTGCCCAGCGCGACATCGCCGACGTCACGCGCCGGATGCGTGGGCTCGAGCAGCGATTCTACGACATCGTCAGCGCCTGGGCGCGGTCGATCGAATCGAAAGACCCGTACACGCTCGGTCACTGCGAGCGCGTCGCCGACTACGCCTGCGCGATCTTCCGTGCCGTCGATCCGAACGAGGGCGCCCTCTTCTGGTTCCGCATCGGCGCGCTGCTCCACGACGTGGGTAAGATCAACGTGCCGACCGACGTGCTCAACAAGCCCGGCAAGCTGACGCCGGAAGAGCGCGCGCTGATGGAGAGTCATCCCGTTGCCGGGGTCGAGCTCCTCAAGGACGTGGAGTTCCCGTGGGATGTGCTGCCGATGGTCCGCAGTCACCACGAGCGCTGGGACGGCAAAGGATATCCGGACCGCCTAACGGGTGAGGAGATCCCGCTCCACGCTCGCGTGCTCGCCCTCGCCGACGTCTTCGACGCGCTCACGACCGATCGCCCCTACCGGCCGGCGTTCTCGCCGGAGGAAGCGTTACGGATGATGCGCGTGGACATGGTTGGTGCTTTTGATCCGTCACTCTTCCCGATCTTCGAGCGCCTCGTGCCGAGCTTCCAGGGCTTCGCCGCCGCCGCGGGCAGACGGCCCGAGGTCAAACAGGCCGCTGCCTGACGAGCGCGCAACGACAGCTTTCGAGGTTTTGTTACTTCTAAACCGCCGTGACTCGCATCACGGCCCACAATCGGTACGGAAGGTTATCTCCTCTTGTGTTCGCTTCATGCGAGTTGATTCGGCTCCCCCGACGGGCCGTTACTTGATCGCCGGAGATCAGATGAAGTCGAAGCGCCTGACCATCTCACAGCTAGCGATCATCACCGCGGCCGCGATCGTCGTCGCGTGCGGCGGCGAGCAGGCGCTGCTCGTGTCACCCTCGGTGCCGGGTGCTCCACCGTTAGGCGTCGTCGAGGCGCCGGGTGGCGCGGCCGTCCAACCAGTGCGTCGCCAGCAGCCGCTGACACGCGAGGTAAGTTGGAGCTTCGACGTCGATGCGCGCGGTACCACCGTCCGTAATCCGTCGACGGGCCTAACGATCACCATCCCGCCGGGCGCGGTCGCCGCTCCGACGCACATCACCGTCTTCGCTCAGCGCGGTGCTCCACTCGCCTACCGGTTCGAGCCGCACGGCCTGCACTTCGCGCAGCCGATCCAGCTCACGCAATCGCTCCATGGCCTGCTCCTCGGGCCTGGGTCGCGACCCGTTCCTCGACTCTTCGCCGGCTATTTCGCCGAGGATAGCCTCGCCACTGACCCAGTCACCGGCAACGCACACGTCATCGAGATCCTCCCGGTTCAGATCGACGTGCGCGCGCACAACGCGATTCTCTCTGTCCACCACTTCTCGGGCTACACGGTCGCGTCGGCGGTGAGTGATTCCGTCTCCGGCGGCCATTGGTCCCGCGACTGGGAACTTCGCTGATGCGTCCAACGAGCGCCCCGCGTCGATCCGCGCGCGGACGCCACGCGACCGCCGTCGGCACGCTTCTCGACGAAGCCCATCGCGCCGAGCGCGCCGGCCAGCGTGAGCTGGCGCGGCGACGCTACGAGAGCGCGCTCTACCTCCTGCGATCGGATACCGACGCCGAGGAAGCGTCGATGATCCTGCGTCGCATCGGCCGGCTCTACCTCGACGATGGTGACCTCGAGGCCGGTCTCGATTGCGTGACGGCGGCGCTGGTAGTCGCGGAGCTGCGCGGCGACTCGGCAGCCGTCGCGAACGCGAAGAACATCATCGCCATCAGCCACTGGCAGCGCGGTCAGCTCGATGAGGCCGAAGCGCTGTACGTCGAGGCGGGATCGATGGCGCAGCTCGCCGGCGACGCACGACTCGTCGCGATGGTCGAGCAGAATCTCGGCGTCATCGCCAGCATGCGCGGCGACGTCCCCCGCGCGCTCCGCCACTACCGGACGAGCCTCGCCGGATACCGGGCGCTCGGACTCGACCACTACGTTGCAAACTTGCTCAACGATATCGGTCTCGCCTACGCCGATCTCACGCGTTGGGACGATGCCGAGAACACCTATCGCGAGGCGCTCGCGCTGTGCGAGGTCTGCGGCGACGCCAGCACCGCCCTCATGGTCGAGGTCAATCGCGCGGCGATGCGCATCGCGCGCGGCGATTACGTCGACGCCCAGGTTGTCTGCGAGCGCGTCCTGCAAGAGGCGCGGCCGCTGAACGACGTCCGCGTGCTCAGCGAGGTGTACAAGCACTGCGGCGTCATCGCGCGCGAACTGGGGCGAACCGAGGAGGCCGAGGAATACCTTCGCGTCGCATTCGAGAGTGCGTTGCGGCGCGAGGATCTTCTGCTCGCCGCCGAAAGCGCCCGCGAACAGGCGGAGCTCTACACGACGCTCCGCCGCAACCGCGACGCGCTGCAGTCGCTCAACGCCAGCCATCGTCTCTTCACGACACTTCGCGTCCAGCGCGACATCGCCGACGTGCGACGCCGCATCGACCGTCTCGAGCGCCGCTTCCTCGACGTCGTCAGGCAGTGGGGCCAGTCGATCGAGTCGAAGGACCGGTACACGCTCGGCCACTGCGAACGCGTCGCCGACTATACCTGCGCCATGGGCAAGGAGCTCGGCTTCGACGCCCAGATGCTCTTCTGGATGCGCATCGGCGCGATGCTCCACGACGTCGGAAAGATCGTGGTTCCGTCGGATATTCTGAACAAGGCGGCTCCGCTCACCCCCGACGAGCGCGCGATCATCGAACGCCATGCGTCCGCGGGCGCCGACCTCCTCAAGGACGTCGAGTTTCCGTGGGACGTGCTACCGATGATCCGTCATCATCACGAGCGTTGGGACGGTGCGGGCTACCCGGACGGATTGTCCGAGCAGGCCATTCCGATCAGCGCGCGGATCCTCTGCGTCGCGGACGTGTATGACGCCCTAACGACACACCGCCCGTATCGCGCCGCATACTCACCGGAACAGGCGCTCGAGGCAATGCGCGCCGATCGAGGTCGTGTTTTCGACCCGGATGTGCTGGATCGATTCGCGCGCATCGTACAGTCGTTACCGGCTCCCATCGCCTTCCCGCCGACGGCTCCTGCGACGCCGCAGTCCGGCTCGAAGCCGATCGTTTCGCCCTTCGCCGCATGATCGCACCCAACGCTCACCCAGTTCGCTTACGCGTCGCCATCGTCGATCACGGATCGGACGGTGTCGCCAACGAGCTGCGCGTGCTCTTGCGGGACGTGAGAGCCGTGGAGCTCGTACCAGCGGTCGCGCCTGACGAGACGGCGGGCGAGCTGGCCCGCGCCGCGTGGACGGCACCCGATGTCGTCGTCATCGCGTTAGGCGCGGCGGTCGAGCTGGGAATGGCGATGATGACGGCGCGTCGCGCGGTCCCCGAGGCTGCGACGATCGTGGTCGTACCATGGTTCGAGGAGGCGCTCTTCCTGAGCGCGATCCGGCTCGGCGCCGAAGACTGCGTCACGTCCGCCCAACTCGATACACCTGGCTTGCTGCGCGTGCTGCTCGTTGCCGCGGAGCGTCATCGGTTGACGTCTTCGCTCCGTGCCGCTGCCTTCACCGACGAGCTCACAGGACTGTACAATCGGCGCGGCTATGTCACGCGGGCCGCGACGTTGCTCAAGGTGGCCGAGCCAAAGACGATCTGGCAGATCTTCTTCGACGTCGACGAGCTGAAGATCATCAACGACACCTTCGGCCACTGGGCGGGGGACCGCGCACTGATGGAGCTGGCGGCCGTGCTCCGACAGGCATTCCGCTCCACCGATATCGTCGCGCGTGTCGGAGGCGACGAGTTCGCGGTGCTCGCGACGGCGCCGGCCGATGCCGCCCCGGAAAGCTGGACTTCGCGGTGGCGGGAGCCGCTCGTCACCCTGGCAACTCGAAAGGATCTGCCACTCTCGGTGAGCGTCGGCCTCGCTCAGCCAGACGAGCATGGCCAGATGACTCCCGAGGACCTGCTCACCCGGGCCGACACCACGATGTACACCGCCAAGCGTCTGCGCAAAAAGCTGGGCGACGGCCGCGGCCCGCGGATCTCGGGACCCTTCGTCGCGACCCGATAGCTCAGTCCATAGCTATCAGTCCATAGCCATGGACTGATAGCTATGGACTGCACTTATTAGTTGTCGACGTCGACCTGCTTTTCGCCGATCTTGCGCTGAGCTTTGCCCTTCAACTCCTCGGCCTTCCCCTTGAGCTGCTCGCTGGTGTCGCCGGTCATCCCGCCGACCGTGTTGCGAACGCGGCCCTTCGCCTGATCCACGAGCCCTTCGCCCTGGTTCTTCATCCCGTCTTTCGTGAGATCGTCGCCCATTGTCATCCTCTCCGATGCTGGGGCTGCCCGCGCCTCCACCCAGAAGCGACACCCCTTGCAGCCCACCGCCGGTGACGGGGCAAGGCATGTGCCTCGTTTGTTCACGCGTGCCGAGCAGGCCGACAGGCCGGTCTTGCGCCGATATATATCGTGATATATCGTACTTCCCACTCAAGATATATCTTTAGTATATCGCACAGGAGAGATCTATGTTCGGCGCGTACTTCGATCTGGGTGAGCTCGGCCGTGGATGCGGCCGGTCTGGCGCAGGGCACCAGCGCGGTCGATGGGGATTCGAGGGCTTCATGAATGAATTCTGGGGACCCGGTGGTGGGCCACGTGGCCGCGGCTGGAAAGCGCGCGCTGGCCGCGTCTTCGAGCAGGGTGACCTCAAGTACGTGATACTCCGGCTGTTAGCGGAGAAGCCGCGACACGGCTACGAGATCATCAAGGAGCTGGAGGATCGCTTCGGGGGCGCGTACGCGCCGAGCCCCGGAACCGTGTACCCTACGCTCACGATGCTCGAGGATCTCGGCTACGCGCGGGCCATGCCGGAAGAAGGTGGTCGGAAGATCTACGAGATCACAGACGAGGGGCGAAAGCATCTCGAGGAACACAGCGCGACCGTAGATGACATCTTCGAGCGGATTGCGAAGTTCGTCGAAGGGTTCTTCGACGCCCCGATGGCTGACCTCAAGCGCGCATTCGGCAACCTCGGTCGTGCGACCTTCTATGTCGCCTCCCGTGCGCCGAACGATCGCGAGCGTATCACACGGATCAGCGAGATCCTCAAGCGGGCCGCCTCGGAGATCGAGCGGCTGACACAGGAAGACGCCGGCACCGGAAAAGCGTCGAGTGGGCCGGGGGCGGCTGGAACTGGGGGCGGGGGCGAAGCCCAGCAACCGTAAGGAGAGCTGCGGCTTTACCGGCCTCACCACCCCGCTAGATTGGGTCTTGGGTCACGCCACTCGTGCGTGACCCATTTTTGCGTTGCAGTCTACCGGAGCTCAATCCAAACTCCAGTCTGATTGCGACGGACCGGCGGGAAGACCCGCCATACTCGATGACTGCAGAACCCCTTCGAAATGGCGGCGATCACGCTGCCACTGAGGCCTCCGCCAAAACAGGGCAGGAGGCTTCCCCTCCCGTCGCGATGAAAGAGCCTCCGCCAGGTGGCAGCGGATTTTTCGCGGCCGTCCGGCGTCACCGGCCAGGGCCCGAAGCCAAGCCGACAGGCCGCCGACTCGCCGGCCTCTCGCTCATCGCGCTCGGTATCGTCTTCGGCGACATCGGGACGAGCCCACTCTACGCCCTGCGTCAGTGCTTCGATCCGGAGTACGGACTCGAGGCGTCGCAGCTGAACGTGTATGGCGTGCTGTCGCTGATCGTGTGGTTGCTGATCTTCGTGGTGAGCATCAAGTACATCGTCTTCATCATGCGCGCCGACAACCGCGGTGAGGGCGGCATCCTCGCCCTGCTCGCGCTCCTTCTGCAGCAGGAGCGCCGAGCGGCCGACCGGCGGCGCCGCATCCTCCTCATCTCGTTGGGGCTCTTCGGCGCCGCACTCCTCTATGGCGACGGGATGATCACCCCCGCGATATCGGTGCTTGGCGCGGTCGAGGGCATCCAAGTGGTGCATCCTCACCTGTCCGAATCGATTACGGTGGTACTGGCGCTCGCCGTCCTGCTTGCGCTTTTCGTCTTTCAGCGGTTCGGCACCAAGCGTATCGGTGGGACGTTCGGGCCGATGATGGCGCTCTGGTTCCTCACCATCGGCGTCCTTGGTGCCAGGGAGATTGCGCGCGAGCCACGCGTTTTGTTCGCCCTCAATCCCTGGTATGGATTGCAGTTCTTCGTCACGAACGGGAAGACTGGCTTCCTCGTCCTGGGCGCCGTGGTGCTCGCCGTCACGGGCGCGGAGGCGCTCTACGCCGACATGGGCCACTTCGGCAAGCGACCGATTCGATTGGCGTGGTTCGGTCTCGTCTTCCCGGCTCTTCTGCTGAACTATTTCGGACAGGGCGCGCTCGTTCTGCGGGATCCATCGGCCGCGTCGAATCCATTTTTTCAACTTGCGCCGAGCGCCATGCTCTGGCCGCTGGTGGTGATCGCGACGATCGCGGCTGTCATCGCGTCGCAGGCACTGATCTCCGGCGCGTTCTCGCTCACGCAGCAGAGTGTACAGCTGGGATATTCGCCTCGAGTCACGATCGTGCATACGTCGCACTCCGAGGCGGGCCAGATCTACATCCCGGAGATCAACAACGCGTTGATGGTGGGTTGTCTGCTGCTGGTGGTGGCCTTCCGCAACTCGACCGCACTCGGCGCCGCCTACGGCATTGCGGTGACGGGCACGATGGCGATCACTTCGATTCTGTTTTACGTCGTCGCTCGGTCGCGGTGGAACTGGTCGCTGCTCCACATCGGGATGCTCACGGTGGCCTTCCTCTTCGTCGACCTTTCCCTGCTCGCCGCGAACGCGATCAAGTTCGAGCACGGCGGTTGGGTACCGATCGCGATCGCCGTGGCAGTGTTCACGCTCATGAGCACCTGGAAGAAGGGCCGCATGATGCTGAACGAGATTCTGCACGCCGGTTCTCTGCCGTTGAGTCTCTTCCTCGATGACGTCGAACGACGCAAGCCGCCGCGCGTCAGTGGGACGGCCGTCTTCATGACGTCCTCCGCGGAAGGAGTGCCGGTGGTGCTACTGCATCATCTCAAGCACAACAAGGTGCTGCACGAGCAGGTGGTACTGATGTCGATCCTCTCGGACGAGGTGCCTGAGGTGCCTGAGGACGAACGCGTGACCGTCGAGCGGCTCGAGCAGGGCTTCTATCGTGTCACGGCGCGATACGGGTTCATGGAAACTCCGGACGTGCCCGAGGTGTTGACGATCGCGAAAGCACAGGGACTCCGCGCGCGTGCGCTCGACACGACGTTCTATCTGGGTCGTGAGCAGATCATCATCGCCGATCGCGAGCGGCGCGGGCGCGAGTCGTCGCCGCAACCAGGCATCCGTCGCGCGCCCGCGCCCGCAGAAGGCGCCCCTCGCCCGATGCGTCTCGCGCGCTGGCGGAAGCGGCTCTTCGTGGTGATGACGCGCAACGCCCGCTCCGCCACGGAGTTCTTCGGCATCCCGCCGAACCGCGTGGTCGAGCTGGGAGCGCAGGTGGAGTTCTGAGGTGGCGGGGTGCGGGACGCGGGCGAGTACGCTTCTTCTCAGTCGCCGTTTCTCAGTCGCCGTTTCTCAGTCGCCTCTTCTCAGTCGCCTCTTCTCAGTCGCCTCTTCTCAGTCGCCTCTTCTAGCCCCTAGGCTGACAGATATCGCGGTCGACTGCGATAGCTGTCAGTTCAAAAGTGGGACG